>CAILUU010000055.1 GCA_903837525.1 uncultured Bacteroidota bacterium | reverse complement strand
TCAACCTAGTAACGCTACCGCATGTGAAAATGCTGGTACAAGCTTTACAACCGCTGGTAGTGGTAGTGGTGTAATTTATCAATGGCAACTAAGTACAGATGGTGGTGCTAACTATAGCAATTTAGCTAACGCTGCTCCTTACAGTGGTGTAACAACGGCTACGTTAAATGTTAGCCCAGTTACTTTTGCAATGAACACTTATAGATACCGTTGTTTATTAAGCAACAGTACGTGTACAACACCTGGTATTAGTAACGGCGCAATACTTACTGTAAATACTTTACCACTTGTTACTGGTAGTCCTACTAATCTAACATCTTGCTTAGGCAGCACAGTTAATTTTTCTGCTACTGGTACAGGTACTGTGTTGACTTATCAATGGCAAGTAAGTATAGATGGTGGTGCTAACTATAATAACTTAAGCAATGGTGCTCCTTACAGTGGAGTAAATACTGCTACATTAACTATTACATCTATTACAGCGGTTATGAATAACTACAGATACCGTTGTGTTTTAAGTGGTACTTGTACACCTGCTGTAAATTCAGGTGCTGCAACATTAAATGTTGTAAACCCTGTAAATGTTACGGTACAACCTACCAGTAAAACAGTTTGTGCTACGTTAAATACAAACTTTAGTGTTACTGCAACAAGTACAGAAACTATTACCTATCAATGGCAAGTAAGTACCGATGGTGGTGTTAATTATACCAACGTACCAAATACCGGAGTGTATACTGGTGCTACAACACCAACGCTAACTATTACAGGCGCTACAATTGCACTGAATAATAATAGATACCGAATTCAATTAAATAATGTTACCTGTGCTGTGGCAGCACCTAGTAATGTAGTTACCCTTACTGTAAACGCTTTACCAGTTGTTACTTGGCCTAATGCTTTAGCTAACCAATGTGCCAATGCAACAACGTATGCTTTAACTGGTGGTTTGCCAGCTGGAGGTACCTACAAAGGCATTGGCGTAACGGGTACAAATTTTAATGCATCTGTTGCTGGAATTGGTACAAAAACACTTTGGTACATTTTTACTAACGGTAATGGTTGTACAGATAGTATTTCAAAAACAATTGTTGTAAATGCCTTCCCTACCTTATCGTTAGCGGCGCTTTCAACTAATGCTAGCCCTGCAACTACATTAAGTTTATTACCCGGCTGGACAACAACTATAACTGCAACCATGAGTACAGGACCAAATGCTACTTATGTATGGCAATTAAATACTACTAACATAAACAATGCTAGCAATAACTATTTAGTTAATGTAGATAGATTAGGTGAATATACTGTTGTAGGAACGAGTGATTTAGGTTGTACAAGTTTACCTGCAAAAATTACGGTTAAAGATAGTGCAAGCACTAAATTATTTATTTACCCTAGCCCAAATAATGGAAGATTTAGTGTAGCCTATTACAACCCAGGTGGAGCTTCTGTTAAGCAGGGTATTACTATTTATAGCAGTTTGGGTAAAAAAGTATATAACAATGTTTATACTATAACACAACCATGGAAAAATATTAATATTGATTTACGTAACCATGGCGCTGGTGTATATTATGTAGTAATTAGAGATGCTAATGGTAAACAAATTACCACTGGTGAAGTGTTGATCAATTAAAAAATAGAAGATTTAATATTGATAAGCTGCCTCCTTTTTGGGGGCAGCTTTTTTAATTTTTACCACAGATTTAGGTTACAGCTTATGGGATTTTTTTGTTTTAGAACTTCTAAATATTAGAGAATTTATCTTGGTTATCTGTAACAAAAATTTCGTGTTGATTGGATGTTAACCTTCTATAAAGGTCTATAATGCTTTTATATTGTTGAAGATGAACGGATTGTGATCCAAATAACTATCGGGACAGGCTGCCACTGAAGCTCTAAAACAAATCTACCGCTGGTATTTAAATAAAACCCTTGATTTTACTGGCTAAAAAGCTAAAAAATAGTACCTTTGCCCTCCGTTAAAAAAACAAACGGATAATTTTATGTCATTTACTATTAACAAACAACTAAACGCAGATGCACAGGAAGGTGCTGCTTCAGAAGAAGCGGTAACTGCTGCGACAACAAATGTGCCTGTTGAAGAAGTGGTGACTACAGAGCCTGTAGTTGCTGTAAAACCAGTTGAAGAAGTTATTGCTACTGCACACGATGATTTTGATTGGTCGGTAGACAAGCGTAACGTAACCAGCTACAAAGAAGAAGAAAGGGTTAAGTACGATAAAGTGTACGATGACACTTTTAAACAAATTAATGATGGCGAAATGATTCAAGCTACGATAGAATCATTAACTAAAACAGACGCTGTTGTAAACATTGGTTTTAAAAGTGATGGCCTTATTTCTTTAAATGAATTTAGAGACATTATTGGCGGAATTAAAGTTGGTGATGTTATTGAGGTAATGGTTGTACAAAAAGAAGATAGAGATGGCAACCTTAACTTAAGTCGTAAACAAGCCCGTACTAGCAGAGCTTGGGAGCGTATTGTAGAAGTACACAAAACTGGTGAAATTGTTACTGGTTTGGTTACTAGCAAAACTAAGGGTGGTTTAATTGTTGATGTATTTGGTATGGAAACTTTTTTACCAGGTAGTCAAATTGATGTTAAACCTGTTACAGATTACGATCAGTTTGTAAACAAAACAATGGAATTTAAAGTAGTTAAGATTAACGAGGCTATTAAGAATGCTGTTGTATCTCACAAAGCGTTAATTGAAAGCGATATTGAAGCTCAAAGAGCTGAAATTATTGGTAAATTAGAGAAAGGACAAGTATTAGAAGGTACCATCAAAAACATTACTGATTTTGGCGCTTTCTTAGATTTAGGTGGCCTTGATGGTTTACTATACATTACCGATATTAGCTGGGGTAGAATTACTCACCCAAGTGAGGTGTTAAAGATGGATCAAAAAGTAAATGTAGTAGTATTAGATTTTGATGATGATAAAAAACGTATTAGCCTTGGTTTAAAACAATTAACTCCTCACCCTTGGGATACCTTGGCAGAAGGATTAAAGGAAGGCGAAATTGTAAAAGGTAAAGTAGTAAATATTGAAGACTATGGTGCTTTCTTAGAAATTACACCTGGTGTTGAAGGTTTAGTACACGTAAGTGAAATTACTTGGGCTAACACACCTATTAATGCTAAAGAATTCTTTAAATTAGGCGATGAGCATGAAGCTAAAGTTGTAACCCTTGATAAAGAAACTCGTAAAATGAGTTTAAGTATTAAGCAAATGACTGAAGATCCTTGGGCTGGTATTGAAACCACCTTTCCAGAAAATAGCAAGCACACCGGTACTGTTAAAAATATTACCCCTTATGGTGTATTTATTGAGTTAACTACTGGTATTGGCGGTATGATTCATATTAGCGATTTAAGTTGGTTAAAGCGTTTTAATAACCCTAATGAGTACACGAAAGTAGGTAACACTATTGATGTAGTTATTATGAATATCGACAAGGAAAATCGTAAATTACAATTAGGTCATAAGCAAATTGAAGAAGATCCTTGGAATACATTGGAGGGAACTTTCCCTGTAGGTAGTGAGCATGATGCAACGGTTGTTAAAAAAGATGACAAAGGTGCTATTGTTCAATTGCCATACGGTTTAGAAGGTTTTGCACCTACTCGTCATTTACAAAAAGAAGATGGCAAGAGTATAGGAATTGATGAAACAGCTAAGTTTATGGTTATTGAGTTTGATAGAAATGATAAGCGTATTGTTTTAAGCCACACCCGTATGTGGGAGGCTGTAATTGAAGAAGAAAAACAAGCGATTGTTAAAGAAAAGAAAGCAGATGCTGAAGTAACCAAAAAAGCAGTTAAAAACTTGCAAAGCAAAGTTGAAAAATCTACTTTAGGTGATATTGGTGCACTAGCCAGTTTAAAAGCTAAAATGGATGGCGATGCTGCTGACGCTGCAGATGCTGCAAAGAGTGAATAATTAATAAAACACTTTTAAATAGTATTACAGAAAAAGTTGATAAAGAAAGCCTCACAGAAATGTGAGGCTTTCTCTTAGCATCGGTTCGTATCTTCACGAACCGATGTATTTGGATAAGTTGACATGAACCAAGTCATTAGAATGTTTCGTGTGCCACGAACTAAGGCAAAGGAAGCAGACTTGAACTGCCGACCTTCCCGATAGCAATCGGGATGCTCTAATCAGCTGAGCTACACCTTATTTTATAAATAAAAAAGCCTTTCATTCAAAAGGCTTTGTATCGGGAAGCAGACTTGAACTGCCGACCTTCGGGTTATGAATCCGATGCTCTAACCAGCTGAGCTACCCCGACATTCGTAAAAAATTAGCTACCTCGTCTTCGACAAGCTCAGACTGACATAGCTTAATCCGTTTTACGGGCTGCAAATATAGGCCATTTTCTCAAAAGGGGAAAAGCTAATTCTGTAAAAGTTGGCTAATTCTTTCTGCTACCTTTTCTGCATTGGGTAACATCTCTTTTTCTAAAAGTACATTCATGGGTACTGCAGGTAAATTTAAAGCGCCTAAAACTTCTACAGGTGCATCTAAGTTTCTAAAACAAGCTTTACTAATTCTACCAGCTAAAGCTTCTGCAAAGCTATTATTTTGTTGCTCCTCGGTTACTATTAAACATTTGCCATGTTTTTTTACAGTAGCAAAAATGAGTTCTTCATCTAACGGAAATAAGGTACGTAAATCTATTACCTCTACTTTACCTACAAAACTTTTTACCGCAGCTTTTGCCCAATACACTCCCATGCCGTAGGTAATTATACAACAGCTTTCGCCGTTTTCAATACACGCTGCATTGGCTTGTAAAACAATAGTTGCTTTGCCTAACGGAATAATATAATCTGCCGAAGGCTCAACAGTTTTAGCCTCTTCTGTACCGGGTACTTTGCTCCAGTATAATCCTTTATGCTCTAACATTACAACAGGATTAGGATCTAAAAAAGCAGCCTTCATTAAACCTTTTATATCGGCTGCATTACTTGGGTAAACTATTTTAATTCCTTTAATAGAAAGCAAGGTAGTTTCTATGCTACCGCTATGATAAGGACCACCGCCGCCATAAGCACCTATTGGTATACGTATTAATGTTTGTATTGGAAATTTGCCACAACTTAAATAACAACTTTTGCTTATTTCGGTTACTAATTGATTTAAACCAGGGTAAATATAATCGGCAAACTGAACCTCCACAATGGGCTTTAAACCTACTGCACTCATACCAACTGTGCTACCAATTATATAAGCTTCTTGTATAGCTGTATTAAAAACTCTATAATCGCCAAATTGTTCTGCTAAGGTAGCTGCTTCTCTAAAAACGCCTCCTAGTCTACGTCCTACATCTTGCCCATATAATACAGCCTCAGGAAATTCTTCCATTATTTCTCTTATAGCAAATAAGGCTGCATCTACCATTAATACTTTTTCGTTATTTATTGGAGAACGTTCTCCCTTTTCTTCGGTAACTGTTGTTGGCACAAAAACAAAATCGCTTACTGTTGAAGCAATGGGCTCTGGCGCCGCAACTGCATTAGAAAAATCAGTTGCTACGTTTTGTGCAGTTTCATTTTCTATTTGTAGTAAATCATTTTCTGTAACGCCTAATTCTATTAATTTTTTTCTAAGCTTTGGTTTTGGGTCATCTAAATAATGCTTAGCTAAATCTTCTTCAGTTCTATAAAATTCTTTACGTACACCACTTGTATGATGGCCAAGTAAGGGCACTTTTGCACATACTAAAAACGGATGACGCTCTCTTCTCACTTCATCCACCACATTTTTCATTACTTCAAAACTTTGTGCAAAATCGCTACCATCTATACTTATACGACTTATTCCTCCAAAGCCTTTTACAAATTCACTAGCGTTGGTTAATCTTGCTTCTTCTTTTGTAACGCTTATGCCCCAACCATTATCTTGTACTAAAAAAATAATAGGTAATTGGTGTAATGCGGCAAATTGTAAGGCTTCGCTTACTTCACCTTCGGTAACCGATGCATCCCCAAGGGAGCAAAGGACAATTGGTTGATGGTTGATAGCTGATGGTTCATACTGTGAGCCTTTCATGAACAATGAACTATGAGCCATTTGCTGCTCTTTATACTTTATTCCTTGTGCAACGCCTGTTGTGGGTATGGCTTGCATACCTGTTGCACTGCTTTGATGAATTATTGTTGGCTTATCGTTTCCGTTATAATTAGGATGGCTGTAATACTCTCTTCCGCCGGTAAAAATATCATTGCCTTTGGCTAATAATTGCAACATTAATTCGTAGGGAGAAAAGCCTAATCCTAACAACATACTTTCATCTCTGTAGTAAGGGCTTACATAATCTTGTGGTAATAATTGAAACGCTGTAGCTAGTTGAATAGCTTCGTGCCCTCTTGAAGTGGAGTGAACGTATTTGCAAATTTGTCTATTATTTTCATATGTATCTGCCATTGCATAGGCAGTGCACATTAAACGATAGGCGTTTAATAAAATACTTGTATCAACCATTGGGCAAAAGTAAATTATTTATAAGTAGCAGAAAATAATGTAACGTATTTGAAACAATTTATTTTATTTGTACCGAGAGTAATTTTTCATTTTCGATGTAACAATCTAATTCGTCTCCTACAACACATTCGCCTACTCCTGCTGGCGTACCTGTAAAAATAAGATCGCCATTATTCAAGGAAAAATAGTTAGAAATATGTTCAATGATGGAATCGAAGCTAAAAATCATATCGCCACTTAACCCTTTTTGCATGAGTTCCCCATTTTTTTTCAAACTAAAATTGATATTTTTTTTATTTAATGCTGGGGTAATGTTTAAAAAAGTACTAACCGCTGCAGAGTTATCAAATGCCTTTGCTTTTTCCCAAGGCAAGCCTTTTTTCTTACACTCATCTTGAATATCTCTAGCTGTAAAATCTATTCCTACTCCAATACCATTATAATAATTACTTGCAAAGCCTGATTGAACATGTTTTCCATTTTTACAAATACGCAACACCAACTCACATTCGTAATGTAATTGATTCGTAAACTCTGGATAGTAAAGTGGAGTATGCGCTTGCAATAATGCATTTTTAGGCTTCATAAATATTACAGGCTCATTTGTTGGCACAGCATTCCCCAATTCTTTAGCATGTTCAGCATAATTTCTTCCTATACAAAAAATTTTCATCTGTTTATTTCATTTAAAACTAAAATAGGGATAGTAAATACTATGAAAGTAATTAAAATGCAGCAAAACTCTATGTTTAAAAGGAGGTTTATTTATTATGGATTTATAACTAAATTATTGTATTTACTCATTGTTTGATCTATTCCGACTATAATAAAATTTTCTATAATTTCAATACAAGTTTCTATTTTTAATTTTATGGTTGGCTCTTCTGTTTTAAGCCATTTGCTTAAAACAAAATCAGCTTGCATTCCTTTTGGATAATTATCCCCGATACCAAAGCGTAGTTTTGCATAAGCATCTGATCCTAGAATAGCCTGTATATCTTTTAAGCCATTATGCCCAGCATGAGTACCTGCTTTACGAAGGCGTATTTTATCAATGGGTAAAGCCAAATCATCTACAACTGTTAATGTATTTTCTATTAAAACTTTTTCTTTATCTAACCAATACTTAAATGCTTTTCCACTTAAATTCATAAAAGTAGTTGGGCAAATACATACAATTTGTTTTCCTTTCCATTTTATATCGGCAACATAAGCCAGCCTATCTACTCTAAAACTTCCGCCATGCTTGGTAACAAAAGCATGCACAACATCAAAACCAATATTATGCCTTGTGTTGGCGTATTCTGCCCCAATATTACCTAAGCCTACTATTAAAAATTTGGACATTACGGTGAGTGATGAATTGTGAATGTTTAAATTAAAATTTGATTTTTTTTACTGTAGAAAAATATTAGTTGAAAGAAATGTATATAGTTAAAAGCTAATGAGCAATTTCTCCTTATCAACAACAACTATTATCCAATGCTATTTAGCAACATGTTTAAATCTACTTCGGTTTGAATTAATACGTCTCTTGCTTTACTACCTTGGCTACCTCCTACTACACCAGCTGCTTCTAATTGATCCATTAATCGGCCAGCTCTGTTATATCCTAATTTCATTCGGCGTTGTAATAAAGATGTGCTACCAACTTGGCTTGCTACTATTAATCTTGCTGCATCTTCAAACAACGGATCTTTATCATTTAGGTCAAAATCTTTTCCTTCCATTTCTTTTTCATCCACATATTCTGGCAATAAAAAGGCTTGTGGATAGCCTCGTTGTTTTCCAATAAAATCAACAATTTTATCAACTTCCGGTGTGTCAACAAATGCACATTGTAAACGAACTAATTCGCCATTGTAACTAATCAACATATCGCCTTTACCAATTAATTGCTCTGCACCACCAGCATCTAAAATGGTACGGCTGTCTATTTTACTACTCACTTTAAATGCAATTCTTGCAGGGAAGTTTGCTTTAATTGTACCAGTAATAATATTAACACTTGGCCGTTGTGTTGCAATAATTAAATGTATACCTACTGCCCTAGCCAACTGTGCTAATCTTGCAATAGGCATTTCAACTTCCTTACCAGCTGTCATAATTAAATCTGCAAATTCATCTACCACCAATACTATAAAAGGTAAAAACTGATGACCTTTTTCTGGATTTAATTTACGTGCTACAAATTTTTCGTTATACTCTTTTATGTTTCGTACGCCTGCCTCTTTGAGTAAATCGTATCTATTATCCATTTCAATACAAAGTGCATTAAGGGTATGTACTACTTTTTTTGTATCGGTAATAATAGCATCTTCTTCGCCGGGCAATTTTGCTAAAAAATGATTTTCAATTGTTTTATAAATACTAAGCTCAACTTTTTTAGGATCTACTAAAACAAATTTTAATTGAGATGGATGTTTTTTATATAATAATGAAACCAATATAGCATTTAAGCCAACAGATTTTCCTTGTCCCGTTGCACCAGCCATAAGCAAATGAGGCATACTTGCTAAGTCTACAATAAAATTTTCGTTATCAATTTTTTTCCCAATTGCAATGGGTAAAGAAAAGTTGTTTTGTTGAAATTTTTCAGATGCCAAGAGGGTTTTCATACTAACCACCGTTTTCTTTGCATTGGGTACTTCAATACCAATGGTACCTTTGCCGGGTATTGGCGCTATAATACGAATACCTAATGCAGCAAGACTTAAGGCAATATCATCTTCTAAATTTTTGATTCGACTAATTCGCACACCAGCAGCAGGAATAATTTCGTACAAGGTTACAGTAGGCCCCACTGTTGCCGAAATTTTTTGAATATCAATATCGTAATTTTTTAAGGTACCTATAATTTGATTTTTATTATTCTCTAGCTCATTGACATCTTGTACAATTTTTTCGCTGCCGTGATTTTCTAATAAATCAAGCGTAGGGTATTTATAATCTCTTAAATCTAAAATAGGATCATAAGGAGCTGGGGTAATTTGCTTTGGCATTTCCACTTCTTCATCTAATTTTTCTGGCACTACTTTTATTTCTAATTCTAGTGGTTCTAAATTATTATTTTTAAACGTAGGCTTTTCTTTAATAGGCAACTCCATTGATTTTTCAATAGGCTGTATGGGCTCAATAGCTAAACTAACCTCTGCAGGTTTAGTTTTATCTAACCCTTCTTTTTCTAGTAAATTAATTTCATGGTTCAACAAAGGGTTTTCCTGAGGAGGAATAATCAATATATTCCCTTCTTCTTTTAAAACATTCGATTTTGAACTTATTACATCATCTTGGTTTTCGTTTGTGGATAATGAAGTGCTTTCGTCATCTACTTCATCAAGTTGGTTACTTATATCCCCTGCTTCAACTTGATTTTTTTGAGGTAATTTAAATACGGGATTAAATCGCCAAATTATATAACTTACTGCCGCAAGTAATAAAATACCATACGTTCCTATTTCGCCAATCACTTTATACATCCACTCTTTTGTAATATCCCCAACTGCACCACCCCAAGCAAATGCTTTTGATGAAAATAAAACCGAAGCCAATACACTTAATAAAGGCAAGCCAACTATTAAATATTTTAAATTACGAATGGTAGAAAAAATCTTTTTCCCAAAAAAGAAATTAATCCCTATAATAAAAAAGAATGTGCAAATTAAATAAGCGGCAATGCCAAATCCCTTATAAATAAAGAAATGCGCTAAAAAAGCTCCAAGTGTTCCTAATAAATTTGCCACTTTAACATCAGTGCCCAGCAATAATTTATAGCCATTTTTAAATACTTTGTCTTGATCCTCCTCCCAAGTAAATAAATAAGATGTAAACGCAACAAATAATAGTATGGATATTAATAGAAAAAAAGTGCCGGCAATTTTATGGGTACGTTCGTCTTTAAGTAGCTGCTTTACTTCAACTACTTCTTCCTTCTCTTGTTTAAATTGTTCTTTAGCCTCCGCTTTGGGTTTTGCCGATTTTAACTTATTAACCATTGTAACAAAGATATAAAAACCTTTATTGTAAAAAATAATGAATTAAGATAATATTTTAGACAATATTGTTCGTTTTTAGTAAGTTTGAACTAAACCATGTTTATTTGAAAACCATATCCCTATTCTTTTAATTTCTTTACTATTTTTTTCTACTAACCTATTTAGTCAAGTTGAACTCAATAAAGCAGCTATTAATACATTGGAGGTGGGTACTTACTTTTCTATCTCAAATAAGGTTAGTTTTTTAAATGATGTAAAAAAAGGTGATCGATTCATTTTGGAAAAATCAACAATTTAACTCCACTGAAGATTATTTAAAAATAATAAAATCAAGATCTGATTTAGTTGAATACTATTCGTATTTAAAGTTTTCGGTACTTAATAAAAAAATAACAGATTAAGCTATTCTTCTATTCGTTTAAAGCTATAGCCTTGTTTAAATGCATATTCCAGTAGTTTAGGAAAAGCATATTCCATTCTTTCTATTGCTTTTTCGCTATCGTGAAATACTACAATTGCACCAGGGTAAATTTTATTTTTTATTTGATTAAAACATTTTTCAGGGCTTAAAGACTGCTCCCAATCACCTGCTAAAATAGACCACATGATAATTGAAAGGGGAGCGTGGAAAGAGGAAAGTTTAGTTAGCTGTGATTTTTTTATTCTGCCGTAAGGCGGACGAAATAATGTTGAATTAATATATTGCTGTGCTTCTTTAATATTACTCAAATAAATTTCATCATCTGTTTTCCAGCCGTTTAAATGATGCATGGTGTGGTTGCCAATTGTATGCCCTTCATTAACTATTTGTTGCATTACAGCCGGATATTTTTTTGCATTATCGCCAATGCAAAAAAAAGTGGCTTTAGCATTATACTTTTTTAATTGTTGCAAAACAAATGGTGTAATGGTTGGGTGAGGTCCATCATCAAAGGTGAGGTGCAATATTTTTTCTTTTGTAGGAATATCCCACACACAATTTGGGTATAGTTTTTTTATCCACCAAGGAGTTTTAACAAAATATAAATCTCTCTTTAAAAAATTAAAGATTAAATTTTTATTTTTTTGCCAATAATGTGGTGCTATTGAAGTCATAATAACTCAAACTCTCTTAAGGGTTTTTAATAAATTAAATTTTTTACCAAAAACAAATCTATAATAAAACAAAAGTAACTCAAAAATAGTTGAGCGTTAAAGCCCCTTTTGGCACATCTCGATTTTTCGGGAAGGGTTTTGAGCAGTATCTTTGCAGTATGAGTAAAGTTAGAGTTCGTTTTGCACCAAGCCCAACAGGTGGTTTGCATTTAGGTGGGGTAAGAACGGTTTTGTACAATTATTTATTTGCCAAAAAACATGGTGGCGATTTTATTGTGAGGATTGAAGACACCGACCAAACAAGATTTGTTGAGGGTGCTGAACAATATATTTTTGATTGCTTAAAATGGTGTGGTATTGAGCCTGATGAAAGCCCACTAAACGGAGGTAATTTTGGCCCTTACCGCCAAAGTGAACGTAAAGAGCAAGGAATTTACAACCAATATGCCGAGCAATTAATTAAGGACGGTTACGCCTATTATGCTTTTGATACGCCAGAGGAACTAGAAAAAATGAGGAGTGAAAATAAGAGTGAAAAAAACCCTAGCCCACAATACGACCATACGATACGATTAAAAATGAAAAATTCGCTATCGCTTTTGCCAAATGAAGTAGAACAATTATTAGCTGCTAGCACAAGATATGTAGTAAGAATAAAAATGCCAGAAAATGAAATAATTAGTTTTGATGATATCATTCGTGGCGAAATAAAAAACGAAACAGGATTGGTAGATGATAAAGTTTTACTAAAAGCCGATGGTATGCCAACCTACCATTTAGCGGTTGTAGTTGATGATTATTTAATGCAAATTACACATGCCTTTAGAGGTGAGGAATGGTTACCAAGTGCACCTGTGCATGTATTACTTTGGAAGTATTTATTTGGACTAAGTAAGATGCCAAAATGGGCTCACTTGCCTTTAATACTTGGCCCTAGCGGAAAATTAAGTAAAAGAGATGGAGCAAAATATGGCTTTCCCGTATTTGCAATGAATTGGACCGACCCTAAAACCAATGAACTTATTGAGGGATTTAAAGAGAAAGGATTTTTACCAGAGGCATTTATAAATTTACTTGCATTACTTGGGTGGAATGCTGGCACAGAGCAGGAATTATTTACCAAAGAAGAATTAATAGAAAATTTTAGTTTAGAACGAGTGCATAGTGCTGGTGCAAAATTTGATTACGAAAAAGCAAAGTGGTTTAATGCAGAATGGATAAAGAAGTTGGCAGTGGGCAAATGGCAGTGGGCAGTAAAAGAAGATTTCAATTCAAAGGGTATTACCATAAATGACAATGCAAAATTTGAAATGATATTAAATTTGGTAAAAGAAAGATGTACCTTATTAACAGATTTTTATGTACAAGCTTCATTTTTTTATAACGCACCCGAAACGCTGGATGCTGATGCTGTAAAACCAAAATGGAGTGCCGATAAAAATCAATTTTTTGTAGACTGGATTGTTGCTTTAAATGGTTTAAAAAATTGGGATGCAGTTTCTATTGAAAATAGTTTTAAAGAATTAGCAATAGAAAAAGCTATTAAACCAGGTGAATTACAGTTACCCTTTAGAATAATGTTGGTTGGAGGAAAATTTGGTCCTCCTGTAGTTGACATTGCTGCTATTATTGGAAAAAAAGAAACAGTGAACAGAATAAATTATGCATTAAACTTATTTTAACCTGCCTGTTATTACCGAGGTTATTAATTATTAATTGTAAATTGTTGTATGAATAGACCCGTAAGAGTATTAATTGCAAAAGTAGGCTTAGATGGTCATGACCGTGGTGCTAAAGTGATTGCTACTGCATTACGAGATGCTGGTATGGAAGTAATTTATACCGGCTTACGCCAAACTCCCGAAATGGTTGTAAATGCTGCGTTGCAAGAAGATGTGGATGCTATTGGAGTAAGTATTTTAAGTGGTGCCCACAACACGGTTTTCCCTAAAGTAATTGCCTTAATGAAGGCTAAAGAAATGAATGACGTTTTATTAACTGGCGGCGGCATAATACCGGATGATGATATGAAAACATTGAATGAGATGGGTATAGGAAAATTATTTGCACCTGGTACACCAACTATCGAAATTGCAACTTATATAAAAACTTGGGTAAAGGAAAATAGAAATTTTTAATTATTTATATGTATCAAACACTTTTAACAACCTTAGAAAATGGCATTTTCACTATTACCATTAACCGGCCCGATAAACTAAATGCTTTAAACAAACAAGTATTTACCGATTTAGATCATGCCATAGATGAAGTATACAATAATGCTGAAATTAAAACCGTATTAATTACTGGTGCTGGTGCAAAAGCATTTGTTGCTGGTGCAGATATTACAGAATTTGGCGGATTAACTAAAGAAGAAGCTATGGCATTAGCAAAAAGAGGACAAGATGTTTTTTTTAAAATAGAAAATAGTAAAAAGCCAATTGTAGCAGCGGTGAATGGTTTTGCATTAGGCGGTGGATGTGAGTTAGCTATGGCTTGCCACTTTAGATTGTGTAGTGAAAATGCAAAGTTTGGTCAGCCCGAAGTTAACCTTGGGTTATTACCAGGCTACGGAGGCACTCAACGCCTTACTCAATTAGTTGGTAAAGGAAAAAGTATGGAGTTACAAATGACTGCACATTTAATTGATGCTAATGAGGCTTTACAAATTGGTTTAGTAAATCATGTAACCACACCAGAAAGTCTACTAGAAAGAACAAAAGATATTTTACAAATAATAATGAGTAAAGCTCCTATTGCTATTGCAAAAGTTATTGAATGTATAAATATTGCCGTTGTGAGTGATAGTGCATACACCGCCGGTAAAAGCGGCTACGATAAAGAGGTTGAAGCTTTTGGCGATTGCTTTATTACGGAAGATATGAAAGAAGGCACTACGGCATTTTTAGAAAAAAGGAAGGCAAATTTTACAGGGAATTAATTGATTTATACTAAACCTTATTTAAAAATAATTTATAAAAAAATATATGGAATTTAGAATTGAAAAAGATACCATGGGAGAAGTAAAAGTTCCCGTTAAGGCCTATTATGGTGCACAAACCCAACGTAGCATAGATAATTTTAAAATTGCTGAAGACATTAATAAAATGCCTAAAGAAATTATTGCTGCATTTGCTTACTTAAAACATGCAGCAGCATTAACCAATGCAGACGCAGGTATACTTACCAAAAAGAAAGCTGATTTAATAGGAAAAGTATGTAAAGAAATTTTGGAAAGAAAATTAGATGATTATTTTCCGTTGGTGGTATGGCAAACAGGAAGCGGTACACAAAGCAATATGAATTGCAATGAAGTAATTGCTTACCGTGGGCATGTTTTAAATGGTGGTAAATTAAGCGATAAAGAAAAGTATTTACACCCTAATGATGATGTAAACAAATCACAATCAAGTAATGATACTTTTCCTACGGCAATGCATATTTCGGCATATAAAATTTTAATAGAAACAACACTGCCCGGCATAAAAAAATTAAGAGATACGTTAGATAAAAAAGCTAAAGCTTTTAAGAAAGTAGTAAAAATTGGTCGTACCCATTTTATGGATGCAACACCACTTACTTTAGGGCAAGAGTTTAGCGGCTATGTATCGCAGTTAGACCATGGGATGAGGGCTATAAAAAATACATTAGCGCATTTGAGTGAATTAGCATTAGGTGGTACTGCTGTGGGTACTGGTATAAACACACCTCCTAAATACGATGTAAATGTGGCCAAACATATTGCAAAGCTTACTAAACTACCTTTTAAAACTGCCGAAAATAAATTTGAAGCATTAGCTGCTCATGATGCTATAGTAGAGGCACATGGTGCATTAAAAACTGTAGCCGTTAGTTTAATGAAAATTGCTAATGATATTCGTATGTTATCGAGTGGGCCAAGAAGCGGTATTGGCGAATTACATATTCCCGATAATGAGCCCGGTAGTTCTATTATGCCCGGTAAAGTAAACCCTACACAATGTGAAGCCTTAACCATGATTGCCGCACAAGTAATGGGTAATGATGTTACGATTGGCATTAGTGGCAGCAACGGACATTTTGAATTGAATGTTTTTAAGCCTGTAATGATTTATAATTTTTTACATAGTGCTAGATTAATAGGTGATGGCTGTGTTAGCTTTAATGATAAATGTGCAATAGGGATTGAGCCATTAAAAGCAAACATTAAAAAGCATGTTGATAATAGCTTAATGTTAGTTACTGCACTAAATACAAAAATTGGTTATTACAAGGCTGCCGAAATTGCACAAAAAGCACATAAAGAAAATACTACTTTAAAAGAAATGGCTGTAAAACTTGGTTATGTAACCCCTAAAGAATTTGATGAGTGGGTTAAGCCAGAGAATATGGTAGGGAAAATATGAATAACAACTTATAGATTGGATTAAGTAAAAAGTACTTCTTGTAAAGAAGTGCTTTTTTATTGCAAAAAATGAATTATTTACATTTATACGAAAACTTAATTTTAGAACCCCCAGGTGCCGGTATGGCTGGTTGATCATCTCCACTCATAATTACATCTAACACATAATTATCTCTGCTCATTCTATAACTAGCAAAGTTAGATACCAACGAATCTACAGCTACACCACTGTTATAAAAACTTAGCTTTATTTTTTTTATGGCATTAGCTGATTTTTTACCAAAATTAAAAAATTGTACATATTCTGGATGTGTAAATTCATCTGGAAAAATATACAAATAATTTTGAGGAGATATAGTTGGATAATACTGCATATCAGCATCTACCTCTACTTCTCCACTTACTAAATTAGTATACGTCATTTTAGTAAGATTATTACCTGTGTAAGTATAGGCTACATTTATTAATGGGAATGCACCAGGAGAAAGCAAATAGTTTTTTTGTATTAAATACCCATTTGCATTATAGGAATAATCGGCATCAAACTGTGGCGATAAAATATCTGTAGGATCTGTTAAACCATGCAAACGTTTTATTCTGTTATTTACTAAATCCAATACAAAATATTCATCCACATTTAAATAAATAGTATCATTAGAGTATGTAATATCTGCCGCAAAAGTTAAGGCAACTGCTAAGCTATCAAATGCATTAATTTGATCTACCCTATCTAAAATATTGATAGTAGCCGCTAACGATCCTAAATTTATGCCAGTTGCGGTATCGTTATAAACCAATTTAGCTATCCGGCAATTTTTACCAACAATTAATTCATTGCCAATAAGTGTAGAGTTTTCTGTACTTAGCTCTTTTTCGCAGGCAGATAAAAAAATTACTGCTGATAATATTAATATATTGATTAATTTTTTTTTCATTTCTTTTTCAAAAGATTTTACGCCTAAAAGTATTTATTATTATTATTTTAACCCATTTAATAATGCAAAACATTTGCCAATTTTATAAATAGGTAATGGTAAATCTACAATTGGTATTTGGGCTGTTTAGTATATAATTAAAATTTCCGCTTGCTATAGGTGTACCGCTTGCAAAAAGTATAACGCTTTGTACACCTAACGAAGTAAAGGTATTTAATGTTGCACCTGTTGAAAAAGTTACCCCATTTATTGGTGTGGTTCTTATTTGGTATGTGCCTATTGAAGTTACATTTACATTGGCTACTACATAGTTTACGCCAGCTAGTATTATTTGCCCAGCTTGGTATATGCCACTGCTATTAAACCCACTACAAGTATTAGGTGCACCACCCATTGAAAAAATTGCATTGGCCCCACCGCCGCCGCCAATGCTAATATTAGCTATACAAAGGCTACCACCATAGGTTACTCTAAACGGAAATAATCCATTTAATAAAGGCTTCCCCGATCCGTACAAACGTACGGTATTGCCTCCACCATAACCCAAACGGCCTGTACCTTTAAACGACATGCCATTTACCGTATTTGTTTGTATAGTATAGGTACCAGCAGCTTTTATATTTACACTTACATCTAAATAATTATCGGCAGTTAATGCTGAATCTTTTTCATAATTGCCATGTATTAAAATTTGCTTACAACCGCCAATAGAGTCGGTGGTTAAATTGCCACTTGATAGTGCGTTTTCATCAACATCATCTTTTGTACAACTAAAAAAGAGAGTAGCACTTAAAACAAGGGCAATAAAAAAGAAATTCTTCATATTTATTTTTTAGATAATTTTCTATTAAAATATTTGTGACCGAGTTAATTCATTTTGGATAATGGCAGGAGCTATTAAATTTTGAATACTTGAATAGATTACACCAATGCCTTTTGCAAAGCGTCTTGTTTCATTAGCTATGGGCAAATTACCTAACCCAAGAATGGTTACTTCGTAAGCATAATCAACTTCAATTACATTAGTATATGTAATACCATTAACTGTAAATGTTGCTCCTTTTGCTATTATGGTAGCTTTTATTCTAATATCTGTGATAATAAATCCCATTGCCGAATTTGGTCCTAAATTATTACTCGTCCAATTTTGTGCAACAAGCTTAGTAGAATCTAACACTAAATATTCTTTATTAACGGAGTTATCTAACACGCCTAAATTACCGTCTATGTATTGATAATATAATCCACCATTTTTTCTATTAAAAAATGAATCTGTTGGGTTGCCTAAAACTTTTCGTTCGAAAATTTTATACGTATTTGTGCCAAATGTTCTTGAGTTTGCACTTACTTGTATAAAAGTGGTATCTGCTGGGGTACCGCCAACCAGCCTAGTAGTCCAATTGGTAAAACTGGTTTGTGGTATATAATCTAAATTAGGTGTAGGTGGTGCAGCAATTACGGTAATAGTAAATGTACAACTAGATGTACCATTGCTAGCCGTATAATTAAATGAACCTGCAACAGCTGGCGTACCAATAGCAGTTAAAACCACTGGAAAAGTGCCATTGGCTGCAAAACTTCCTGTACCAGAAAAGGATAACCCATTAATTGAAGCCCCTGTATTTAGCGTATAAATTCCAGGATTTGTTACTGTTGCACTAAGGGTAACCGTATGTGTTGCGCCTACAGTTGTACCGGCAGTATATATGCCTAAACCAGTAGTTACACCAGAGCAATTACCGGGTGCACCGCCAAGGGTATAAATTGAATTTGGGTTTGCGCCACTTACAACAGGTACAAATATTCTGCATATACTAGTACCAAATTTTACTGTAAATATTTTTGTACCTATACTTGTTGGGGTACCAACCCCAATAAGTTTTACTATGTTTAAACCTAATGCATTTACAGTGCCAATAGCACTGAATGACATACCTGAAATGGTATCGGTTTTAATGGTATAATTACCGATTTTAGTAACATCAATAGTGACTTCTACAAAGTTGGTTGATTTTAGTATAGTATCTTTTGTATAATCTCCGCTTACACTACTAGGTAAACAATTATCCGATGAACTCTTTAATGTACCCAAAGCTAAACCATCATCTGGTATTGCATCAAATTGTAATTCTTTTTGGCAAGCTGCAAAAAAAACAACAACTAGTACAATAAAAAAATAGGCAAATAAACGCTTCATGAAAACTATTTTATAGTGGCTAAATTTACAACTTTTATACCGATACAAAGCATCAATTTTGCAATTACGATATCTGGCTTTCATCATTAACCAATGCCTTAGTTTCTACGGTGGAGTTGGTGATAGCTTCTTTCTTTTTAAAAAACCTGCGTTGAAACACTAGTATAGAGATTACTCCTGTAGAAATGGATGCGTCGGCAATGTTAAAAATGGGCCTAAAAAATTCGAAGTACTCTCCAGCTTTAAAGGGAAACCATTTTGGATAATGCCCTTTTATGATAGGGAAATACAACATATCTACCACATTACCATACAAAAAAGATGCATATCCTTTGCCTCCAATTTTTGCCACCCCATCATAATAAATGTAGCCATTTGTAGCATTATCTAGCAACATGCCTTTATCAAAAATAATTCCGTAAAACATGCTATCCAATAAATTACCAATTGCCCCAGCATAAATTAATGCAGCACAAATAATAAAGCCTTTATGATATTTCTCTGCAATTATTCTACCAATATACCAGGTGCCAAAAACTACAGCCACCATTCTAAATACGGTTAAAGCCAATTTACCCCAATTACCACCAAAACTCCAGCCATAAGCCATGCCCATATTTTCTACAAAGTATAATTGTGCACCGCTCCCTAGCATTTGCCTGTTTTCGTGTAAATTAAAACTCGTTTTTACCCAAATTTTTAAGGCTTGGTCGGCAAAAAGAATTAATAAAACAAGTAGTGTTACGTTTATACGTTTCATAATGGACAAAGATAGTGGGAATTAGGCTTTTGATGAATTTGAAGTATTAATGTATATAATTTAAATATTTACAGCCTATTTATTCCTCAAAATAAACCCTCTTCACTCGTTGCGATATACCTGTTAAAATTTCGTAGGCAATAGTATCTGCACAACGGGCTAAATTATTTACGGGTAAATCTTCTCCAAATACAATTACATCCCCTCCTTCTTTAACCTCAATACCCGTAACATCAAGCATCGTCATATCCATACACACGTTACCAATTACAGGAGCTAATTTACCATTAACTAACATGCTGCCTTTGCCATTGCTTAAGGCTCTGGGGTAACCGTCTGCATAACCAATACAAACGGTAGCAATAGTTGCATCAGTGGTGGTTATTCCTTTACGGCTGTAGCCAACACTTTCGCCCTTTTTTATTTTTTTTAATTGAGATATGGTCGTTTTTAATGTAGTCACATTTTTTAATTGTGTTTGCAAAAAATTATCTACGCCATATAAACCAATACCTAGCCTTACCATATTGTATTGCAACTCATTATGCCTGTGTATGGCACTTGTATTTGCTATATGTTTAATAAATGAGTACGAAATAACGTGTTGTAATTGAGCACAAGCCTCGTTAAAAATGATTGCTTGCTGTTGTGTAAAATCATCATGCTCTGCAGCATCGCTTGCTGCTAAATGAGAAAAAACAGATTGTATTTTAAAGGATGTTGTTTCTTTGATTTTTGTACAAAGGGTTTCTATTTCGTATAGTTCAAACCCCAACCGTTTCATACCAGTATCTATTTTTATGTGAACCGGAAAGTTTGTAATACCACCTTGTTGTAAGTAATTATCGAAGCTATAAAAAAGTTCAAATGAAAATAACTCAGGCTCTAAATTATGTTGTACCAATACATCAAACGTAGCATCTTCAACATTCATAACCATTATGGGCAAGGTAATGCCAGCTTTGCGTAGCTCTACACCCTCATCTGCGTATGCAACAGTCAAATAATCCACCTTATGAAATTGTAATAGATTGGCAATTTCGAACCCTCCATTTCCGTAACTAAACGCTTTAACCATAGCCATTAGCTTAACCCCTGGGTTTAGTTGCTGTTTGTATATTTTTAAATTATGAGCAATGGCATTTAAGTTAATTTCTAAAATAGTTTGATGTACTTTTTGCTCAAGCAAATGACTAAGTTGTTCAAACTCAAAAACTCTTGCCCCTTTTAATAAAATAGTTTCGTTATTAAAATGTAGGGCATAAAAGTTTTGTTTAAAATCGTTTGTGCTAGCAAAAAAGCGAACATCGGCAATGCCACTAAATGCATTTTTTTGTTTAGATATTTCTGGACCAACCCCTATAAAGCGATTAATATTTTTTTGTTGCAAAATTGCTGCAACGTCAGCATATAACGCTGCATTTTTTTTACCAGACTGTAAAATATCGCTTAATATTACCGTACGCTTTTGATGTTGCTGTTGCTGCTGTAAAAAATCTAATGCAATGGTTAACGAATTTATATCTGCACTATAACTATCATTTATTACACTACAATTATTTATACCTTGCTTTAGCTCTAAACGCATTTCCACCGAACGTAGCTCTAACATTTTTGCCGAAATAGTTTCATCATCAATACCTAAATGTAATAATACACACCAACAGGTAATGGCGTTTTCAATGGCCGCATCGTTAGTAAATGGTACAGCTATACTTACTTTTATTCCTTTATAAACGCCTTTAATTACGGTATTAAAATGTTGTATTTGAATAGCGGTTATTCGTAAAGTTGCATCTTCATTTTTACTCCAACTAAATAAATGACAGGTAGTGAATTTTCCTTCTATAGCTTGTGCTACGCCTATACTATCTTTAGAATAAATAATAGAGGTACAGCCTAAAAATAGTTTTGATTTTTCATCAATTTTTTGTACTACATCCGCAAACCCTTCGTTATGTGCATCGCCTATGCTAGTAAATATTCCAATAGTTGGTTGTATTACTTTTTGAAGTTTATCCATTTCATGAGGCATAGAAATACCTGCCTCAAAAATGGCCAAGTTATGTACTGTACTCATTTGCCATACACTTAGTGGCACGCCAATTTGTGAGTTATAACTTTTGGGGCTGCGTACAATAGTATACTTATTTTGTAACAGTTGGTACAACCATTCTTTTACAATCGTTTTTCCATTGCTACCCGTAATACCAATTACCGGATAAGTAAATTGATTACGATGGTAAGCTGTTATTTGCTGCAATGCATCTACCACATTAGGCACTTGTAAAATTGTTGCCTCATTAAAACTTTGATGAGCAGTATAAGATGCATCTACTATAAAATTACGTACCCCTTTTTGGTATAGTTCCTCAATAAACGTAGCAGCATTTCTTTGTGGCGTTGCAATAGCAAAAAATAAAGAAGCACGAGGAAAGAGTAATCTTCTACTGTCAATTAATAAATGTTCTATAGCGGTATCGTTACCTTTTTGTATAAAGGTTGCATTAATAACTGTGGCTATGTTAAAGATGGTATACATTATTCAACTACATCGTTTGGTATGCCCTTGCGCTTGTGATAAATAGAATAAAAAATTGAACCGCTAATACAAACTAAAATCATTAATAAAGAAATCCAAACGGGTAAGTGTAAATAATGCTCATTTACACCAGCAAATTTTAATAACGGTAACAACATTTTTAACCCAATAAATAACAATACAATGGCTATACCCTGTTGTAAATAATCAAACTTACTTGCAGCTCCTCTTAATAAAAAGAACAAACTACGCAAACCTAATACTGCAAAAATATTGCTAGAATAAATTAATAATTTTTTGCTAGGGTCGGGTATAATAGAAAATACCGCTGGAATAGAATCTACTGCAAAAACAATATCTATTAAACCTAGCATTAATACAACCATACTTAGTTTTGTAAAAAATGCTTTGTTGCCTTTGTTAATAATAAAGCGTCCATTAGGTTCCTCATCTGTTGTACGCATATACTTACGCATAAATTTGAATGCCCAGTTAGTTCCCGGATCAAATTCTTCTTCATCGCCTGCAGCAAACATTTTTATACCCGTATAGGCCAAAAAAATACCGAATACATACATTATCCAATCGTATTTAGCAACTGCGGCGCTACCAATTGCAATAAATAAAATACGAAATACTATGGCCATTAAAATACCTAGCAATAAAACCCTGCTATAACTATTTTCCTTTACTTTAAAAAAGTTGAAAATTATAATGAACACAAAAATATTATCAATAGAGAGTGACCACTCTAGTAGATAAGCAGATATAAAAGAAATAGCATCTTGCTTGCCATTTCCATCAATATTTTCGTACCAAATAAACCCACAGAATGCAAAGGAAAGGGCAACCCAAAAAATAGTTTGCAACAATGCCGCTTTTAAACTTATGGTTGTGTTTTTTTTGCTAAGTAACCCTAAATCAAAAACTAATGCAATACAAATTACTGCAGCAAAAACAATATAAGTGAGTTGAGTTTTATCCATTTTAAGTTAAATCGTATGTTTTCTTTTATGTAACCATTGAAAAATAAATGCAAATAAAATGACTAATGCAATTGGTAAGGCTATCGTTATTAATTGCCATATCGTTTTGTTAGCAGTTACTTTTTTACTATCTAATAATCGTAACGTATAATCTTTGGCTTTTGCCTCGGACAGGTTTGAGGGATTTAATAAATAATCTAAACAGTTTTGTAAAAAAGTGGCGTTTGCAAATTGATATTGATATTGCGACCCAACCGTTAGCGGATTTACACCCATTGGTAAGGGCTCGTTTTTTGATATACTATTTAAAACCATATCACCATCTGCCACTACAATTATTTTATTATCGGAAATACACTCTTGCATAAATGATACTCCATACTGCTCCAAACTATCGGTAATGGCTTGTGATACTCTATTTTTAAAAAGAGAAGTAAATTTTCCTTCTAACAATACAGCCACTGGAATATTTGCTTTTTTAAATTTATCGCTCTCGGGTTCGTTACTATTTTCTTTACCGCTTATTAATGCAGGTGTGGCAATAGTTTTAGCATTAGATGATGAACTTAATAAAATTGTTTTTTTAATTCCTTCTACCTCAATAGTATCTATTGAGTTTACAAATCGTCCGCTTACTAAACCTAAATTTTTATTAATTACATGATTCGATTTTGATTCGAAAAGTGGAAAATAATTCCAATGTAAAAAATCGAACTGCCCGTTACCATTTACATCAAAAGGTAAAAAATCGCATTGCAAATCCATTACTAAATCATTATTAACTCTAACTCCGTATTTAAATAATAAATCATTCAATTCTAACCCCCTATCGTAAGCAATTACTTTATTTTTAATGCGAAGACTGTCCATTTCAGCATTAAGCTTATCTAAAAACATAATTACCTTTCCACCTCTCATTACAAATTGATCAATCTTTAATTTTTCGTCGTCGCTAAATTTTTCAGTTGGTTTTACTAACAATAAAAGTTTAAATGTATCGGGTATTAAGGGTAATGTAGCTAAATTAAATTGTTGTAAATTATAATCTTGGCTTAATGTGTTTTCTGCTAAATCGTAAATTCGTACATCTTGTGGCTCCCCATTTCCTATTACATAAGCAATCATAGGCTTTGTAGTTTGCGATGCTTTATAAATTGCATCGGCAAATTTAAATTCCATTAATGCTTCTGCACTATTCAAATCTTTCATAGCATCGGCATATGATTTTTTTACGTCCATTCCTTTTTGCTCAAACAATACAACGGGTAAACTATTTTGTTTGTAATGCACCAATGCTACTGGATAAACCAATTGTTGCTGCTCCCCAGCTTTAAGTTGAGATTTTAAATTTATAGGGTAAAGGCCAGAGGCTGTTAACGTATCGCCCCATTTTATGTTTGTTCCTTCAAGTTCATCATCAGGACTAATGAAATTATATTGAATGTTTTTTCCCCCAATTTCTTTAAACTCTTGTAAAATTTCTGCAGTACTATTGGCTAACTTTTTAAAGCCACTTGGAAATTCTCCTTTTAAAAAAACATCAATCAATACCACATCATCCAATTGTTTTACTATTTTTTTTGTAGGAGAAGATAGGGTAAAACGTTTTTCATTCGTAAAATCTAGTCTAGTATGATAAATTGATGCCAGCCAATTAATAGCCACCATTGCTGCAATTGTTATGGGTAACCAAAATTTACTTTTCCAAATTTTATTTAATAATGCCATTTATTTTTTGCTCAACGTTTTAACGGTTACCAATAAAAATAGAAAAATCATACTAAAAAAATAAACTACATCTCTACTATCAAACACACCTCTACTTATACTACTATAATGAAAATCTATCCCTAACATTTCTACATAATAATCTACTCCATTTTCAAAAAGAGGCAATTTACTTAAGGCATTAAAACCAAAATATAAAATAATGCAACCAAACACACTAATTAAAAAAGCTACAACTGCATTGTTGGTAAAGCCGCTGCAACAAAGGCTTATAGCTGCAAACACAGCACCTAAAAAAAACAAACCAATGTAACTTCCTAAAATTCCTCCGCCATCTATTCCCCCCTGTGTGCTTAACGCTTTTATAGCAATTATGTAAACCAATGTGGGTAAAATAACAAAAAGAAGAATAACTAGTATAGCAAAATATTTACCTAAAACAATTTGCACTAATGTGATAGGTTTTGTTTTTAATATTTCAAACGTTCCACCTTTAAATTCGTCGGAAAGGGAACGCATAGTAAGTGCAGGTAATAAAAAAAGTAAAATCCAAGGAGCTAATTCAAAAAATTTATCTAGGCTTGCATACCCAAAATCAAAAATATTACTATCCTTTAATACAAAAAGGAATAGCCCATTAACCACCAAAAATAAAATGATGGCGATATATCCTGTAAGCCCACTAAAAAACTGTCGTAACTCTTTTTTACAAATACTGTACATCGTTGGTATAAAATTGATGCAATTTAAACTAAAAGGGTATATAAATAAAAAAACCACAAGGCTTAAGCACCTTGTGGTTTTCGAGGTATGTACTTAGATAGCTACATTTTTATAAATCGTAAAGTTGATTTATCGCCATTGCTGTAGTAAACCACCATATAATATATGCCCTTACTTAAGTAAGCAACATTTTTTAAAATTCTGTTTTGCCCAATTACTAATGGAGTAGTTTGTTGTTCTAGTTGTTTGCCAACAGCATCTACCAATACAAGTTGAACAATTTGTTGCTTATTACTATTTGCATTAAGTGTTATTGAAGAAGTTGTACTAGATGGAGTTAAAAAAACCGATGTTAAACTATTACTGTTTATAGATATTATATTAGAGTAAACAATTAAGTTGTTTAAACCAATCCCTTTTATTCTATAATAATTTTTTTGGTTAAGTGGTCTATCATCTACAAAACTAAACGTACTAGAATTTTTTGTAGATAACGGAAAATAATTAATACCGTTAGTAGAATATTCTATAATAAATTGCTTAACCGTAGCTATGTTAGTGGTAGTCCAATTTAATTTAACGATATTATTTTGGTTTACTGCAGTTAACTGTATAGATTTTTGAACAGACAATATTGAACCTAAATTTCCTATAATAATGGGAGCTTCTATATTTGCTCCAAAAGCATTTATTATAGTAGCAACATCGTAAGGGTCAGAACCTGAAGCTGCCAAACCTGTTTGTATAACATTCCATACACTTGTATATAAACCTACTTCCACATCAAGTCCATAGTTAAACCCGGGATTAGCATGAGTACCTGCATAATTAAATATAACATTTACTGGGCCGGCGGGTGTAGCCGATGGTATAATTACCCATGTTCTATTTACTACCCTTGAATCATCAATTATTGGAGGATTGATTACGTTAGAAACTCTAACTCCATAGGTTAAATTACTAGCATTTGAAATAGTTACAGGATTATAGGTACCGGTGCTAAAACCAATAGGAAAGGTGACTGGTGTAGCACCAATATTTGGCCTAAATAATTTACCTGCATTGCTAAGACCATTTGTAATAAAAAAAGCTGTTGAATTTGCACCTGTAATATTGCCCGTAATGGTAAGGTCGGTATCTGTTAAAAACAGATAGCTATTTACTGAAAAATTAACATTCCCATTAATTGTTTTAGTTGGTGTTGCAGGATTAGTTGTACAACCTATAACAGTAGAGGCTCCAATATTAAGCCCAGCAGGTGGCAATAAAATTGTACCTGTATCACCAAGGGCTGCGCCCGTTCCTGTAATATTTAAAGAGCCGCCTGTAGCAAGTGAGGCGTCAATAAGGGCAGCATTAATTATTCCATTTACAAAAGTTTTTGCACCTGTGTTTGCAATGGTAATAGTGTCATTTGCTACTAAGGTTCCATTAATTACAGTAGGGCTATTCCCTCCCAAACTAAACCCTGGTGTTACTAAAAATGTAAAATACGTATTATTGCCTGAAGTGAAATACGTTCTATTAGACCAAGATGGAGTGGTGGTTGTAGCCCAGTCATAAAAACTAGCACTTAAAAATGTAACACTCGCAACCCCTCCCACATTTCCAAAAGCAAAATCATCTCCCTCAGAAGGTGAAGGGTTAGAGGCTACACGAATTCGACCTCCTCCTGCAATAATTATACTACCTGCCCCAACTGGTTGTCGTCCATTCATTTCGAAGGTTCCTCCAATTTCTACAGTCATATCATAGGGAGCAGTTCCATTATTTATAGTAAAAATAGGTGTGTTATTTTGTATTAATTTACCCCCATTTTCTATACTTAACTGGTCAGCATCGGTATTGGTAGTAATAGTAACCGTATCTGTATTTCTAATGGTTATTGTATTTGCTAAACTATTGGGCGTTAGGGTTGAAGCTTGCCAACCAATATTATCTGGGCTACTTTCCCAAGTTGTTGGGTTATTCCAATTACCATTTTGTACCGATCTAAAGTAATCTGTAGTGTTGGATGAATTAATAATATCAAACGGATTACTTACTGCATCCCAATCGTTAGTAGTATTTCGTTTAGCCGTAAGTGTAAGTGCAGTTCCATTTATAGTATGTGTTAATGTTGTAAATGCAGCTATACCAGCCGTTGGTGAGAGTATTACGGGAGTACCAGTAAGGGTACCTGTGGATGTAATGGCAATATCTTGATTAAAATCTGCATCTACATTTGTGTATAAATTACCGCCAAAATTCAATGTATCTATACCAGCCACTTGTACGGCTGGTGCCATAGCTACGCCATTGCCTGTTGGCGAAAATGTATTGGCGACATAACTAAGTCCATCGGCAATTACTTCAATTCTATTATTGTCGCCAGCAATTGACGAAGTGGCACCACCTGCATTACTTGCGGCGAATTGAGAGCCTGCAACATCTGCCGTAACAGAAGTTATAGTAAATTGGTATTGCTGATTATCGGTAACGTTGTTTACAAAAATAACTCGTAAGGAGAAATTTTTTGAACCATCATCGGCGGCTACAATATTTAGTCCTGTAAAATTTATAGTAGCTGCCCCAGCAACTTCTTGTAGTTGTGTAGTTCCATCCATAATGGCTACACGACGTATATTAGCTGAGTTAGATAAGCTAAAACTAATTGAATTTAATGTTGTACCTACACCATCGGCATCTGCAACTCCTCCTCCATCTCTTATAGTAAACCTAGCAATTTCAACACTATTGGCTAATGTTAAAACAGTACCTTGGTAAAGGCTATAATTAATATTTGTGGGTGCAGAAAAAGCGCCATCGGCAATAATATCAGAGTTGGCTGAGTTGGTGGAGGCTAATGAAACATTGATATTATCAAAAAAAGCAGTTTGCGTATCAGCTGTTGTTCCTTGCCAATAACCACCCATAAACCCCAATACTTGTGACGTAAACGTATTATCAACAGCGGTGCCTTGAGAAATTAACACTCCAGTGGCAGGATCTGCAAAGGCGGTTGTTCCATCATTTCTTACAAAAAGTTCCCAAGTATCTGTGCTTGGTATATAAGTAATTTTTATACTTAAATATTCAGCTCCAAAATCTGAAAGGCCTAAAGTATTGGAGGTAATAATATTTGTAATTGTTCCTTGAACACCATTGTTATACTTAATTAAACGAATAGGATCAGTTGTGCCACTTTGACCTAAAGCAACTGCATAACCGCTACCAGCTGTTGCACCTGTTGAAGCTGATCCTGCTAAAATAAAAGCTACTCCATAACTGCCAACAACAAAGCCTGCAGGGTCAGTTCTAATTTGACGCATGTTAAACGTCCATGTTATTTTACTTGTATTTGCATTTAAAGTTGTGTTGAAAGGAGTAGTGAATGAGCTTGTAGAAGTATGGCTAAAAACCCATCCTATAACATTTGAAGTAGCACCACTACCGTCGTTTGTACAATCTAAAATTCCCCCATCAATACGGGTACCAAAATCAACCCCACTTCTATTAAAATTCCAAACTGTACTAGTGCCTATACCTCCGGGAGTTGTAGAGTAAGTTGCCCCAGTACTTGTATTAAAATTATTTGTAAAAACTATTTGTCCAAAAAGTGTTTTTATAACTACAAAAAAAATGCAAAAGAGGTATATTTTTTTCATACTTATTTTTCTAGACATCTAAACTGCAAAGCTCTCTCCGCAACCACAACTTCTACTAGCATTAGGATTATTAAAGAAAAATCCTTTTCCATTTAATCCATCGCTAAATTCAAGCTCAGTATTTACTAGGTATAAAAAACTTTTAAGATCGCAAACAATTTTTATCCCTTTATCCTCAAAAACCTGATCCATTGGTTTTACCTCATTATCAAAATCCATTTTATAGCTAAGGCCACTACAACCTCCACCCACAACACCTACACGTAAAAAATACGATGTGTCATCGGCTACACCAGCATCTGTCATTAATTGGATAACTTTTGCTTTTGCTTTATCGCTAATAAAAATGCTATTTTCAGTTGCTACCATGATAATTCAAAATTACAAAGGCAAAAATCAAAATTGATTTCCCTTGTTTTATATTTTGATTTTTAACTTTTAACTTTCTTAGTGTACTAAACTCTCCTCAAATTTAATAGCCTCTTTACCATTTTTTACACGGTAATCGTTAATAGCTGCTTTAATAGCGTCTTCCGCTAATACGCTGCAATGTATTTTTACAGGAGGGAGATTTAATTCTTCTACAAAATCCATATTATCTACCGTAAGTGCCTCATCAATACTTTTACCTTTAAGCCACTCGGTAGCTAAGCTTGATGATGCTATTGCACTTCCACAACCAAAGGTTTTAAATTTTGCATCGGTAATCATACCTGTTGCATCATCAACCTCAATTTGTAAACGCATTACATCACCACACTCTGGTGCTCCTACAAGGCCTGTACCTACTGTTTTGCTTGACTTGTCTAACGTACCAACATTTTTTGGATTTTGGTAGTGATCGATTACTTTTTCTGAATATGCCATTTTATTTTCGATTTTAGATGTTTAATGTGCGACATTGATAACTTTAAAATATGAAAAACGGTCGTACGTCGTAAATCACAAATCGTACATTTAATGGTGTGCCCACTCAATAGTGCTTAAATCAATTCCTTCTTTATACATTTCCCAAAGCGGACTCATTTCTCTTAATTTTAAAACGGTTTCGCTAATGGCTTTTATAGTGTAATCAATTTCTTCGTCTTTTGTAAAACGGCTAAGCCCAAAACGTAAGCTACTATGTGCTAAATCATCGCCTAAGCCTAAAGCTTTTAAAACATAGCTAGGCTCTAAAGATGCACTGGTACAAGCACTGCCGCTACTTAATGCAATATTTTTATTAAAGCCCATTAACAATCCTTCGCCCTCTACATGCTTAAAACTAATATTAGTTACATGTGGTAAACGATGCTCTGTACTTCCATTTATATAAGCCTCTTCCAACTTCATTAATTCTGTTTCTAATTTATCTCTCATCACTACAATACGTTTGTTATCGGCTTCCATATCCGTCATGCAAATTTCACATGCCTTACCAAAACCTACAATACCAGGTACATTTAAAGTACCGCTACGCATTCCTCTTTCGTGGCCGCCACCATCTATTTGTGCAGTAACTTTTACTCTTGGGTTTTTACGGCGTACATATAATGCACCAACACCTTTAGGTCCGTACATTTTATGTGCAGTAAAAGCCATTAAATCAATCCCATCTTTATTAACATCAACAGGAATTTTACCTACTGCTTGTGTACCATCTGTAAACACTAAAACCCCGTGCTTACGAGCAATTGCACTAATTTCTTTAATAGGCATTACGGTACCAATTTCGTTATTGGCATACATAATAGCAATTAAAATAGTGGTTGGTTTTATTGCTGCTTCTAGTTCTTTTAAATCAATTAAACCATCAGGTTGTACTTGTAAATAGGTAACTTCTCCGCCTGATTTTTCAATATGCTTACAGGTATCTAACACAGCTTTATGCTCGGTAGTTGCGGTAATTATATGATTGCCTTTGCTAGCATACATTTCGTAAATACCTTTTATGCCTAAATTATCACCTTCGGTAGCACCGCTAGTAAAAATAATTTCTTTAGGGTCGGCTCCAATTAATTTAGCCACCTGCTCCCTTGCATAATCCACAGCTTCTTCAGCTTCCCAACCAAAGGGATGGTTACGGCTAGCCGCATTTCCGTAGTGGTTTAAAAAGTACGGCGTCATAGCTTCTAAAACTCTCGGATCCATTGGAGTTGTAGAATTGTTATCTAAGTAAATGGGTAATTTCAACATATAATTTATATTCTTTCTTGTATAATGCAAATTTACTACAAAAGGTTCTATTTTAGCTTTTGAAAGAGTTAGATAGTTGCTATTTTACTTATTTCGTAACTAAAAGTTAATAAATCATCAAAAAACTATGCAAAAAATAGAACACATAGGAATTGCTGTGAAAGATTTGTCAATATCTATACCATTATTTGAAAAACTGTTGAATAGTCAGTGTTATAAGACAGAGTTGGTAGAAAGTGAAAAGGTGAATACTGCATTTTTTAAAACTGGCGAAAGTAAAATTGAGCTAGTGCAAAGTACTACAGCCGATGGTGTAATTGCAAAATATATAGATAAAAAAGGAGAAGGTATGCATCATATTGCCTTTGCCGTAACCGATATTTATGCCGAAATGGAACGCTTAAAAAGTGAGGGTTTTATTTTGCTAAACGAAACCCCAAAAAATGGGGCTGATAATAAACTGGTATGTTTTTTACACCCAAAAAATACCAATGGAGTTTTAATAGAATTATGCCAAGACAAAAAATAATTTATTGATTTTTACCATAAAAAAAAACGATAAGGTTAAGTTACAGCTACCTGTCTTTTATCAAACAATTTTATAAGTAATATGCCGGCTAAAAAACCGCCAACATGTGCTGCATAGGCAACTCCACTGCCGCTACCACTTAATAAACCGCTTACAATTTGAAAGCCTATCCAAACACCTAAAGCCAAATAGGCAGGTATAACAACTATTTGGTAAAGGAAGAGTGCCTTTACTTTTAATTTTGGAAACAATAACATATAACCCCCCAATACACCGCTAATGGCACCACTTGCACCAAGGCTTGGTATTATGGAACTTTGTGGTTGAACATAAGTAGAAAAAACATGGCTTAAAGATGCAATGATGCCTGTAATTAAATAAAAAGCTAAAAACCTTCCTTTGCCTAAACGGTGCTCTAAATTATCGCCAAAAATAAAAAGGTATAGCATATTGCCCAATAAATGGCCCCAGCCACCATGCATAAACATACTTGTAATTATGGTAAAGTAAACAGGTATTGGCGTAGCATTTAGTCCCGGTATAAAATATTCAATGCCAGAGTTTGGGTCGGTATAATTTTGCGATTGTGTTATAATATCGTTACCCGTAATAATTTCAGCAGGCACTGTACTAAAAGCATAAGTAAACGAACCATCCCCACTCATTTGCTGAAACAATACCCACACCAAAACGTTTACTGCTATTAATACATAGGTAACATATGGTCTTTGTGTTATTGCACTATTATCATCTCCAATGGGCATTAACATAATTATATATTTTTAGTTAAGATAAGGATTTTCTACTTTTTCCTCCCCAATGGTGGTTGTTTCTCCGTGGCCACTATAAACTATAGTTTTGTTAGGTAAAACCAACAGCTTTTCTTTTATATTTTTAATCAACTCGTCATAATTTCCCCCTGGCAAATCTGTGCGGCCAATACTTCTATTAAACAATACATCTCCGCCTATTAAAAAACCTTGTGCCTTGTTATAAAAACAGATATGACCGGGGCTGTGCCCAGGCGCTTCAATTACTACTAATTCATCTTTACCAATAGTTACCACATCGCCTTCTTTTAAAAAGAGAAGTTGGCCTGTGTAATTATCAAATGGCAAATCATACATAAGGCCACTTGTTGGTGCAAAAGCTAAAACTTGCTCTTCGTTTTTATGTATTTGTGGCGTTAAACTATACGTTTTGGCCACATATTTATTACCAAAAACGTGATCTAAATGGCAATGGGTATTTAGTAAGTGTATTACCCTTAAACTATTGTCTTTAATAAATTGTGTAAGCTCCTCTTTTTCGGCATCAAAGTAACAGCCAGGGTCAACAATAGCACAATGGTTAAACTCGTTGTAAAGTAAATACGTATTTTCTTGTATAGGACTGAAAATAAAAGACTTAATTTTTAACACAGGCTTAAAATTTTGATGGTTTTAGTTTAATAGAAATAAACTATTTTTAAGTATTAATTACCCCGAAATTGGGGAGTAGCTACAAAAGTAAATGATAATACCACAGGATAATTCTATAACAATGAAAGATTTAAAAAATACAATTCCCAATTTCGTTTGTATAAAACATAAACAAAACAAGTTTATATCGATGATAACCAATGATAAAAATATTTTTACCAATAAAAGAGTAGTACTTATTTGCTCCTATTTGCTATTTGCCTTTTGCCTTTTGCCTTTTTTAAGTAGTGCTCAAGTAAATAGTGTAGAGTTTGGAAAAAATAGAGTGCAGTACAAAAAATTTAAGTGGCAGTATTATCAAACTAGCAATTTTAATGTTTACTTTAACGAAGGAGGTGCGGCGTTAGCACAATATGTACTGCAAGTTGCCGAAAAAGAATTACCACAAATTGAAACGGCTGCAGAGTATAGTTTACAACGAAGGGCAAATATAATTTTGTACAATAACTACCACGATTTTCAACAAAGTAATATTGGTCTTGGTCAAGAGTGGCAAAATACCAGTGGCGGTACTAAATTGGTAAATAATAAAATTGTACTATACTTTGATGCAGACCATAAAAAATTAAAAACTCAAGTACGGGGTGGCATTGCTCGTGTGCTTACCGATAATAAATTATTTGGCGACGACCTTACAGAAATTGCTAGCAATCAAGCTTTGCTAGACTTGCCAAAATGGCTTACCGATGGATACATTAGCTACCTGGCGGAAAGATGGAGTACCGAAAAAGATGATGACATAAAAAGTGAAATACTAAGTGGTAATTACAAAAACTTTTATCAGTTTACTTTTGAAAAGCCAGAAATTGCTGGCCATGCTTTTTGGTATTATATAGATGAATTGTATAAAAAAGAAAACACTACTTATTTACTTTATTTAGCAACACAATATAAAAGCATGAATAAGGCTTGCATACAAGTGTGTAAAAAAAGTTTTAAAGAAGTGCTTAGCGATTTTATGGAGTATCAAGATGAGAAATATAATAACGATATAAACAGACGCAAGCCATACCCAAAAGGAAGTGTTGTTGACGGATTTGATATAAATAAGCGTTTAAACTATTTTAGATTTAATGTAAACCCCATTAAAAAAAATAATAGTTATGTAGTAACGCAATTTAAAAAAGGAATTGTAAGAGTAATTTATAATGATGGAGATGTAAATAAAACATTAGTAAAATTTGGTAGTAGAGCCTACCAAAATGAAATGAACCCAAACTATCCTTTAATGGCATGGGATAATAAGGGTACTCGAATTGCAGTAGCCTATGCAAAAGAAGGAACTTTACAATTTTTTGTATATGATATTGTTACAAAAGTTAAACCTATTAAAATAGATTTAACCAAACTATTTGATCAAATACAGGATATGAAATACAGCAGCGATAGCCGTAAAATGCTTATTACTGCTGTAAAAAATGGCCATACCGATATTTTTATTTTAGATTTATTGAAAGAAAAAGTTGAGCAAATTACCAATGATGTGTATGACGATATGGATGCATCGTTTGTTGCATTCCCGGGTAAATCGGGAATAATTTTTAGCAGTAACCGGCCAACTGCTAATGCAAAAAGCGATAGTACTACCTTACCAAGTGATAATAGGTACAACGTATTTTTAATTACCAACTTTGGCGATAAGTCAGAGCTTAATCAACTATCGCAACTTAGTAACTTAAAATATGGTAATGCTAGGTTTCCGATGCAATACAACGTAAACCATTTTACGTTTGTAAGCGATGAAAATGGTATTGGTAACCGCTATGCCGGATTTTTTACTACCAAAGCTGAAGGCTTAGATACCTTAGTTTTAATTGGAGATGATATTTTACGAAACCCTAGTGCTAAAGAAGTAGATAGCACTTTATTAGCCTATAAAAAAACAGATGTAGATAGTATTGCAGTGGTAGCAGTAAGTAGTGATAGTGCTTATACTTTTCCCCTAACTAATTACCAAAGCACACTTGGCGAAACAAGAATTGCTGGAGATAATAATCAAGTGAGTGAAGTAACCAGACAAAGCGATGAAAAGATTTTGTATAAATTAAAAATTAATGATGATGTTTTAAGAAGGCGAAATATGGGATCAAAACCAACAGCCTATCAAAAAAGATTAATAGATGAATATACCGCTGCCGAAGCTGGAAAAAATATGCAGCTTACTTCAGAGGATAAATTAAATGGTGCTGATACTGCAAAAAATATAGAAGATATTTTTCAAACAGAATTTGCCAATGAAAAAACCGACAGTTCCATTATAGGCAAAATTTTTGACGCTAAAGAAATGGGTAACGAAAGTATTTTAAAAAAGGCAAAACTATTTGTTTACAAACCACAAAAATGGGGTGCAGATGCTGCTTCGGCTACCTTTAATAATAATGTTTTAATAAATAGATTTCAACCCTACAATGGAGGAGCCGGACCAGTACGCTTAAACTCTGGCACACCACTTAGTGGACTAATACGCTTAGGTACAACTGAATTAATGGAAGATATTAGAGTAACAGGTGGGTTTAGATTTGGCACCAATTTAAAAAGTAATGAATGGTTAATGAGTTATCAAAATTTACGTAGAAGAATTGATTGGGGATTAACTTATTACCGTAGCTCACAGGAAGTAAACTTTGGTGGTTTTCCAGGTAAACAATTAACAAATTTGTACCAAGGAAATATTGCTTACCCATTTGATAATAATAAAAGTATTCGTTTTACAACAGGTATACGATCCGATAATTTTGTTTTAAGTTCAGTAGATACAACTACCGCTGCAATTGATAATGAGAAAACAATTTTTTCAGTTACCCATTTAGAATATGTGTACGACAACTCTCAAAACCCTGCATTGAATATTTGGCATGGCTTACGCTATAAGGTTTATGTTGATTGGAATTCGCAAATAAATAAATTGGTAAATGCAGATGGACCACAAACCTTTAATGTTGGTTTTGATGCTAGATATTATTACCCTATTTACCGCAATTTTATTTGGGCTGGTAGAGCCTCTGGTGATTTTAGCTTTGGTAATCAAAAACTATTGTATTATTTAGGTGGAGTTGATGGGTGGGCAATGTTTGGTCCTAATGAAAAATTAGATGCAAACGGTAATTTAAAAAAGTATAGATATTTTAATCAAAATAATACACCAGCTAACGACCAAACTTATGCGTTTGAAAGCCTTGCATTAAATATGAGGGGCTTTATACAAAATGTAGCTAACGGAAATAATGCTTTAGTGCTTAATAGTGAATTTAGATTACCCGTATTTTCTACCCTATTTAATAGACCTTTTAATAATAAATTTATAAGAGATTTTCAATTAACGCAGTTTATAGATTTGGGCACTGCTTGGAATGGTGCATATAACAGTCTATCTAGACCTATTATAACAGTAACAGACCCTAATAACCCAGCCATTTTAGTAAAACAAAAAGTTGGAGGTGTAGGGCCATTTGCAGGTGGGTATGGTTTTGGTGCTAGAAGTAGCTTACTAGGCTACTTTGTAAAGCTTGATGCAGCATGGACAATGAAAGGCTTTTTTAGAGGCAAACCACAATTGTATTTAGCCTTGGGTGTAGATTTTTAAACGTTTCTTTTTACTATATTAGATTGCCTGCTTTACATAAGTGGGCATTTTTTTTATAACTAGATAAATTAAATAAAATAACCCTGTTAAAGTAAAAGTTAGGCCCCAGATTCGTAAATAAATAATTTATTTTATAGTGCCAATCATTTTTTCCAATGCTGTTAAATGTATCTTAAAAGATTTTTCACCCAGTTTTGTAATACTATAGGTTGTGTTGGTTTTACGGCCAATAAAACCCTTTTGTACTTTTATAAAAGCACTTTCTTCTAGCGTTTTTATATGACTAGCCAGGTTACCATCGGTAATATCTAATAACTCTTTTAACTCATTAAAATTTAATTCAGCATTTACAACTAAGGCACTCATTATACCTAGTCGTATTCTACTATCAAAAATTTTATTTAAGTTTTCTATTAAATTCATTTGCCCCAGACCCCTGAAGGGGCTTTAGTTTATAATAATTTATAATTTTTTACTAAACTCACTATTCACCACTCACCGCTCATACCTATACCACATAACTAGTCCATAAATTATATGCAATACCCCAAAACCCATTGCCCAAAAATATAAGCCATAGCCAACAAACCAACAGTTTATAATACCTATTACAATCTGGCAATAGCCTAAGTACCTAATTTCGCCCAATGTATATTTACTAGCATTAACCAATGCCAAGCCATAAAAAATTAAACAACCAGGAGCAATTAAACCATAGTTACCAAACTGCATTTGTTTAAATAAATATATAGCACCTGCAAACATGGGTACTGCTAAGTTAATTAGCAAACGTTTAGAGGTAGAACCCCATAACGGAATCATATTTTTTTTACTACGCAAATAGGTAAACAAAAAAGAAAAGAGTAATACCGCACAAAAAGTAATTGCAGCCACCTGAAACAATTTATGGCCCAAAAATCTTGCAACGTTTCCGAACCTATTCCTTTAACAATAGCTTCTCTGTAACCTGACGGGCCCTCATTATCGATAATAATACTATTTGCAAGCCATGCCCCAATTAAGGCACATGTGCCAGCAGCAATACCACTTAAGCCGCTTAAGCTAATGAAACGACTACTAGGCTCCATCATTTGTTTTATTTGTTGTATGTCTTGTAAAGACTGTTGTTGCTCATTCATAAAAAAGCACTTTGAAATACAAAGTACGATATAGATTTTGACTTATACAAATTATTTTTTGGGTCTAAGCTAACAATGGACAGAGAAACATAAAGATGGAAAATTAAAATCTATTGGTGGTGATGGGTTAATAATGTTTGTAGGCTTTGCAAAAAACTGTTTGCCAAAAATTGAAAGCAGAAATATATATGGTGCACGTGCAAACCCTAACAGCAAACACTTTAATGATCAGGTAGAAATGTATTTAAAGCAATAAACAAAAAGTATAAGTTTGGATAAAAAAGAGGTTTATAGAACGGCGGAGAGGGTTTGTCATCCGAATTAAAACTGAGCCACTACTGACATAATTTTTTCACAAGCTAATTTTATCTCCTCCTCACTAATAGTTAACGGTGGTGCTATACGCAAACAATTACTAGCAAACAAAAACCAATCAGTAAAAACACCTTCTGTAATTAATGCATCAATTATTTTCTTATTTGTTTCAAAATCTTTAAAGTAAACCGCAATCATTAATCCACAGGCATTTACTTTATCTATCTCTAGGGGTCTTGACGGTTTAGAACCGTCTGACCACTTTGTTAGCAACGAAACAAATAATTCTCCTTTTCTATTTACAGCATCAATTAATTTTTCATCTAACAATACATTAAATGCAGCTAAACCAGCGGCACAACAAACCGGGTGCCCTCCAAATGTATTGATATGTCCTAGCACAGGATTATGCGATAAGAAATCCATTATTTTTTTATCGGCTACAAAAGCTCCTAAGGGCATGCCACCACCTAAAGCTTTACCCAATAACAATACATCTGGCACAATATCAAATTGTTCAAAAGCCCAAAGTGTTCCGTTACGACCAAAGCCACATTGTATTTCATCTAAAATTAAAAGTGTTGCCGTTTCAGTACATTTTTTACGCAATGCTTTTAGCCAATTATTTTTTGGTATTAAAACTCCAGCTTCGGCTTGCACCGTTTCGGCAATTACACAAGCTGTTTGTGTAGTTATATTTTCTAAATCTTCAAACGAATTATAATTAAGTTGCATGGTGTTAGGCAATAATGGCCTAAAAGCATTTCGCCAATACTCATCACCCATAATACTTAATGCACCTTGTGTGCTACCATGGTAACTATTTTTAAATGAAATTATTTGTGTACGCTTGGTAAAGCGTTTGGCTAATTTCATGGCGCCTTCGGTAGCCTCACTCCCACTTGCGGTAAAAAATACGGAGTTTAATGTTGCTGGTAAATGTTTGGTTAATGCTTTTGCATATTGTACTTGAGGGCTTTGTACCAACTCTCCATAAACCATAATGTGTAAATAATCATCGGCTTGTTTTTTTATGGCTTCTACAACTTTTGGATGTTTATGCCCAATATTACAAACACTAATTCCTCCAATTAAATCAATATATGCTGCCCCATTTACATCATACAATTTGCAACCTTCGGCTTTTACAATTTCTAATGCTAAAGGTGCTTCGGAAGTTTGCCCTATGTGTTGTAAAAAAAGTTGGCGATTGGTCATGCGGCAAAATTAGTTAAATAACCGCAGAGGCGGAGAGACGCAGTGGCTTTTCTCTGCGGCTCTCCACCTCTGCGTGAAAATATGGTACTATAAAAACTAACTCCTCTCCTCCCAAATCATAGACAAATGCACAATAGTTTCTGCAGCTTTTGCCATATCTTTTGTACCCACCCACTCCAATTTACTGTGGATATTTTGCATACCAGTAAAAATATTGGGGCAGGGCATTCCCATATAACTTAATCGGCTACCATCTGTACCACCACGTATGCTATCATTGGTAACCGTTAGTCCTGCTCGTTCAATAGCTTCTTTGGCATAGGCTGACACTTGAGGATATTGCACTAGTATATCTTTCATGTTTCTATATTGTTCTTGTACACTATATTCCATGGTTGCACCAATATGTTTTGCAATAACATCTTCTGCGATTTTTTTAAGACTTGCATGGTGGTTAGCTAACTCAGCTGTTACAAAATCTCTTACAATAAATTGTATGGTAGCCTTTTCCGAAATACCATTTACAGCTACTGGATGTACAAAACCTTCTCTGCCATCTGTAGTTTCTGGGCTCCACTCGTTTATAGGCAATGCAGCTAAAATTTCGCCAGCAATTTTTAAAGCATTTACTAATTTATTTTTTGCATAACCTGGGTGAGTAATTACACCGTTAATTGTAATAGTACTACCATCGGCACTAAAGGTTTCATCTTCAAAACTTCCAGCTTCGCCACCATCTAAGGTATAACCAAAACTTGCTCCTAGTTTTTGCATATCAATCTTTGCAGTGCCTTGTCCTACTTCCTCATCTGGTGTAAATAAAATTTTAATATCCCCATGTTTTACTGCTGGGTTTTGTATAAAGAATAATGCCGCTTCCATGATTGCACTTACCCCTGCTTTATCATCTGCACCCAACAGGGTTAAACCACTTGCAGTAATTACACCATGATTTATGTGTTGCTTTAAATAAGGAGAATTAGCAAGGGTAAGCACTTGCGAAGAATCATCTGGCAATATAATATCATTTCCATCATAATATCGATGGTAAATAGGCTTAACATTTGTTCCGCTACAATCTGGTGCTGTATCTACATGGCTGCAAAAACAAATAGCTGGTATATTGCCTTTAGTACTATTGCTTGGTATAGTTGCATAAACATAACCATACGCATCACTTGTGGCGTTGGTAATACCCATACCTAAAAGCTCTCTTTGCAATAATTTACTTAAGTCTTTTTGCTTTTCGGTAGTAGGGTGTTTTGCACTTGTAGGATCGCTTTGTGTATCTATTTGCACATACCTAATAAAGCGTTCGGCTACTTGATCGGGGCTAATTTTTATCATAAAATAAAATTAGGAATTAAAAATTAGGAATTAAAAATTTTATTAAGCCGTACCTGCCTTTGTCGGCAGTCAGGTCGAGGGTACCAAAATAAAAAAGCAGTTCACTTTCGTAAACTGCTAAAATTATCTTTCTAATTTTTTATCAGTTAATAGAAACTAATTCAATATCAAATACCAGATCTTTACCTGCCAATTCATGATTAGCATCTAAAACTATAATATCTTCCTGTACCTCTACCACTACAACTTGCACTGGATGGCCATTTTGGTCGGTAAGCGTTAACGGCATACCAGGTTCTAAAACCATATCAGCAGGCACATTTGTTTTAGGAAATTGAATGATAGCTTCAGGATTAGTTTCTCCATAGGCTTCTGCAGCAACAATTGTAACCGTTTTTTTATCGCCAATTGCCATACCTGGCAGAGCAGCATCAAAACCTTTAATCATTTGTCCAGCTCCAATAGTAAAACCCAAAGGGTCTCTACCATTACTGGAATCAAATTGTTCTCCGGTTGTTAATTTACCTGTGTAATGTACAGTTACATTATCTCCATTTTTTGCAATACTCATGTTAATTTTTTTATTATTCAATTAATTTTTATTATTCAACTTCATTAGTAAATGCAACACAATTAAAATACACCTTTTTAAATCAGATTATTTTAATCAATCTTGTACATCACTTCAATGCTAAACGTCAGTGTCAGATGCACAACTGTTCTGAACTTATAAAATTTGTGCAAATTTAGAAGAATTAGTAAAATCATTCAAAAAAAATTTAGCATCTTTACTATATGAAAAAAGCTTCTATTTTTCTTTGTTTAGTATGTTTTAGCCTGTTTGCTTTTTCTCAAACAGCTACCAAATCAAAAATTATTACTGGTGCCGATAGAATGGAAGTTTATCTCCCTTTACTTAAAGGCAAAAATGTAGCTGTTTTTGCAAACCAAACAAGTATTGTAGGCTATACACATTTGGTAGATACCTTACTTAAAAGCGGAATAAAAATTGTAAAAATATTTGGTCCAGAGCATGGCTTTAGAGGCACTGCCGATGCTGGTGAACATGTAACAAATGCAGTAGATAAAAAAACAGGCATACCTGTTATTAGCCTTTATGGCGATCATAAAAAACCAACGGCAGATGATGTAAAAGATGTAGATGTTTTATTATTTGATATACAAGATGTGGGTGTACGCTTTTATACATTCATATCATCTTTACAATATTACTTAGAAGCTGCATTAGAATTTCACAAACCTTTATTGATTTTAGACAGGCCAAACCCCAATGGTTTTTATGTGGATGGCCCTGTGTTAAATATGAAGTTTAAAAGTTTTGTTGGCATGCAACCTGTGCCGATTGTGTATGGTATGACGATTGGCGAATACGCTATGATGCTTGCAGGCGAAAAATGGTTATCGCCACAAGCCAATGCTATTAACAGTTACAACACAACCACTCAACCAACCAACGATACTCCATTTCATTTCTTAGTAATTAAATGCAAAGGCTACGATCATGCTAGTAAATATGTTTTACCGGTAATGCCATCCCCAAATTTAAAAAGTATGCAAGCCATATATATGTACCCAAGCACTTGTTTTTTTGAAGGTACAGTTTGTAGTGAGGGCAGAGGAACCGATTATCCTTTTCAACTATTTGGTCACCCCACTTTACCCCAAAATTTATATAAATTCACACCAATGCCCAATGCTGGTGCTAAAAGCAGTAAATGCTTTTATCAACAATGTTATGGATGGTTTGTAAATGGCTCTGCTGAGGAAGTACTCAAAAAAATAAATAACAAAATTCAATTAAGTTATTTTTTAACAGCCTACAAATTATTTCCAGGCAAAGATTCCTTTTTTTTGAAAAATAATTTTATTAATAAGCTAGCAGGTAATGATAGTTTTGTTTTACAAGTAAAACAAAAAAAGACCGAAGCTGAAATAAAAAAAAGCTGGCAGACAGATTTAACAAAGTTTAAAGCTATTCGTAAAAAATATTTATTATACAAAGATTTTGAATAGTTATAAATAAGCCACTTTTTAGTATACTCAGATACATTTCTAAAAGAAGATAATTTTTATTTATAACAAGGGATGCCTAAAAGAAATTTAAGTATGCCGCAATTGTTAGCTGGTATTACAGTTCATTTTACAATAATCTAAATTAAGCCCTTAACTGTTAACTTTGCTTTCTTAACCTTTTGAAGCACTTTAATGAAAGAGTACAAAGACTTACGTATTATTTTTATGGGCACACCCGAATTTGCAGTTGCATCGATTGATGCGTTAGTAAAAGCAGGGTGCACTATTGTTGGCGTAGTAACTGCACCAGACAAAACTGGGGGCAGAGGGATGCACTTACAGCAAAGCGCTGTAAAAAAATATGCTGTTGAAAATGATTTATTTATTCTGCAACCAGAGAAATTAAAAAACCATGAATTTTTAGCACAATTAAAATATTTAAGAGCCGATTTGCAAATTGTTGTAGCTTTTAGAATGTTGCCCGAAGTTGTTTGGAGTATGCCGCCAATGGGCAGTGTAAATTTACATGGTAGTTTATTACCACAATACCGTGGTGCTGCACCCATTAACTGGGCCGTTATTAATGGCGAAAATGAAACGGGTGTAACCACCTTTAAATTAAAACATGAAATAGATACGGGTGATATTTTATTACAAGAACTTTTTGCCATAGGCGAAAATGATACTGCAGGAGATGTGCATGATAGAATGAAAGAAATTGGAGCACAACTTTTAGTAAAAACTGTAAAAGGCTTAGCCGATAAAACGTTAAAAGAAACGCCACAACGTTCAACTCTCAACTCTCAACTCTCAACTCTAAAACATGCTCCTAAAATTTTTACGGAAACATGCAAAATAGATTTCACCAAAACAGTGAATGAAGTTCACAATTTAATCAGAGGCCTATCTCCTTTTCCTGGTGCATTTACTTTTTTTGATGGAAAAGTGCTTAAGATTTTTAAAGCCGATATTATTCGCCAAGATGACATTGAACCTCTAGGTGTTTACCAGACCGATGAAAAAACATTTTTACATTTTACTTGCTCCAACGGCTTAATACAAGTTAAAGAACTACAATTAGAAGGTAAGAAAAAAATGACTATTGAAGAATTTTTACGAGGCTACAGGTTTACAGCGATGTGATATAATAAATAAGTCGACTTTTTTCTATCGGCATAACGTACCTGCTAGTAGGCAGGTAACATCTAAGATTTCAACGTAGTCCTTTGGATTACTTATTAAATCAAGATGGTATTACAAAATAAAAAAGCCGCAATATTTAATTGCAGCTTTTTATACGCTATCATGTAGTTACTTCATTTTTAATTTTTCCAACACTGCTTTACTTAGTGCAGCCTTTGGTACAATAAGGCTAATTGTATTTATAGCAAAATACCCTTCCGATACATTTATAAAACCATGGTTTGGCCCTATATCTCCCCAAGAATTTTTTACATTAAAAAAAGATTTGCCTTCTTTATTTTTACCCATACCAATAATGTGCATTAAATGATCATCTTGTGTTGTTAGGTTTTCAAAAAGACGTTGTCTTTCTTCTGCATCCCATTTACCTTCTGTAGCATTTCCTGTAACAAATTGTGCCTTTTTCAAATTCCCCATATCCATCTTATTCATATTAATTGCAACGCCAATTTTTTGCATAAACCCATCATTACTTACATCGGCATCCCATAAAACACTATACCCTTTATTAAGTGCATCTTTGGTAAGTTGCATCATTTCGTCTAAAGGCAAGTTATAATATGCCCCATTACTAAAATTATCAGGCACTTGTAAAATAAAGGGCTTGTAGTAAGGGTGATCTGTAAAAGAAGTTATGTTAACATAATCATCAGCGTTAAACTTTAAAATGTTACTAGCAAATGTTTTGGGCGTATACTCCTTTCCATCATAAATAAATTTAGATGGTGCTACCCCTAACTCGGTATCTAAAATACGTTCAAAACCAGTATCCCAATTTTCTGGAATTATTTTTAATCCAATAATACTATCTAAGTAACGCTTTAAGCTAGTAATTAATTTTACATGGTTATGTTCAGCTATTGTAGTTGGTGCGTCGCTAGATTTAACTTCGGCAATTGGCTTTGTTTCAGTGGTAACCTTACTAGCAAATTTAGAAGGTATGTTGCTAGTAGCAGGTTTTGCTCCGCTATAAATAGCTTCTGGAATTGCACCATATTTTACAATTGCGTTAATTAAATCATGCCCTAAACCTCCTTCACTAAATTGAGTGCGGCCTTGTCGTAAAATATAATTTTTAGCTTTACCTAAATAGGTATTCCTTACCGAATACATTTCACTTAAATCAAAAGTGCCTAAATTATTTTTTACACACTGGCTTTCCACTAAAGATGTTCCAGAAAAGCACCAACAAGTACCTGTCATTCCTTGATTTTTTATATCGGTAGCTGGTACTATTTTTACGTCTACAAAACTTTCTGTAGTCTTTTTTCTTTGCTCAACTTTTTCAATTTTTGCTTTTTCTGCATTTGCTTTTTGCAAAGCTGGGTTTCCAGCTTCTACATCGGTTTGTGCATACCCATAAAAACTAAAAAATCCACAGACTAAACACCATACAATTTTTTTCATTTTTTTTATTTTGAATAATTAATAGTGCAATCAAACTGATTTTCGACAACACCTAACTCACTAGCTGCGGCATTACTTATACGCAAAACTATACCCGAATTTTGTTTTATATCGGGTATTAAATCAAGCACTTTTGCATAAATAATTTTACCGTTGGCATTATTTGTAATTTTTGCAATGGAGCCTTGTACAGCACTATTGTGTAAGCAATAATATTTTCCATCATCCCAACCGCTAGTACTTTTAAATACGGCAGCAGTGCCATTTTCTTTGGTTACTTCCCAACCTTCTTTTGTATCAAATGCTGTTTTAAAGAAACCGCCATCAAACCCAGTACCTATACTTTTTACACTTATTGTTGTAGCAATAGGTTTTATTTCATTTGCAGGTTCTATTTTTTTAACTTCTGTTACTTTAGGTGTTTCAATTACTGGGTTTTTAACTTCCTCGGGAGCTACTTCTTTTTTAACGATAGTTACAGCTTTACTATTAGTACCTGAATAACCTACAATAATTTTTGCACCTTCACTTAAGTCATCTACTGTTAAACTGTTCCATTTTTTAATATCTGCTATAGAAACATTATATTTTTTACTTACGCCATATAAAGTTTCTTTTGAGGCTACACTATGGTAGATAGCTTCGCCATTTGGCTTCACACTTGGTGTATTTTTTGGAATAACCGTTTCAGTTTTTATAATGGGTTGTTGAGCGACTATTGGTGTACCTTCTTTAACAAGCACTTTTAAAACTTGACCAATAGCTAATCCTTTTTCGTATTCTAAATTGTTGTAATTAGCTAATTCTCGTCCATTAATATTGTACAAACGACCAATGCTGCTATAACTTTCTTTTGGGGCTACGGTATGATTAATTATTTTTTCTTGTGCCATAGCAAAAAATGGCAGCAAAAATAGGAGACTAAATAATTTCTTCATTATGTAATTATTAAGTAACAAAGATGCAATATTTTGTTGATTTTAACACTTAATTACTTGTTAAGAATTCTCCACACTTTTAAATAGTAATTAATATAGTATTATTCAATAATTCAGCCAATCACAGTCATAAATTTTCAAAAAAAGGCCAAGTATTTATTTTAGCTTTATATTTTTTACTTAAGTAACTATAATATAGTTTTCAAAAATAGTTGATAAGGTAGGCAATAAGTTATGGATACGTAAATGGCATGAGTAGGCCGCTATCAAAACAAATAGTTCACTAAAATTTAGCTAAGAAAAATAGTGTTGTACTTCTACCCCTTATACTTCTTTACAATTACACTTGCATTATGGCCGCCAAAACCGAACGTATTGCTAAGTGCTGCATTTACAGTTTTGTTTTGTGCTTTATGGAAAGTAAAGTTTAGCTTGGGGTCAAGCTCGGGATCGTCGGTAAAGTGGTTTATAGTTGGAGGTATAATATCTTTATAAACCGCCATTATACAAGCTAAGGCTTCTAAAGCACCGGCTGCACCAAGGCAATGGCCTGTCATACTTTTTGTACTGCTTATGTTTAAGTTGTAAGCATGGTCGCCAAAAACGTTTAGTATAGCTTTTGTTTCGGCAATATCACCCAGTGGGGTGCTTGTGCCATGTACATTTATATAATCAATTTGGGTAGGTTGCATATTAGCATCTTTCAATGCTACTTTCATTACATTATTGGCACCTAAACCCTCGGGGTGTGGGGCTGTAATATGATGAGCATCGGCAGTTGCACCACCACCAGCAATTTCGCAATAAATTTTTGCACCTCGGGCAAGGGCATGCTCAAGACTTTCCAACACTAGGGCACCACTACCTTCTCCCATAACAAATCCATCTCGATCTTTATCAAATGGGCGGCTTGCTGTTTTAGGGTCGTCGTTTCTTTCGCTAAGTGCTTTCATAGCATTAAAGCCTCCCATACCACTTGCACTTATGACCGCTTCACTACCCCCAGTAAGTACAATATCGGCTTTGCCTAATCGTATTACATCAAACGAATCTATAATGGCATTAGTACTACTTGCACAAGCAGAAACTACAGCATAGTTTGGCCCTCTAAATCCGTGACGCATAGATATTTGCCCTGCAGCAATATCCAAAATCATTTTTGGAATAAAGAAAGGATTAAAACGTGGTGTACCATCGCCAGAGGCAAAGTTTATTACCTCTTCTTGAAAAGTAATTAGCCCACCAATTCCGCTTGCAAAAATTACGCCTACTCTATCGGCATCAACATTTTCTTTGGTAATGCCAGCATCTTTTACTGCTTCATCGCTTGCTATTAAAGCAAACTGACAATAACGATCCATTTTTCGGGCTTCTTTTCTATCTAAATACGTGGTGGGGTCAAAATCTTTAACCTCACAGGCAAACCTAGTTTTAAACTTGCTGCAATCGAATTGTTTAATGTCATCGCACCCACTTACACCATCTTCCAAAGCTTGCCAATACTCGGCTACACTTTTACCTAATGGAGTAAGGGCACCTAATCCGGTTACTACAACTCGTTTTAAATCCATAAAATTTGCCTGTGATCGTTAATAGTTTTTAATTACTTAGCGTGCTCCTCCAAGTAAGTATTAGCTTGGCCAACAGTAGTTATGGTTTCAGCTTGTTCATCGGGAATAGAAATATTAAATTCCTTTTCAAATTCCATAATTAATTCAACTGTGTCCAAACTATCGGCACCTAAATCATTTGTAAAAGAAGCTTCTGGAGTTACCTCTGCTTCATCTACCCCTAATTTGTCAACAATAATTTTCTTTACTCTTGTTGCAATGTCTGACATGATAATAAAATTTAGTTTTTACTAACGCAAAAATATACTTTTTGTAATAAACACAAAGAAATATATATGAATGAAAAAAGCACCCGAAAATGGGTAATTTTTCAAAAAAAATGTATATTGTAAATCCTACTAGCCTAAACTTACCAAAAAACTAAACAATTTGTTATGGCCTTAAAGCAAATAGACCACGGTACAAAGGAGTATGAGCAAATGGTAAATTTGCGTAACGATATGCTACGCCGCCCTTTGGGCTTAACTTTTACACCCGATGAACTGGCTAAAGAAAAAGAAGATATATTAATTGGGGCCTTTGACGAAGACCAAATTTTGGCCTGCTGTTTACTCACAAAAACTGATAACAAAACGCTTAAATTACGCCAAATGGCGGTGCAAAATAATGTACAAGGAAAAGGTATTGGTGCAAGCCTTATGAACTTTGCCGAAACCTTAGCTAGAGATAAAGGGTACAAAAAACTAATGATGCATGCCCGCAAAAATGCCATGGGCTTTTATGAAAAATTAGGCTACAAAGCTATCGGAAATGAGTTTGAAGAAGTTACTTTGCCACACTATGTAATGGAGAAAAAACTTTGATAAAATAGTAGTAAGTAATTAGTCTTTAGTAGTCAGATTATAGTATTTGAAATGGATTAAACAATAAATAATTAACCTTTTTCGTAAATTATTAATAATTAGACGTTTGAATACTTCAGACTTCAATATTTTTTTTATGCTTGTTTAAACTTTAATAATAATTTTTAATATTTTATATGGAATTTTTAATTGGAATTATAATCGTAGCATTCATTATTGGGCTATTATCAAGAAACAAAGGAGATAATTTTTTAGATACTTTAGGTTCTGGTTGTGGAACTATAGTACTAATAATAGTTATAATTGCTATCGCTTTATTTATCTTTTCTAAAAAATAAGAAACGGAATTTAGTAATAAGATTTTAAGGAATTAAAATAATAATTTTTATAAAAAAAGTTATATTTATTGAACCAATAATTATATCACTATTATTAACTAAATACGCTCTACTTTCTACTCCCTATTTGCCTTTTATTTTTTCCTTAAATAATCTTCTAGCTTCATGCTCAGCATCGCCATCAAATGCTTCTTTAGGCACAATAAAAAAACTACGGCTGTTAAAATACAAATGAAAAAAATGCGGGCTTTCTATAAACGTACTAAACTGTTGCCAAGCCCATCCTTTTCGACCTCTTTCATTTTCTAAAGCAAACTCATCTTCGTTAATAATAGCTTTAAACGTATCCTGAAAAGTTTGTGCTTTTCTATAAATCATTTTTGGTAGTAAAAACCAAAATAAAATCATTAAGGAAAACCACAAAATTGCACTTACTAAAAACGCTAGTGGTGTTATTTTTTTAAAGAAAAAAAGTGCAGCAGATACTATTGAAAATACATTTACCAATATCATCATTATTTTTATTTCTTTACGAGTAATAAAATGATAACGTAAGGCTTGTAAAACTTTCCCTTTATTGTACGTAAAATAATTAGATATCATGGTATAAAGATAAATAGTAGATGGTGGAATCTTGCTCTAATTTTTCATTTATTACATTGCCGCCGTTTAGCGAAATTGTGTTATTTAATTTGCTTTTGGTGTTTTCAATTCTTTTTCACTAACACTCCATTGCCCTAAATTTTCGCCTTTGGTGCCAATAAAATCAACTTTTAAAACTCTTTCTTTTGCTTTACCTGTAACACTTACTTTGCCAAAATTTTGTTTTTCATCTAATCCAAATACTCTAGCAATATTATTTTTTTCGGGGCCACTAAATTTGTGTGTACCGCTTGTATAGGGCGATACAGTTACATCATACAACGGATATGTTCCATTTCTCTCTTGCTTAATTACTTCGCTATGGTGCCTATCGCCAGTAAAAAATAAAACGCCATTAATTTTATTTTCACTAATTGTTTTCATTAGCATACTATAATCAACAGGAAAACTTCGTACACAATCGTAAGGGCTATAAGGGTTTAATACCTGACTACCCGTTGCTATAATTTTAAAGGTTGCACTACTGGTTGCCAATGCATTTTGCAACCAACGCAGCTGCTCATCTCCATACATTCTTTTTTGTGTGTTTGGTTGTCCATTTATACTATCGGGTAAATTATCAGCATCTCTAAAAAAACGATCATCTAATAAAAAGAAATCAACATCGCTAAAACTAAATTTAGTGTACACCCCTTTTCCATTTTCGCCATAGCTGGGGTTAAGCCAATAGTTTTTAAATACTTCTCTACTTTCGTCCTTAAATACAAAACTACTGTTGCCATCATTCGGCCCAAAATCATGGTCATCCCAAATGGCGTATTGCGGCATACTTGCCCAAAATTTTTGAAGTATTGGCAAACTTCTATCTCTACTTGCTCTATAATTTAAACCCCATGGTGTAAAATAATCAACCTCTCTGGTGTACCAATTATCGCCCAACCACAAATGAAAATTTGCCGGTGTATTTGCCATTGTTTCAAATATAGAAGAGTCCCCACCGTAGGGCTTTCCAGGCCTATCGAAAACCGGTTCATTAAAGTAGGAGCAGCTGCCTGTTAAAAAACTAAAGTCCGGTGCTGGCTTTCTAAACTGCCAAAGTTCTTTGGTAGTAAATTGTGTTGGGTAGTTTGTTTTAATGGGTTTGCCATCAATTAGTACAGTGTAACTATACGTTTTATTCATTTCAAGGCCATTCAATTCTATTTTAAGTGGATTAAAATCTTTACCTAATTCACCCGTATATTTTTTTAGTTGGGGGATGCCGCCTGCCATAGTATAATTTACGGCAACAGCTTTCACATTTGGTGTAACTTCTACCCAAATACTAGCATTACGCAACTCCACATTACCAGCCCAAGGGCCACTAACAATACCATTTTTTGGTTGTGCAAATAAAGTTGTTGATACGATTAAAAATAAAGCAACAAATAGTTTTTTAATTGGCATAAATTTGAAATTGAATATGCGTAAAGATACAAACAAAGTCTATTTTTTTAAGTTGATGCTTTTGTTATCTTTTTAACACTATACTAGCCGAACGTTACAATAAGCAAGGGGATGTATATAAAGAGGCATTAGCTTATGGTACAGCAGATAAGACGTATGGCAGCAATTATGTAATGGGTAGCACAAGTGGAATAGATTTATTGTACGATTTAGAAGAACAATTGCCAACTGAGAAAAAATTTACAATATCAAAGCTAGTATTTGCTCAAGAAATGCTACGCTTACAAGGATTAGTAAAAACGGATAAAGCCAATGCAACAAAACATTTGTACAAAGAGGCATTTAATAGCTGTAGTTATTTGAGGGATTTTGTGAATAAGAAATAAATACAGGATTTAATTTATATTACTATTCTTTATACAAAAAACCACCAGCTTTTAAACTGATGGTTTTTTTATTGTGCTTATGTTATCTAAATTTTTTAATGCCCTTTAAGCATTTGGGGTTTAACTACATCCCATACTATTGCCACAATTTAAACATTTGTAGCAAGTACCGCTTCGTACTGTAATGTGGCCGCAAGTGTTACAAGCTGGTGCATCGCTTTGCATGCTTTTAGCAGCAGCGTTTACAGCATCCATCGGGTTAAAGCTTGGCTTTGTGCTTGCCATTCTATGCTCTGCCTTGGTTGCGACTGGTACTACGCTGGCAACAATTCGTACATCGCTAAGCTCTTGCTTACGTTCGCCAATGGTTGGTGTGTCTATATCCCAAGGTTCGTTGCCTAAGTTCTGTACCTCTGGCTTGTCTAATACATGAACTAAATCGTTACGGCCTAAATATTCGTACGCTAAGGAACGGAACATAAAGTCGATGATAGAAGTTGTTGATTTAATGTTTGGATGCTCTACCATTCCTGCTGGTTCAAAACGAGTGAACACAAATTTTTCTACGTACTCTTCTAGTGGAACACCATATTGTAACCCTATAGAAATAGCAATGGCAAAACAGTTAAGCATACTTCTCATAGTAGCTCCTTCTTTAGCCATGTCTATAAAAATTTCTCCTAAGGTTCCATCATTATATTCACCTGTACGTAAAAACAAGGCTTGCCCATTTATTTTTGCTTTTTGTGTAAAGCCTCTACGCTTTGCTGGTAAAGCTCTACGCTCTACAATCATAGCTAGTTGACGCTTTAAAGATGTATCTGCACTGCTTTGTACTCTCTTATTCATTTCATCTAACAACTCATCAATCGTTAGCTTACCCATATCTACAATTGTAGAAATATTTGCTGCTAACTCGGCCGCTTTATCTTCGCTAATTACATCATCTAATTTCTTTTTCTTATCCGATTTATTGCTTAGTGGTTGGCTTAATTTACTACCATCTCTATATAATGCACAAGCCTTTAAACCTAACTCCCAACTCATTCTGTAAGAGTCTGCAATTTCTTCTACTGTTGCCTCGTTTGGTAAATTAATTGTTTTAGATATTGCACCACTTAAAAAAGGTTGTGCTGCACCCATCATACGTATATGCCCATGTGCATGTATGTAACGTTGCCCTATTTGGCCACACTTGTTGGCACAATCAAAAATAGATAAATGTTCGTCCTTTAATTCTGGAGCACCTTCTACGGTCATTGTTCCACAAACAAAGATGTTGGCTGCTTCTATTTCCTCATCGCTATAGCCTAGCGCTTCTAACATACTCCATCCAAAATCGTTGTACTCCGATGGTTTAAAGCCAAGGCGCTGCATAGTTTCTTCGCCAAATGCATATACATTAAATACAAAACCAATTTCAAAAGCACTGCCTAATGTAGTTTCTATTTTATCTAATTCGGCTTGTGTAAATCCTTTGGCTAATAAAGAAGCTGAATTAATATATGGAGCTCCATTTAATGTGGCATGGCCTTTTGCATAATTTACAATTTTTTCAATTTGCTCTTCGGTATATTTTAAATTACGTAAAGCTGCTGGCACACTTTGGTTGATTATTTTAAAATAACCACCACCACTTAATTTTTTAAATTTAACCAACGCAAAATCAGGTTCAACGCCAGTGGTATCGCAATCCATTACTAAGCCAATTGTACCTGTTGGTGCAATTACAGTAGTTTGTGCATTACGGTAACCATATTTTTCTCCCATTTGCACGGCATCGTCCCATGCTTTGGTTGCTGCCTTCAATAAATAATCAGGGCAATATTTTGCTTGAATTCCTTGTGGTTTTATTTCAATTCCTTCAAACGCATCTTGTGCATCGTATGCAGCGGCACGGTGGTTACGCATTACACGTAGCATATGAGTTTTATTATCCTTGTACTTACTAAAAGCACCAAGGAAACTTGCTAACTCTGCCGATGTTTTGTAGGCAACCCCTGTCATAATAGCCGTAATAGCTCCTGCAATGCCTCTTGCCTCTTCGCTATCGTAAGCAATGCCTAATACCATAAGCATACTTCCTAAGTTTGCATAACCTAAACCAAGTGTACGATAATCGTAACTTAATTGTGCTACTTCTTTACTAGGAAACTGTGCCATTAATACAGAAATTTCTAACACGGTTGTCCATAAACGGCAAGTATGTTCAAACCCTTCTACATTAAATGTATTGGTGCTCTCATCAAAAAACTGACGAAGATTTACACTAGCTAAATTACAAGCGGTGTTATCTAAAAACATGTACTCACTGCAAGGGTTACTTGCTCTTATTGGTCCACCTTCAGGGCAAGTATGCCATTCGTTAATGGTAGTATCGTATTGTGTTCCAGGATCTGCACAACGCCAAGCGGCATGGTTAATTTTATCCCATAAATCTTGTGCACTTACTTTACGCATTGTACGTCCATCGCTTCTTCCTTTTAATTCCCATTCTCCTCCTTCATCTAACACTTTAAAGAAACTATTTGGTATACGTACAGAGTTGTTACTGTTTTGTCCGCTAACCGTTTTGTATGCTTCGCCTTCGTAATCGCTTGCATAACCTGCAGCAATTAACGCAGCTACTTTATCTTCTTCTTTAGTTTTCCAACTTACAAATTCTTCAATCTCTGGATGGTCTAAATCTAAGCAAACCATTTTAGCGGCTCTACGAGTGGTACCACCACTTTTTATTGCACCCGCTGCTCTATCTCCAATTTTTAAAAAACTCATTAAGCCACTACTTGTACCACCGCCACTTAATTTTTCCCCTTCGCCACGTATGCTACTAAAGTTTGTACCTACGCCACTTCCGTATTTAAAAATTCTAGCTTCACGTACCCACAAATCCATAATACCACCTTCGTTAACCAAATCATCATCTACACTTAAAATAAAGCAAGCATGTGGCTGTGGTCGTTCGTAGGCGTTTGCCGATTTTTTTAATACGCCATCAATTGCATCTACATAATAATGCCCTTGTGGTTTTCCTGTAATGCCATACACTTCGTGTAAGCCTGTATTAAACCATTGTGGACTGTTAGGCACACAGGCTTGATTTAATATAGAGTACACCAACTCATCGTAAAAAATTTCTGCATCTTTAGGGGTTACAAAATAATTATATCTTTCGCCCCATACTCGCCAGCAATGAGCCATACGATGGGCAACTTGTTTCACAGTTGTTTCTCTTCCTGTTGTACCATCCTCATTGGGTACACCAGCTTTTCTAAAATATTTTTGTGCTAATATATCTGTAGCAATTTGGCTCCATTGTTTTGGAACCTCTACATTATCCATTTGAAACACCACTTCGCCGGTAGGGTTTTTAATTACGGATGTTCGATAATCATAGTCGAACATATTGTATGGACTTACACCCTCTTGGGTAAATTGCCGGCTAAACTGTAGCCCCTTTTGTGATTGTTTTTTTGTAGACATAAAAAAGATAATACTTGGTTAGTAGTTTAACAAATAGTTAAGCTAAAACGAAAATATCTGTTGTGGATGAACAAACAAAGGTTTAAATATTAACACCTGTGCATAAAAATGGTGGATAATTTACAAGATGCAAATGGGTAGGGCATTTGCATAATTTTCCCCATTAAATTAAAAAAATGTTTGTTTAAAATGTTGGAAAATTCATAAAAATATGTATATGCACATTTTAGTGCATTTCAGCGTTTTTGGATTAAATGGGTTAAAAGGATTGCATTACAAAAAAGTAATTGGTGCATTTACTAAAACCTACATTATAAGAATAAGAAATCATTGTTTAATGCACTAAGCTTTATTATGTGTTGTTGCCTGAGTTGCCCTATATTATGATTGGCAAAATAAGTAGCCACTTAAGTGAGTTAAAAGATTTTTGGTGGGCGCCTTTACCACTTGGTGGTATTTCATTTTTATTAGCCACAAAACGTAACTAACCAATTTATTTGTTTACTACATTTGCTTTATGAGAGTTGTACTACAACGAGTAAGTAAAGCTAGTGTAACCATTAATGGAGCATTAACATCTTCAATAAATAAAGGTTTGCTTATATTTTTAGGTATAGAGGATGCCGATACATTAGACGATATTGAATGGCTTAGTAATAAAATAATTAACCTCCGCATTTTTGATGATGAAAATAAAGTACCCAACATATCTGTAAAAGAAATTGATGGCGATATTTTATTGGTAAGTCAGTTTACCCTACATGCTGCTACAAAAAAAGGCAATCGTCCATCGTACATAAAAGCTAGCAAACCTGCTATAGCTAAACCTATCTATAAAAAAATGATTGAGCAATTACAACATGATTTAGGTAAAAAAGTTTTTACTGGAGAATTTGGGGCAGACATGAAAGTGGAATTGTTGAATGATGGACCAGTAACGATTTTTATAGATTCTAAAAATAAAGAATAAAATGGATTGCTTTGGGCTTAAGTCCAAAGCAACCCATAACAACATAAATAAAAAATTGAAACAATGAAGGATATAACATTAAATCAGGCTCAAGAGCAAGTTGATAAATGGATAAAAACTGTAGGCATAAAATACTTTTCCGAACTTACTAACCTTGGTATTTTAATGGAAGAGGTTGGAGAGCTTAGTCGATTAATGGTTCGTACGTATGGCGAACAAAGTTTTAAAGAAAGTGATAAGGGAAAAGATTTAGGTGATGAAATGGCAGATGTACTTTGGGTATTGATTTGCCTTGCCAACCAAACAGGCGTAAACTTAACCGATGCATTGCAAAAGAATTTTGAGAAGAAAAATTTGAGAGATGGTGAGAGACATAAAGACAATGAAAAATTGGGATAGAACGCAAATTATTATGATGGTGATGATTCAATAAGATTTTTTTATCTGCGTTTATCTTAACAATCATAAAAAACTACCTGTCGGCAGACAGGTCAGCATCCCATATTATCCTACCACAAAATCAAGTTTACATAAACTTAGCGCCTCATTTAATTTACCTTCTTTTAAACATGCTGTAAGTTTTACTAATCTTGGGTGATAAATTCCATAATCTTTACCATAAACGGTTTTCAAATTCTCCTCTTCCAAATCGGAAAGTTTTCCATCAAACGCAGCAGATACTGTAAATAAATCAAGTAAAAAATTTCGTTCTTTTTCTGAAACAGTATTTAAAGTTTCCAAAAATAAATGCCAATCGTCATATTTATTTTCTTTGGTAATATGTAGCATTTGTTGAAAACGAAATAAAAGAATAATCATATTTGGATGATAATTTTTTGTCATGATCACCGCATTGCCAATGGCTCGTAAGCATCCCACTTTTGCTAAAGGGGAAAGTTGTTGTAAGTCATTTTCATTTAAGGTTTCTAATGCAATTTTATTGGCTAAAGCAAAGCCAAAAAGCCTAAGCCTTGCTTCCTTAATTACACGTACAATAACTACACCATTCCAAAAGGCTTCTACAAACAATGCTTCGTATAAAATAGAAACACCAAAAATAGTTTTGTCTGAAATAAGCCGTAGCACGTATTTTGATACTAAGTTGGTTAATAAAATTTTTGCTTTATATAAAAGCCCTAGTACTAATAAATTTTTTTTATTTACTCGCTTAAAGGGATCAATACCTAAAATTTTTAATTCTGGGTCTGGTAATTCTAATGCAGCTCTTGCTAAAATATTTTTTACACTAAATAGTTCATTTTCTACTAACTCGTCTTCAGTGGCATGTATATTAATTATTTTGCTTACTTGGTAAACTGCTTTTAAGGCAATAATAAATAGTAAGTAAAATTCTATTACAATTGATAAAATAGTAACCACCGTTACCCAGCCGTAATGCACATACCAGGGTTTGTTTTCAAAATACACATCTACCCACACCGTAGGAAAAACACAAACAATGCCCACAATACTACTAAGAATAATCCCCTTCCAAGTAATACGTTTTGTACGTTTGGCTATTTGGGCATCGGTTAGGTCAAATACACTATGGTTGGTATCTAACCGTTTAAAAAGGTTAAGATAGAAAAGCCCAAATCTTTCTAATCGAGATGGCTTGGCCTTGGGGACATTAATGATGTTTTGCACTATATACTGCTATAATTAATTCAAATATCGTTGATTTTATCTTTACACTTTATCAAGGTATCTTTGTACTCTTATGGCAAACGAAACAAACATTTTTGCGGCCCTTATTGCACATTGTAAAGAGTATGGTTATATTTTTCAAAGTAGTGAAATCTATGATGGCCTTGCTGCCGTGTACGATTATGGGCAAAATGGTGCTCAATTAAAAAAGAATATTAGAGATGAGTGGTGGAAAAGTATGACCCAACTAAACGATAATATTGTGGGTATTGATGCGGCAATTTTTATGCACCCAACTACGTGGAAAGCTAGTGGACATGTGGATAATTTTAGCGACCCAATGATTGACAATAAAGACAGTAATAAACGTTACAGGGTTGATCATTTAATTGAAGGATTTGCTGAGGAACAAAAGGCAATGGGCAATGAACAATTGGCAAACGACACTATTACTGCCATGGATGCTTTACTAGCTGCTAATGATTACGCTGGCCTAAAAAAATTAATAGAAGATAATAAAATAAAATGTGCCCTTAGTAAAACCTCTAACTGGACGGAGGTTAGAGAATTTAATTTAATGTTTAGCACACAAATAGGTAGCGTAGCAGAAGAAAGTGAAACCATTTATTTACGACCAGAAACCGCACAAGGTATTTTTGTAAATTTTTTAAATGTGCAAAAAACTGGACGTATGAAAATACCATTTGGTATTGCACAAACGGGTAAGGCGTTTAGAAATGAAATTGTAGCAAGGCAGTTTATTTTTAGAATGAGAGAGTTTGAACAAATGGAAATGCAATTTTTTGTACGCCCAGGTTCGCAAATGCAGTGGTACGAATATTGGAAAACCGAACGTAAAAAATGGCTAGAAAGTATGGGCTTACCAGCAGGAAAATTACGTTATCATAATCATGTAAAGCTTGCCCACTATGCCGATGCGGCATTGGATATTGAATTTGAATTTCCGTTTGGTTGGAAAGAATTAGAAGGCATACATAGCCGTACCGATTTTGATTTAAAGCAACATCAAGAGCATAGCAAAAAGAAAATACAATATTTTGATAATGACATTGATGAATCTACTGGCAAGGCTTACGGCAACTACACTCCGTTTGTGGTAGAAACTTCTGTAGGGTTAGATCGTTTGTTTTTAACCATCATGAGCTTGGCTTATGTCGAAGAAAAATGGACTAAAGAAGATGGTGCAGAAGATAGCCGTGTGGTATTAAAAATACCTACAAAAATTGCTCCTACCAAATTGGCTATTTTACCATTACTTAAAAAAGATAATTTACCAGAAATTGCAAAAGAATTAATGGATGAATGTAAGCAAAGCTTCCATTGTTTTTACGAAGAAAAAGACGCTATAGGTAAACGCTACCGCCGAATGGATGCAATAGGTACACCATTTTGTGTAACCATAGACCATCAAACAAAAGAAGATGGTACAGTTACTATTCGTTACAGAGATACCATGACACAAGAAAGGGTAAAGATGAGTGAGGTAAAGGGTTTGGTGTTAGGGAAGATAGGGTAAAAAATAATAAATACTACTACAAAAATCAATAAACGCAGCATAATAAAAATTTATATTCCAAAATTAATTGAATAAAAAGAGTGTGAACTAACCTAAACAGGGTATTTCTTAAAGCCTACAGTTTTTCAATGGCTTCAATATATAGTGCTTCTACTTTTTTACGAGCCCATTCTTGCTTACGCAAAAATTTTAAAGAAGAGATTATGCTAGGGTTATCTGTAAAGCAGTTTATTTTAATCATTTTGCCTAACTCTTGCCAGCCGTATTTATTAACAAGGCGTTCAAGAATTGTTTTGAGTGTCACGCTGTGGAGTGGGTCTTTGTTTGAATTATTTATCATCTTTATAAAAATATAAAAGCAAAAACGCCTTGCAGTATTAAGTTAGCAAGGCGTTTTAATTATTCATTATCATTTAAATAATTATCCATTATTGAATCCCCATTTTCTTTTTCAAATTTGCATCAATAGCATCCAAAAACTCTTCGGTATATAAATAATGTTCTCCATGGTTAACTTTATTGCCATGAATACATACTGCTAAGTCCTTAGTCATTTTACCGCTTTCAACTGTTTCTATACATACAGCTTCTAATGCGTTACAAAAATCTATTAGGGGTTGGTTGCTATCTTTTTTGCCTCTAAAAGCAAGGCCTCTTGTCCATGCAAAGATGGATGCAATAGGATTAGTGCTTGTTGGTTTACCAGCTTGATGTTCTCTGTAATGACGAGTAACGGTACCATGTGCAGCTTCTGCTTCCATAGTTTCGCCATCGGGTGTTACTAAAACAGAAGTCATTAAACCTAGGCTACCAAAGCCTTGTGCAACCGTATCACTTTGTACATCGCCATCGTAATTTTTACAAGCCCATACAAAATTTCCATTCCACTTTAAAGCACTCGCTACCATATCATCAATTAAACGATGCTCGTAAGTAATGCCAGCATTTTTAAAACTTTGTTTAAATTCATTTTGATAAACTTCTTCAAAAATATCTTTAAACCGTCCATCGTATTTTTTAAGAATCGTATTTTTTGTAGAAAGATATAATGGCCATTTTTTACTTAACGCCATGTTAAAACAACTACGGGCAAAGCCATAAATACTTTCGTCAATATTATACATACACAGGGCAACACCATCGCCTTTGTAATTATACACTTCAAAAACTTGTGCTTCTCCGCCGCCTTCTGGCGTAAAAGTCATCGTTAATTTTCCTTTGCCTTTTATTACTGCGTCGGTAGCTCTATATTGATCACCAAATGCATGACGGCCAACAATAATTGGAGCCGTCCAATTAGTTACTAACCTTGGTACATTTTGCATTACAATAGGCTCTCTAAAAACAGTACCATCTAAAATATTACGAATAGTGCCGTTAGGCGATTTCCACATTTGTTTTAGCTTAAATTCCTCTACACGTTGCTCATCGGGTGTAATAGTTGCACACTTTATACCTACACCACAAGCCTTTATTGCATTGGCTGCATCAATGGTTACTTGGTCGTTGGTTTCATCTCTATACTCCATACCTAAATCAAAATACTGAATAGAAACATCTAAATACGGGAGAATTAATTTGTCTTTAATAAACTTCCAAATTATTCTGGTCATTTCATCACCGTCTAATTCTACAACGGGGTTTGTTACTTTAATTTTGCTCATAAAGCTTGTTTTATTTTTTACAAATGTAATTTATTAACAATAAAATGTAATCAACGTAATAGATGCTTCGTTCCTCAGTATGACAGAAGCAAAGATTGTACTGAATAGAAATGTCCTAAAAAGCCTTCATTCGTCTTCTAAAAAGGAAAGGACTTTAATACCTTACCTCTACAATACTTATTAACTCAGCATCTCCTACAAACTACTACTCTTTTTCAACGTAACCTCTGCCGTAACCGTTCCCATATTTTCAATAATAGCATCGCCAAATTCAGTTGTTTTAAGTAAGGTTGCACCAGTCATTAAATTATAAAAATCAATGGTAACTGTTTTACGCATTATGGTAGCTTGTAATGCTGAAGTAATTAAATCTGCAGCTTCTTTCCATCCCATATATTCCAACATCATACAACCACTTAATATTACCGATGATGGATTCATACTATTGGTGCCAGCAAATTTTGGAGCGGTACCATGTGTAGCTTCAAACACGGCATAACCCGTTTTGTAATTAATATTAGCACCTGGTGCAATACCAATACCACCAACCTCTGCAGCTAATGCATCACTAATATAATCGCCATTTAGGTTTAGGGTTGCTACCACCGAATAATCTTTAGGGGCAATTAAAATTTGTTGTAAAAAATTATCCGCAATAATATCTTTTATTAATAATTTCCCTTCGTGTAATGCTTTACGTTGTACTTCGTTGGCATGTGCTTCGCCATGTTCTTTTTTAAGTTCATCCCACTCTTCCCATGTAAAGGTTTTATCAGCATACTCTTCCCTTGCAACCTCGTATCCCCAGATTTTAAAACCGCCTTCGGTAAATTTCATAATGTTGCCCTTGTGTACTAAACTTACCGATGGTAAATTATTTTCTAACGCATAAATAATAGCTGCTCTTACTAATCTTTTACTACCCTCGTTGCTTACAGGTTTTACACCATAGCTACTATCCCCTGGAAATCGAATATTTTTTACACCCATTTCTTCGATCAAAAATTTTTCAAATTTTTGTGCTTCTGGTGTACCGGCTTTCCATTCAATACCTGCATAAATATCTTCGGTATTTTCTCTAAAAATGGTCATATCCACCTGCTCGGGATGTAAAACTGGAGATGGCACACCTTTAAACCATTTTACTGGGCGTACACAAGCATACAAATCTAAATCTTGCCGCATAGCAACATTTAAACTACGAATACCACCGCTAATAGGTGTGGTTAATGGTCCTTTAATTGAAACGATATAATCTTTTGCAATTTGCAAGGTTTCGGCAGGCAACCATTCGCCAGTTTGATTAAATGCTTTTTCGCCTGCAAACATTTCTTTCCACTCAATTTTACGAGTGCCCCTGTAGACTTTTTCAACAGCTGTATCAAATACTTTTACTGCCACTTTCCAAATTTCTGGCCCAATACCATCGCCTTCAATAAACGGAATAATGGGGTTGTTAGGAACATTTAGTTTGGCATTGCTGCCCATGGTAATTTTTTGTGCCATATTTTTTTCTTTTGTAAAGGCGCTTTTGAAACTCTATTGGAGTTCATTGGCAACACCCGTTTATTAATTTTATTCTTTTAGTAAATAGTAAAATAATAAAATTAATCACTCTTGTACAGTAAATATTTAGTGAGCCTTTAAGCCTATATTTCAAGGTGCAAAATTACGACTAACTAGCACATCTCAACACTACAATTAACCCACTCACCATCAAAATTTACACTCCCATATTTTTTGTAAAAATTGATCGCAGGTTCATTCCAATCTAATACCTGCCAAAGCATACCGCTGAATTTTTTTTCTTTGCATTCTTCTTTTAACCTATCTAATAATAATTTACCAATGCCTTGTCCTCTCATTTTATCGGTTACTATTATATCTTCTAAGTAAAGGCGTTGCCCTTTCCAGGTGCTATATCTAATGTACCATAATGCAAAACCTTCAACCCTTCCATCAACTTCGGCTAAAAATGCCCACCAAATTGGTTTATCGCCAAAACCACTTTCTACAAAATGATTAAAATCAACTGTAACAGCATCTGGGGCTTTTTCATATATAGCTAATTCCTTAATTAGTTCCATCATACGTGGGCAATCTTCTTTTACAGCTTTTCTAATTATAACATCCATAATTCTTAATTCTTAATTTTTAATTGACTAACGCTTGTTCTAAATCTGCAATAATATCTTGCACATTTTCTATGCCCACACTCATTCTTATTAATCCATCGGAAATACCATATTGCTCTCTTTTTTCTTTTGGTACTCCATAGTGTGTCATACTTGCTGGGTGGCTTATAAGTGTATCGCAAGTGCCTAAGGATACTGCCCTAACACACATTTGCAATTTATCTATAAAGTTTTTACCTGCGTCTAAACCACCTTTTAATTCAAAACTAAGCATTGCTCCTGGGTGTTTCATTTGCTTAGTTGCAACAGCAAAATCGGGGTGGCTGGTAAGGCCTAAATAATTTACTTTATGTACACCAGCATGTTGCTCTAAAAAATTGGCTACTTCCATTGCATTGTGGCAATGTCGTTCCATACGCACTTCTAGTGTTTTTATACCTTGTATTAATAAATAGGCATCAAATGCATTACTATTAGCACCTAGTAAACGGTGCACTTTTGTAACATGTGTATTCATTTTTTCTACATCTTTACCTACTAATGCTCCGCCAATAGCAGTGCCATGGCCATTTAAAAATTTAGTGGTGCTATGAAAAACATAATCTACCCCAAATAGAAAAGGTTGTTGTAAATACGGCGTTGCAAATGTGTTATCTACTGCTACGATTAAATTATTTCGTTTACCTATTGCAGCTAGCTCTGCTAAATCTACACATTGAATTGTTGGATTAGCAGGAGTTTCTAAATACAACATTTTAATAGATGCATCACTATTAATAGCTTCCTCGGCATTACTTATTTTTTTTAAATCTACAATTATGGCTTCTATACCCAATGGCGGTAATATTTTTTCTACCAACTCCTGTGTACCTCCATACAAACTGTAATGCGTTAAAATTTTATCGCCAGCTTTTAAATTAGCCAACAATAAGGTACTTAAAGCTGCCATACCGCTGCTATGCAAAATGGTTTTTAGTTGTACATTACTTCCATCTTCATTTACCAACCCAAAACTTTCTAACGCACTAATTTTTTCTTCGGCTTCGGTAATAGTTGGGTTACCCCAGCGGCCGTAAATATAACCAGGCTCTGTTCCGTTAAACCGGTTCATCCCCTGCTCTGCACTATCAAAGGTGTAGGTACTACTTGCATAAATTGGTGTTAAATGTGCATGTTTTGGATCGTTGGAGTGGCCACCATGTATGGCTACTGAACTAAAGCCTGCGTATTTTTTTTTGTTCGACATAAATCTATTTTAGCTATTAAGATTAGAAGGTTTATTTTAGCATAGCAAAAATACAAAACTATGAAGGAGTTACTACAACAATATGCTGCACACAATATTTGGGCTACAAAATTACTCATAGGGGCTATTAATTTATTACCCGAGGAAAACTACACTGCAGCAATTACCAGCAGTTTTCCCTCTTTATACAAAACCATACAACATATGTGGCTGGCAGAGGAGGTTTGGTGGAAACGCCATAAATTAGTTGAACATATAATTATAGAAAGTGAAAAATTTGAAGGCTCGTTTACAGAGTTGGTTAACAATCTTAATAAGCAAAGTGTACAATGGAAAGAGTGGATAGATGGATGCACCGAGGCTCAATTACAACATGTATTTGCTTTTATTCGCCAAAAAAAGCAATTTAAATTACCTACCTACCAAATGTTGTTACACATTTTTAATCATGCTACGTATCATAGAGGGCAGTTGGTTACCATCTTGAGAAATTTAGGCCTACAAAAAATACCTAGTACCGATTTTAGTACGTTTTGTATGTTGAAATAAAAAAAGCTCTAACTAATGTAGAGCTTAACTTTTTATAAAACTATCTTTTTTAATTATGACTTAACACGGTTTGCTTAATGCCATACCCATTGTAGTAAAAACGATCAATAATTGTATCGCAATTTACTTTATGATTTGGTCGTTGTATTAACGAGTCACAATTTACCAATGGATCGTTGCAGTTTACCAAAATGGTATCATTACCAACTCCACTAGCTTTTGGCTTTATTAATTTACAATTGCTAAAGCTGGTAAATACTTGATATTCCCAACTCATAATATCTCTATAAATTAAACCTACATTTTCGGCATACACTTCGTAACCTTTATCGTAAAAATTGTATACGTTTTTATTAAAGGGTCTATTTTCCGTAGAGTCGTATTGTTGAACGGTTATGGTTTTTGCAAAACTTTGAGTACCGTAGGTTTTTGGTGCATCAATATTTGTGTATTTGTACGTCCAACTAGGATAAGATGTGTTTACATAAAAAGGGGATTGATTAACGTAGGTATTCCCTTTCCACTCTTTACCATCTTGTACTGGGCTTATCAATTTTATGTACCGAAAATTATTTTCTACATACTCTACATTATTCTCTTGTGGTGTTAAAACAAATGTATTTGTACTTGTCCAGCTTCCATTAACATTTAATACGTATCTAAATATTTTAAAGGCTTCTTTTCCTGTATTATCAATAAACACATCTACCACGCTATCCTTAATGGTATAAGTTGATGTTTGAAAGCCACTACCAAATGAACGTGTTACAATACTATCTAACTTATAAATAATAAATTTACCTTTTGCCGCACTTACATAATTTTTTGCCAACTTAAAATTGGCTGTTTCTGTGCTTTTAGAACAAGCATATAAAACAAATGCAGCAGTTGCAACAAACACAATATTTAAATACTTATTATTTTTCATTTATAGTAATTACATATTTAATTAAATAAGATGTTAATGTACGAAAAAAGGATGCTTATGGTTTAAAATGGCATTTCCCTTTGGATAATTCCACCCCCAATTACATCGTTGCCTTCATAAAAAACAGCACTTTGTCCTGGAGCAATTCCCTTAACGTCAGTATAAAAACGCACTTTTACTCCATTTTGGTATGTAAATAGGTTACTAATTGCACCTTTATCTTTATAACGTATTTTGGTTATAGCTTCCATCCCATCTGTTAAGCCATCGTATTTTATCCAATTTACCTTAGTTATGTTCATTTCGCTACGGTTCAAATCCTCTTCATCGCCTAATACAACCGTATTATTTTCTGGATTAATTTCGGTTACAAATGCAGGTTTGCCCAAAGCAATATCCAACCCTTTACGTTGGCCAATAGTATAGAATGGATACCCTTTGTGTGTACCTAAAATTTTGCCCGTTTTATCTACAAATTTTCCGCCTGCTACTTGCTCTTCTAAGCCATCAACTTTTCGTTTTAAAAAGCCACGATAATCATTATCAGGTACAAAACAAATTTCGTAGCTCTCACTTTTTTTAGCCAACTCGGGGTAGCCAAAATCATGAGCCATTTGTCGAATTTCAGTTTTATGATAAGTGCCTAACGGCAACAATGTTCTACTCAACAAATCTTGCTGTAAGCCCCACAGCACATAGCTTTGGTCTTTCGTATCATCTATCCCTTTACGTATAAAATATCTTCCATTGGTATGTTGATGAACGGTGGCGTAATGCCCTGTTGCGATAAAATCACAACCCAAGGCATCGGCACGTTTTAACAATGCTCTCCACTTTATGTGCGTATTACACATTACACAAGGGTTAGGTGTACGACCGGCTAAATATTCCTCTACAAAATTATCAATAACAGCATCCCCAAACTCATCTCTAATATCTAATATAAAATGTGGAAAACCATGCTGCACGGCAGCTTGCCTTGCATCGTTAAAGCTATCTAAATTACAACAGCCTGTTTCTTTTTTACCTGTGGTACCAACACTAGTAGCATAGTCCCAAGTTTTCATAGTAATGCCAATTACTTCATATCCATCTTTATGAAGCATTAATGCAGCAACAGTACTATCTATACCGCCACTCATGGCAACTAAAACTTTACCTTTTGTACTCATTTTTTTAATTGACTACAAAGATACGCCAGTTTTATAGTTTAAGATTTATGGTTTAAGGATTTTTGATACCAGCTTCAGTTTTCCATGGCATCATCGTTGTGTCACAATCCGTTCATCGGCATACCAATGAGGATCGTTACTTATGTTTTGCTAATTATGCACATTAGCATTACTAGCACTTTAGCAAATTATCACATTATCAATTATCTTGCAGCCATGCAACAATATCAACAACTTTTAAAACATATTTTAGATACCGGAGTAAATAAAAACGACCGAACAGGCACGGGCACTCGTAGTGTATTTGGCTATCAAATGCGATTTAACTTACAAGATGGTTTTCCGTTAGTTACTACAAAAAAATGCCACTTAAAAAGTATTATTTACGAGCTGCTTTGGTTTTTGCAAGGCGATACCAACATAAAGTATTTAACAGAACATAATGTAAAAATTTGGGATGAGTGGGCCGATGAAAATGGAGACCTTGGACCAGTTTATGGTAAACAGTGGCGAAGCTGGCAGAGTTTTGATGGTGAAGTAGTTGATCAAATAAAAGAGTTAATACATCAAATAAAAACAAATCCCGATAGTAGGAGAATGATTGTAAGTGCATGGAATGTGGCTGAATTACCAAAGATGAAATTAATGCCATGTCATTGCTTGTTTCAATTTTACACCTCACCCCCAACTCCTCTCCAAATGGAGAGAGGAGAAAAACGCAAACGACTAAGCTGCCAATTATATCAACGCAGTGCAGATGTATTTTTAGGTGTGCCTTTTAACATTGCTTCTTACGCTTTATTAACTATGATGATTGCGCAAGTTTGCGATTTAGAAGTTGGAGAATTTATATGGACAGGTGGCGATACACACTTGTACAGCAATCATTTTGAGCAGACTAATTTACAACTAACACGTACACCATTTCCTTTACCCACCATGAAAATAAATAGTGAAGTAAAAGATATTTTTAATTTTAAGTTTGAAGATTTTGAGTTAGTAAATTATCAATGCCATCCTGCAATTAAAGCTCCTGTAGCAGTTTAAAAATATATTATGAAAATTAGTTTAGTTGTTGCTGCTTCGGAAAATAACGCCATTGGAAAAAACAACCAATTGCTTTGGCGTTTACCTAAAGATTTAAAATTTTTTAAAAATACTACTTGGGGTATGCCTGTAATTATGGGGCGTAAAACATTTGAAAGTGTAAGCAAAATTTTGCCCGGACGTTTTAATATTGTTATTACCACACAACCTAATTGGAATTTTGATGGTGCATTAGTTGCTAATAGTTTACAAGATGCCTTGGATAAGGCGTTAGTAACAAATTGTAACGAAGCTTTTATTATTGGTGGTGGCGAAATTTATACGCAAAGTATGGAAATGGCAAACACCATTTTTTTAACCAGGGTACATACTACAATAGATGGCGATACATTTTTTCCTGAGATAGATGAAACAAAATGGCAGTTAGTTTCGAATGAAGATTTTGAAATAGATGAAAAACATGCCTTTAGCTATAGTTTTCAAAAATGGGAGAAAAAGTAATTAGGAATTAAAAACTAGGAATTAAAAATTGTATTCAACTTTTCAACTAACAAAAAAATTTATTCAATATTTCTTAACCGCATCAAACGGTAAAGGGCATGGTGTACACTCGCCTTTTGTATATAATTTTATTGAGAAGGTTTTGACTGATAAAAAGGAATACACTTGTTATAGCACAATAGAAGCTCAGCGTAAAATTTTATTACAAGATGAAACGGTTATTGAAGTGGAAGATTTTGGAGCTGGCTCAACCGTAATAAAAACAAACAAACGAGTTGTAAAAAAAATTGCAGCTTCAAGCTTAAAGTCAAAAAAATTTGCTCAACTATTATATAGAATCGTACAGTATTATCAACCTAAAACTATTGTGGAATTAGGGACATCGTTAGGCATAACGTCTTCTTATCTTGCCGCAGGCAGTACAACTACAAAATTATTTACTTCCGAAGGGTCGGCCAATATTGCAGCAAAGGCAACGCAAATTTTTACAAATTTAAAGTATACTAACCTTACTTTGGTTGAAGGCGATTTTGCAAAAACATTACCTCCGCTTTTGTCCAGCTTACAAGAAATTGATTTAGCTTTTATAGATGGTAATCATAAAAAAGAGCCCACATTAAATTACTTTCATCAACTTTTACAACACTCCACAAACAGTACCATTTTAATTTTTGACGATATACACTGGAGTGCCGAAATGGAAGCCGCTTGGGAACAAATTAAGAAACATGCTAAAGTAACGCTTACCATTGATTTATTTTTTATTGGCTTAGTGTTTATAAATACAGATTTTAAAGAAAAACAACATTTTAAAATTCGTTTTTAATTTTTAGTATCTTACAATTTATTAAATTTGCTTATGATCATAGGTGTATTAAAAGAATCGTTACCAGAAACCAGAGTTTCTCTTTTACCAGAACACATAGCTACTCTAAAAAAATGGAATGTAGATGTTTGTGTAGAATCGCAAGCAGGCATGGATGCTTTTGCTGCTGATGATAAATATAGTACAGCAGGTGCAACTGTAAAATCGAGAGAGGAGGTTTTACAAAACAGCGATATTATTTTATCTATCCAACCAATCGAAAATTCAAAAATCGAAAATCAAAAATCAAAAATTATATTGGGTATTTATCAGCCTTTATTTAATTATACTTTAATGAAAGATTGTGCTAGTAATGGTATTACCGTTTTTAGTATGGATATGCTACCCCGAACTACAAGAGCACAGAGTATGGACGTACTGAGTAGCCAAGCGAATATTGCCGGATATAAGGCAGTATTAAATGCAGCATTTACGTATAGCCGTTATTTTCCAATGTTTATGACAGCAGCTGGTAGTATTCCACCAGCAAAAGTTTTAATATTAGGTGCAGGAGTAGCAGGTTTACAAGCTATTGCTACCGCAAAACGTTTAGGTGCAGTTATAGAAGTTTTTGATACACGGCCACAAGTAAAAGAAGAAGTAATGAGCCTTGGAGCAAAGTTTGTAGAGGTTGAAGGTGCTGCCGATGCGAGCAAAGCAGGTGGTTATGCAGTAGAACAAACCGAAGAGTTTATGCAACGCCAAAAAGCAAAAATTGGAGAGAGCGTAGCTAAAGCAGATATTATAATTTCAACAGCACAAATTCCTGGTAAAAAAGCACCTATATTAATTACTACCGAAATGATAAATGCAATGAAAAGTGGTAGCGTAATTATCGATTTAGCATCTGCCACAGGTGGAAATACAGAATTAACAAAAGACTGTACAACCGTAAATCATAACGGTGTTAACATAGTTGGTAACTCGGCATTAGCTTGTAGTATGCCTAGCGATGCTAGTAAATTGTATGGCAAAAATGTATTGAATTTTTTACAACTTATTATTACAAAAGAGGGGCAACTTAATTTAAATTTTGAAGATGATTTGGTAAAAGGAACTTGTGTAGTACATGGTGGAGAAATTACAAATGAAAGAGTGAAAGTATTAATTAGCTAACCTGCCTACCAGCAGGCAGGTGTGATAATATTTCGAATGTGCTAATTTTTTAAAACTGAAACTTATTTTTTTATTTAAGCATAAAAATATTTAATGGAAAATATCTTAAATTTTATAAACACCAATCAACAAATAATATACATTGTTATTTTAATGATTTTTGTTGGTATAGAAATTATTGGCAAAGTACCCAGTGTACTACACACGCCACTTATGAGTGGTGCTAATGCCATACACGGAGTAGTAGTTATTGGAGCTATTATTGTAATGGGCAAAGCCGAAAGCGATAATTATTTAGCATTAGGCTTAGGGTTTTTAGCCGTAGTACTGGGCACATTAAATGTGGTAGGTGGTTTTGTGGTAACAGATAGAATGTTGGAAATGTTTAAAAAGAAACCCCAAACCTCTAAAGGGGCTTAAGGTGTAACAATAGGTAAGCTTCTTTTAGAAAATTCATTTTAGAAAAAGCTTTAGAAACAAAATAAGTTAACAATAATTAAAAACTAAAAGCCCCTTAAGGGGTTTGGGGCAAATGGAACTAAACATATTAACACTCTGCTATTTAATTGCATCGGTAACATTTATCGTTGGTTTAAAAATGTTATCTAACCCTGCATCGGCACGTAAAGGAAATTTAGTGGCGGCAGTTGGTATGGCTATCGCCATTTTTGCAACCATATTTTTGTATGAAGAAGAGGGCAAAAAATTAGGGAATTATTTATGGATTTTTGGAGGCTTACTTATTGGAACAATCGTAGGAACGCTTGCTGCCAAAAAAGTAAAAATGACGGCAATGCCAGAAATGGTAAGCCTTTTTAATGGTATGGGTGGCGCTTGTGCTATGCTTATATCATTGATAGAATTTAATCATTTAGCACATCAAATACAGGAAACAGGTAATGAAGATGGACATACAGGCAAAGTAATCATTATTGTTTTAGGTTTAATAATTGGTAGTGTATCCTTTGCCGGTAGTATGATAGCTTGGGGCAAATTAAACGGCAAGGTTAAAGACTTTAGTTTTACGGGTCAGAACATTTTAAACCTTGTTTTATTAGCCGTAACACTTGGGCTTGGTGCATACTTAGTGTACAATCCTGCTCAATCTTTTTTATTGTATATTATTTTAAGTATGTCACTTTTATATGGTGTGTTATTTGTTTTCCCTATTGGTGGCGCAGATATGCCTGTAGTAATTTCTTTACTTAACTCCTTTACAGGTGTGGCAGCGGCTTGTGGCGGATTTTTATACGATAATAAAGTAATGCTAACTGGTGGGATTTTAGTAGGTGCTGCTGGTACATTGCTTACTATTTTAATGTGCAAGGCAATGAACCGGTCTTTAAAAAATGTATTGATAGGTTCGTTTGGTGGTAATAAAACTGTGGCAGCAAGTGGTAGTAAAGACCAAGGTGCATATAAAGAAATTAGCCTTGCAGATAGTGCCATGATAATGAGTTACGCCAACAAAGTAATTATTGTACCTGGCTATGGTTTGGCTGTTGCACAAGCCCAACATATTTGCCACGAGCTGGAAAAGATTTTAGAAGAAAAAGGTGTAGAAGTTACGTATGCCATTCACCCTGTTGCTGGCCGTATGCCCGGCCATATGAATGTATTACTTGCTGAAGCCGATGTTAGCTACGATAAACTAAAAGAAATGGAGCAAGCTAACGATGAGTTTAAAACCACCGATGTGGTATTAATTTTAGGTGCAAACGATGTGGTAAATCCTGCTGCAAAAAATGACCCTGCCTCACCAATTTACGGCATGCCAATTTTAGAAGTAGAGCTAGCCAAAAATGTAATTGTAAACAAACGTAGTATGAAGCCAGGCTATGCTGGTATAGAAAACGATTTATTTTTTCAGCCTAAAACAAGTATGCTTTTTGGTGATGCAAAAAAGGTGCTGCAAGATTTGGTTGCAGAGATAAAGAATGTTTAGTTTTTTCTCTTTGTCATTTCGACGATAGGAGAAATCTAAGATATTATAAGCTATTTTTAAAAAGTTTAAATTTATTAATCCTCGTCCTTAGTGTTAAGCTTAATAAAAGCTGCCCTTTTAGGTGCTGGCATTATACTATATAAACCTTTTACACCTTTCCAAATTACTTTGCTACATTCTAAATAGGGGGCTCTATCTTCTTTGCTAAAAATCGAATTGTGCACTACGTTCGGCTAAAATATTGTTAACTGTATTTTTATCGGCTAAGTTTAAATTGCTAGGGAAAGCAGTATAAAATGAAATAGAGATTTTGCTACATTTTAAATAAAGAGTGGTATTTTTTGAATTTGATTTGGGTAATAACGCATTGATTTGTATTTTTGCCACCCCTTAGCAATTAAGGGCAGGTTGGAGAGATGCCTGAGTGGCCGAAAGGAACGGTTTGCTAAATCGTCGTACGGGTTACACTGTACCCAGGGTTCGAATCCCTGTCTCTCCGCAAGTAGTTCTTATAAAAAAATTTTAGGTTTAAAGTCGTCCCAAGGCTTTAAATTATAGTACAAAAAACGACGGGATGTAGCGTAGCCCGGTTATCGCGCCTGGTTTGGGACCAGGAGGTCGCAAGTTCGAATCTTGCCATCCCGACTTTTAGCCCTTCAAAAGAGATTTTGAAGGGCTTTTTTGTGAGTAAATTTTTGGGTACGGCTACGGTAACCCGAAATTTTTACGTTATTGCACTGTTAATGGAGAAACTAACCGAGTCAGATAGATTGTCTGTCTACTCCTGAAATAGATTTACACAAAAAGTATAAAATAAAGCAACAGAAAAAGTTTACAACGATGATACCATAAAAAACTACTGTTTGTAACAAAACAATTTCTTTTCTTTGTTAAAAAATATTTATGCCTGTTATTTTACCTGTTAAGGGTGTTATGCCTAGTTTTAATGATACTTGTTTTATTGCACCTAATGCAACAATTGTGGGTGATGTAGTGATGGGTGATAATTGTAGTGTTTGGTTTAATGCTGTAGTACGTGGTGATGTTAATTTTATACGTATGGGTAAAAAAGTAAATGTGCAGGATGGAGCTATTATTCATTGTACTTACCAAAAATTTGGCACAACTATTGGGAATAATGTTAGCATTGGACACAATGCAATTGTACATGGATGCGTTATAGATGATAACGTGTTGATTGGAATGGGTGCAATTGTGATGGATAATGTGCATATTGGTAGTAACAGTATTATTGCTGCTGGTGCTGTGGTATTGGAAAATACTTTTGTTGAATGTGGTGTTATTTATGCTGGTGTGCCTGCAAAAAAAGTAAAAGAAATTAGCCAAGACCTTATAAGTGGTGAGATTGATAGAATTGCTACTAATTATGTGATGTATAGTGAGTGGTTTAGCCCAAACGCCTTCCCAAAATAATCGGGATGTTCCAAAAAGAGAATAATTTGGAAACCGATTTTTGTTTTAATTAAGGTTATAAAATATTATCTTTAATATATGAAAAAGATATTACTTGCTTTAACTACCATTTGTTTTTTGATGAGCAGCTGTTTTATTTTTAAGAAAAAAGATAAATACGGGTGCCCGACAGATGGACGTAATATTGGTGCAGAAAAAATTGCAAGTGGTGATGAAAAAGCTATTAAAGCAAGTAATAAGGCTAAATATAGAGGCGGTAAAAAAAGTTATGGGGAATAGAATATTTATATGGCTATTTTGTATACTTTCACGACAAAAAAATAAAAACTAACATACTATGTCATCATTTAAAAACCGACAATGGCGCCACCGAAGCCGTTATTGATGACAATTTTGGCATTATTAAATTTTATGCCATTGCAAGCACACTTGCTAAAGATTTACGAGTTAAATTTTTGACCCAGATCGATGACACTGAAATTCTTAACTGGGATTTTATGTATAAAAGAAGCTACCTCACTCTTCATTATAGTATTTTTAACGGTGTTAGTATTTTGCCACAACAATTAAAGCCTGCTAAGAGACAAAATAATACAGTTTTAGAAGTAGCCCATTTTTTGGAGAGAAAAGCTTATTGATTTTTATTATTATTTCCATAAATTACGTTGATGTCTCAGATAAGTTTGTAACTATTTCAAAAAAAATTTACACTTGCGTATTGTGACAGTGAGTAAGAAATATTCTAATACGTTTTTTCCGATATGCTATCTAAAATATTTCGATAGCTTATGTATCTTTCGGCAGCAACTTCGTTTGTATTTACAGCATTTTTTACTGCACAGTTAGGTTCTTCGGTATGCATACAGTTATTAAATTGGCAATTATTTATTAGGGCTTTCATTTCGGGGAAGTAATGCGAAAGTTCTTGCCTTGAAATATCTACCAACCCTAATTCTCTTATTCCGGGTGTGTCAATTATTTTTCCTCCATCACGAAAAACGTGGGGAGGCAAATCAAACATTTCGGCAAAGGTTGTGGTGTGCATACCTTTGCCACTCCAGCCACTTACATCTTTTGTTTTTAATTTTTTTTGTGGGAATAGCTTGTTTAAAAAGGATGATTTGCCAACGCCACTATGTCCACTTATTAAGGTTGTTTTATTTTTAAGGAGCTCTGTAAGTTCTGTTAGTCCTTCCTCTTTTTCTACACTTATTTTTTTTACTGTGTAGCCAATTTTTTCATACATCAATTTTAATTCTTCAAACTTTTCCTCTTCTTTCTTTTTATATAAATCGGCTTTATTAAAAACGATGATCGTTGGTATATGAAAGCTTTCGGAGGAAATTAAAAACCGATCGATAAACCCCTGTGAAGTTTTAGGATCTTTAAGTGTTGCAAATAATAAACTTTGGCTAAGGTTAGATGCAATGATGTGATGGTGATGTTTATTTGCTGGAGAAGTACGAGTGATATAATTTTCTCTTTTGTGAATTTGGGTAATGGTAACGGATGATTCTAGTTCGTTTTCCATTTCAATTTCTACTCTATCACCTACTGCAATAGGATTTGTACTTGTTAATCCATCTATTTTAAACTTGCCTAAAATACGGGCATTAAATTGTTTACCGCTATCGTTTTTAACAATGTACCAACTCCCTGTAGATTTGTAAACGGTTGCCTTCATTAATTTTGCATAACTGTAATCTTTTAACGAATTAGAAATTCGTTTTATACCAACATTGTTACAGGATCTTCTAAATACCTTTTAAGTGTTTGTAAAAATGCTGCTCCTACTGCGCCATCTACACTACGATGATCACAACTTAACGTAAGTTTCATAACATTGATTACAGCAAATCCATCACCTTTTTTTATCACTTTTTCGCTAATGGCGCCTACTGCTAAAATTGCACTATCTGGCGGATTGATGATAGCTGTAAATTCTTCTATCCCCATCATTCCTAAGTTAGAGATGGTGAATGTATTACCACTAAACTCGTTGGGTTGTAATTTTTTTTCTTTTGCTTTCGTGTATAATTCATTAGCATCGGCAGCAATTTGAGATAGTGTTTTGATATCTGCAAAACGAATTACTGGTACAATTAATCCTTCTGGCATTGCAACTGCACTACCAATATGTATGTGATGATTTTGACGAACAAAATCTCCCATCCAACTACTATTTACATCTGGATGCTTTCGCAAAGCCATAGCAGATGCTTTTATAATCATATCGTTGAACGATATTTTTATTGGACTTACTTCGTTCATACTAACTCTGGAGCTAATGGCATTATCCATATTTATTTCCATTGTTAAGTAAAAATGTGGGGCACTAAATTTACTTTCTCCAAGTCTACGAGCAATTACTTTACGCATTTGCGTTAAAGGGATATCTGTATGATTCTCCATTGAAAGTTGAGGGTTGAAAGTTGAAAGTTTAGTTGGTGCTGTGGTCATTGATGATGGACTGTTTAGTATCGATGGTGCAAATCCATCAACATCTTTTTTAGTAATTCTTCCACCATCTCCACTACCGTTAACTTGTGCTAAATTTATTCCTTTGTCGGCTGCTAATTTTTTAGCAAGAGGTGATGCTTTAATTCTTTGGTCGGTGGGGAGTGATGAATTATGAGTGGTTGGTTCTAAAGAAACTGAAACCTCTTGGACAGCACCTGGAGAAGGAGTACTAGAAACTGCTGACTGTCCTGCTTTTTCGGCTGCTACATAAGCACTAACATCCGTTCCTGCTTTACCAACTATTGCAATTATTTCATTAATTTTTGCGGCGTTTCCTGCTTCTACTCCAATATATAAAAGTGTTCCATCCTCGTAACCTACAACTTCCATTGTTGCTTTATCAGTTTCTACGTCGGCTAATGCATCGTCTGCTTTTACAACATCCCCTACTTTTTTATTCCATGCAATAATCTTTCCCTCTGTCATTGTATCGCTTAAAAGCGGCATACGAATTTCTTTTGCACCAGCAGGAAGGGATACAATTTGTTGTTGTACAATTTCGGCTTTGGGCGTTTCTGCCACTGTAGCTTTTTGCTCTATTACTGGAGCAATTTTAGTATTTTCTAATGCGGTTTTATAATCTTCCCCTTCTTTACCAATAACGGCTAAGATGCCTTCTACTTGAACTGATTTTCCTTTATCTACGCCTAAATATAAAATTGTTCCTTCGTTATAACTTTCTAATTCCATAGTGGCTTTATCGGTTTCTACCTCGGCTAATAAATCGCCAGGTTTTACCCTATCACCAACTTTTTTGTGCCACTCTACCAGTACACCTTCAGTCATTGTATCACTCATTCTAGGCATGCGTATTACTTCCGCCATAATCTATGTGTTTCTTATTTATAAATTAAGAGGTGAAATTACGGCAAAATAGCCGAAAATAAACACCTGGAATCACTCAATAATCTAACTCTAGCCTTAATCGATCCTTCAATTCCTTTACAAGTGGGTATTCTTCAATAATTTTCAAGTACTGTTCTTTTGTGTTTAGAGGTTTATCAATTGGTTGAGAGCTAGCTTCGGTTTCTACAATTATAACATTATACGATAATGCTTTATTACCAAAATGATGTTGTAAGTGCTCAATTAACAATGCTCTTTCTTGCTCTATAAATTTTTGTTGAATGTTATTTTCGGTAACAATTTCGATGCTATCGTTATTTACAATATTTAACTTAGCCATTTTGAAATTAGTAACGGCACTGTGGTTTTTTCTATCTTCTAACTTTTGTGTAAAAACACTCCAAGCTTGAGATAACTCATCGTTAGTTAAAAGCACTTTAACGACTTGGCCAGTTGATTGGTCTGCAATTTTTTTACGGATTTTTTCAAGAGATGATAAACCTACTTTTGGTAAAATTGTATTGGTTTTTATAAGAGGTTTTATTTTTTCATCTGCACTTTCAATGGATAATTTTGCTTGTGGCTCTTCTTGTTTTAATTGGGGTTGTATTTTATTTTCTACTTCGTTTTTTAAAATGCGGATAGGTTGTATGGCTTTAAAATTTACAACTTTAATTACTTCCGTTAGTTTTTTTTTTTACAAGTTCGCCATTTTCAGTTGTTAACTCTATGGCTTGACTAAGATGTGTTAATTTAATAATAGCAAACTCTATATGCAAACGCTTATTACGAGCTTGTTTATAATTAATTTCGGTTTCGTTTAAAGAATTTAATGCTGCTACCAGCCAAGCTACATTTACTTTTTGTGCAGCTTCAACATATTTTTCTTTAAAATCATCAGCAACTTGTAATAAAATGGCGGCCCTTGCATCTCTACTTACTAAAACATTCCGTATAAATTCTGCATACCCTTCTAAAAATGTATCTCCTTCAAAACCTTTTGCATTTATTTCATCAAACAACAACAACGCATCAGCTAATTGTTGGTTTTGCATAAAGTGTAGTAATTTAAAATAATAGTCTTCATCTAAAATATTTAGATGCTCCAATGTATTACTGTATGTTAATTGACCATTTGTAAAACTTACAATTTTATCTAAAATGCTTAGCGAATCTCTCATACATCCTTCGCTTTTTTGGGCGATAATATGTAAAGCTGTTTTTTCTGCTTTTATATCTTCTTTATCGCAAATTTCTTGCAAATGCAACACAGTATCTGCATTTGTAATTCTTTTAAAATCGAAAATTTGGCATCTACTTAAAATGGTAGGTAAAATTTTATGTTTTTCTGTAGTTGCTAATATAAAAATGACGAATGGAGGAGGTTCTTCTAACGTTTTTAAAAACGCATTAAAAGCGGAGGTACTTAGCATGTGCACCTCATCAACAATATATACCTTGTATTTACCAGCTTGAGGAGCAAAACGTACTTGATCTACCAAACTTCTTATATCATCAACACTATTATTACTGGCTGCATCAAGCTCATGTATATTCATTGAACTGCCAGCATCAAAAGAAACACAACTTTGACAAGTGTTACAAGCCTCTCCTTCTTTAGTTTGATTTTCGCAATTAATTGTTTTTGCTAATATTCTTGCACAAGTAGTTTTACCAACACCCCTTGGCCCTGTAAACAAAAAAGCATGTGCTAATTGGTTATTGATTATAGCATTTTTTAATGTAGTAGTAATATGGGCTTGGCCCACAACTGTGCTAAAATTTTGAGGACGATATTTACGTGCCGATACAATGAATTTTTCCATGACCTCTAAATCCTCCTACTTTTAAAAGTTTAGAAAGAGTTTTTTATGTTAATTTAAGATACTGCAATTTAAGCATAGTTTATTTACTTGTTATTATAAAGTTGGATGTCGTACAAATTCTTTTTCTCTATCAAATAAATAACGGAATGTAGCCAGGTTTCTAGTACGGTAAGTATCGCCAAAATTTTCGGCTACATTAATCATTTTTGGGTTAAAATCGCCAATCCATTGCATTTCATAATCAGTGTATTGTATTGGTTTTTTTTTGACTATTTCAGAGCATTTTGTAATTAAATATCCATCTACCCCTTTTCCTTGCCACTCTGGCACTATTCCAAATACTAATCCGGTAAATTTATTTGTGGGCTTAAATTTTTGCAGAAAAACAAATTTTAGTTTTTGCCAAAGCCCAAATTTGCCTTTCATGTAGTTAAAATATTGGTTTAAATCGGGCAAATTTAAAAACATGCCTATAGCTTCGTGTTTATAATAAGCGAATTGCACTATTTTTTCATCCATTACTGGCTTCATTTTTTTAAAAATAAGTAACGCTTGTTCTTGAGGCATTTGTTTTAAACCACCATGGCCTGCCCATGCTTTGTTATATACTAAGGCAAAATCTGTTGCAAATTTTTCTAGGTTATTTTTATTTATGGTTGAAAAACTAAAATCTGGATCTTGCGCTATTGCATTATGCCTTTCAATTACCTTTGGTGATATTGTAGCTTGTGGATTAAATCCAAAACAAATTTGATTATAAAATATTTTAAACCCATAATTTTCAAATAAGGTAACATAGTAGGGTGGATTGTAATTTAAACAATATAACGGAGGGTGAAACCCTTTAGTAACTAACCCCCACCACTTATCTCTTTCTCCAAAATTTATTGGCCCATCCATTGCTTGTACGCCTTTTTGTACTAACCAATTTTTGGCCGTATCAAATAGTACATTAGCTGCTTGTTGATTATTTATGCATTCGAAAAAGCCCATACCACCAACCTCTACATCATCATTTTTGTTTTTGTATTTTGTATTTATAAAAGCTGCTACTCGTCCAATTAAGTTGCCCTTATCATCTTCTAAAATCCAACGAATAATTTCTCCAAAACGGAATGCTTTATTTTTTTCTTTATTAAATATATCGTTTATGTCTTTGTTTAAAGGTTGAATCCAATGAGTATCATTTTTATTAATATTAATGGCTACTTGCAAAAATTGTTTTGCAAGTGTAGGTGTAGTAACAGGTATTATTTGCATGGAGCAAAAATAGTAAAAAATAAATGGGGCTAAAATACCAAAATATGGCATTATAATTGGAGGATTAAATTATTTAGTATAAATTTAAGTTCAATATAATGTTATGAGAAAGTTTTTAATTTACACACTCACATTAGTAACAGTAATGTATACTTTAACTAGTTGCAAAAAAGATGATTACATACCCTGTGCTGTGGGTTGTAATCCACCCATTAACCCATGTGATACAATAACAATTACAACAATAGCTAGTAAAACATATACCATTACCGGGCAAAGCCTTGGTACTATTACTATTACTTCCCCTATCGCAAGTGGCTTTACCTATAGTATTGGTGGCACAACGTTTCAAGGATCTCCAAATTTTTTTAATTTAGGTGTTGGTACTTACGCTGTTATTGCAAAAAATGCAATTGGCTGTAAAGGCACTGCTAGTATTTCGATTGTTGGCTATGGCCCAAAATATTATGATGTAAAGAACATAATAAATGGCTATTGTGGCCCTTGCCATTTAAATGGATCTGTGAGTGGTGGAAAAAACTTTGATGATGATGCTTCTATTATTTCCAGTTGGGATAGAATAAAAATTAGGGCGGTTGATAATTTACCTACTCGAATGCCGTCGGCTCCAAATGCTGCATTAACAAACCAAGACAAACAAAAAATTACCGATTGGGTAAATGCTGGCCACAGAATAACTGATTAGAATCTTTGATTTTGTCAACCAACTACGTTTAAAAAGATTTAAGCACAGTTGAACAAAGCCATGTTGTGTTAAAGACTAAATAAAATTTAATAGCATAGATTTCTCCTTTTTCGAAATGGGATATTGCATTATCTCACCTTTAACATTGGCCTTACTTGCTGATCGGTTCCATTTTGCAAACGGGCATAATAAATACCGTTGGCTAAATGAGAGGCATCAAACGAAACCGTATGCCTTCCTGCAGTTGGATAATCTTTTTCTAACAAGTTTACCAACAACCTACCAGCCGTATCCATAATTTGTATAAGTGTATCGCCACCTGTAGTTGTAAACTCAATGGTAGTTTTATTGCTAAATGGATTAGGGTAGTTCGTAATGTTTGTTTTACCTGATGGGTTTGGTGGTGGGGTAACAGCCTTACAAAGTCCACCTTTTATTAAAGGTAAATTTTGCAAAGTATTATTAATAGCAGGTGGAAACAATCCATCAACGGTAGCTTTTGGTAAACAAAACCAGTTTTCTAACAGTGATGCGTAAATGCTTCTAAAATCGTACTGCATGGGTACATTATCGTTAAAGGTAGTAGTAGCTGGAATGGTAGGGTTGTTACCTAAAACGCCTCCTTGCACTGGTTTTCCAAAAACAAATAAGGGTGCTGCTGCTCCATGATCGGTACCTACACTACTATTACTTTTTATTCTTCTTCCAAATTCACTGTAAGTCATACCTACAACTCTATCTTCTATGCCTAAAAAAGTTAAATCGTCTTGAAAGGCTTTAATAGCGGCACTAACTCTACCTAATAGAATAGCATGGTTACCTACTGTTGTATCTGCAACCGTTGTTTGTAAACTATGGGTATCAAAGCCACCAAAGCTTACCATATATACTCTAGTTGTTAATCCTCCTTTTACTAACCTTGCTACAATTTTTAATTGATCGGCTAAGCTGTTATTTGTTGGGTAGGGAGCTTGTTGAGTAACTTTATTAGATGCTGCTTTTATGGTACCTGCGTACTGTTGAGTTTGTCTGGCTACGTTTCTTATAAAACTTAATTCTTTGCCTGCTTTTGTTGCTGGCACAGGATCGCTAGTACCATTGATTAATTGATAAAAATTTGTGGCACTAGTAATACTCATAGCCATATTTACATTTGGCCCTTGTGTAGTTAGTGGAGCTGTAGAGCCAATTTGTATCGCTAATGGATCGGTCATACTTGCATTAGGATATCCGTTAGGAAAATTTGGATACTCATAATTTAAATATCTACCCGCCCATCCTGTATAAACCTCTTGATTGCTATTACTAGATGACTGCCAAATATCTGTTGCTCTAAAATGAGAAAAGTTGGGTTGAGGATAGCCTACGGCTTGAATAACGTTTAATTTATTTTCGTTATACATAGTTTGTAGCCCAGTCATAGCAGGGTTTAAACCAGTTTTATCATATCCATTTAATCGCAAAATTTTATCTTCTGGTATAGCAATATTTGGTCTTGCAGCATTATACAAATTATACGTTTCAATTGGTATAACCATATTTAATCCATCGTTACCGCCAGAAAGTTGAATAATTACAAGTACATGATCCGTATCTGTACCTGTACCCATCAACGCTTTTACAATGGGAGAATTGGCATCTAATGCTTTTACTGCATAACCGCTTATTAAAGCTGGAACTGCTGCTGTTATTGATTTTCCTAAAAATTCTCTACGTTTCATTTTATAATAATTAGTAGTTAGTATTAAGTATTAAAATTTTAGTAAAACTTAATACAAAATTTAATGAGTTAAGACAATTGGTATTCACTTAAGTTCATAATATATCTAAACAAATCTTTTAAACGAGTATTTACCGTATTAAAATTTGCTGTAGTTGGATTGCTAATATATGCACTCCATGCATTTGTCCAATAATAATCATACAATTGATTACTCAATAACATTTGAGTTTTCATTTGCGCCATAGTTTGTGGCGATACTTGAATACGATAAAAATAATTTAGTGCATCTTTTAGCAAATCATTAGGATTGCCTGGGTTGCTAAAAGTTTTTGCTACTTTGGTAAAATCAAACTGCATTCTAAAGCCATTTCTTAGATAACCGCTATTCGTCATTACATCGGTAAACTGATTTCTTTTTGGCAAAGAATCTGTGTTTATCCAAATTTCATGAAAAGCAGGCTCTTGATAATATGCTGGCATACCAGCTACATTTGGTGGGTCGTGTAAGTTTACGCCCATATTAATCATCCAACTATAAAGGGTATTCCAATGGCCGTAATTTGTATCCCAATCTGTTGCTAAAGGCATATTTACTTCAAACTCTCTCATAGAACCTATTACAACATCCATTGGTGTTTTAATTACGCATCCTTGATTTGCTATATCAAAAAAATGTTCGCTTTTAAATAAGGTGGTAAGCACTGATTTAATGTCGTAGTTACTGCTTCTAAAAATATCTGCTAGTGGAGTTATTACATTAGCTTCAGTAGCTGCATCAATTTCGTAATACACAAACCATCGATAAAACTTACGTACCAAAAATTTTGCTACCTCATTTTGAGCAAAAATCATATTTAATAAGTCGTTCAATTCTAAGTCGCCTGCTGTGGCCCCTGTTCTACCCGTAATTATAGTATTGTTATAAAAAGATGAAAATTGTTTATTAGCTGTGCTATGCCTAGTTGGATCAAAAAAAGTAGTGTAGTTAGCTCCATTTACTCTCCAACCAGTTAATACTTTAGCTGCCTCTTTTACATCGCCTTCGGTGTATTTACTATCTGGTCCTTTTCCTAGTGTAAATAATTCTTGTAGCTCTCTTCCATAATTTTCGTCGGGTGCTGTTGCTGTATTTAAATATCCATTTAAATACCTAAGCATCCCATAGTCTAGTGTAATATCCCTAACCATTTGCTTAAAATTACCTAACGTATGTTGGCGAATGGTTGTGTGTTGTTTATATACCCAATTAGCGTTCCCAATATCACTTGATTCATTTCCAAAATGATCTATCCAAAAAAAGTTCATTTTTTCTTTTATGCTTCTATCTTGATTTACGAGTACGCCTGTCCACCATTTTTTATACGATGCACTCCGTTGACTTTGAACGGTTCCATCATTATTAATATCGTTAACCCAGGTAGTGCCTTGTGCTATATTAGTATCGGGTGTTCCGGGCTGAGTACTTGTTACATATTCTTTAATTGGTGGAGTTGGATTAGGTGCTGTAGGGTTCATTAACTCATCAACGGATTGACTAACTGTTCTACCTAAAAAATAGTCTACATCTGCCTTTTTTGCACCAAACATAGTACGTTTAAGTAGGTGTATTACTTCGTTGGTAGTCCATTGACCAGCATACGGGTTTATTCCACTTAACACTCTAGCAGGTTTTACAAATTGTACAGGTTTTAGTGGAGTTTTTTTCTTCGTCTTACTAGCTGTAAGAAAATCTCTTCTATCCATAGCAGTTTATTTGAAGTACAATAATTTAGTGTGACTATTATTTTTAGGGAAGGTTTAAAAGGATATCATCTATGTAGTCAATTTTTCTTCTTTCGGCTATTTTACGATACTAAGATAACAAAAAATATGCCCAACTCAAAGAATTGGGCATAAAAAATTTAAACCTATTTAAATATTAGTCAATATTTTCTATAATACCAGCAATACCTTGACCGCCACCAATACAAGCTGTAACAATACCATATTTCTTTTTAAGGCGTTTCATATCATTTAGCAATTGTATAGTTAGTTTACACCCTGTACAACCTAGAGGGTGGCCTAAAGCGATAGCTCCGCCGTTTACATTTACAATATCTGTATTTAAACCAAGCTCTCTAATAACTGCAAGAGACTGTGATGCAAAGGCCTCATTCAGCTCAAACAATTCAATATCTGCCAAGCTCATTCCAGCTTGTTTTAGTACTTTTGGTACTGCTGCAATTGGGCCAATACCCATAATTCGAGGGTGTACGCCTGCACTTGCACAATTTATTAATCGGCCTGTTGGTTTAAGGCCAAGGTTATTCATTAATTTTTCGCTCATTACTAACACAAAAGCAGCACCATCGCTAGTTTGACTGCTATTACCTGCTGTTACACTACCGCCTAATGCAAACGCTGGTTTAAGTTTTGCTAAGCCTTCAATACTAGTATCGGCTCTTACCCCTTCATCTGTATCTACAATAAAATTTCGGGTTTGTTTTTTACCTTTTTCATCTAAGTAAACTTCTTCAACATTTATGGGTAAAATGCCGCTTTTAAAATATCCTGCTTTAAGGGCATTGCCTGCTTTTAAATGACTAGTATAGCTAAATTCATCTTGATCTTCTCTACTTACTTTATACTCGTTTGCAACCGCTTCGGCGGTTAAGCCCATACCCAAATAATAATCGGGTTGGTCTTTAGCAATAGAGTAAGCTGGTACAGTTTTCCAGCCAGCGGTTGGTACCATACTCATACTCTCGGTACCACCTGCAATAATACAATCAGCCATGCCGCTACGTATTTTTGCGGTTGCCATTGCAATACTTTCTAAACCACTACCACAATATCTATTTATTGTAATACCTGCAGCATCTAAGCCAACGGCTTTTGCAGCAATAATACGCCCAAACTGTAAGCCTTGCTCAGCTTCGGGTACTGCGTTTCCTACAATAACATCATCTACCTGTTTAGGATCTAGTTGAGGCACACTTGCCAACAAGCCTTTTATTACATCAATAGCTAAATCATCGGGTCTGGTAAACCTAAATCCACCTTTTTTGCTTTTTGTTACTGCTGTTCTAAACCCTGCTACTATATATGCTTCTTGCATTATTGACTGTTTATGATGTAAGGTATATTATTAGTTGTTTATGCAACCATAAACCAAAGATAGTTGTTCTCTTCAAAAAATCAAACTCAATTATCTTTGCACCATTATGTACAAATTATTACGTTCTTTTTTATTTCTTTTTGACCCCGAGTGGGTGCATTATTTTAGTATGAATAGCTTAAAATTAATTTGCAAGCTACCGTTTGGAAAATCAATTATTAAAAAAATATTTGCTCCAAAAAAAAATATTCAATATTCAATATTTAATATTCAATTCCCTAACAGGGTTGGTTTAGGGGCAGGCTTTGATAAAAATGCCAAATACTTAAACGAATTAGAAGCGCTAGGATTTGGCTTTGTGGAAATTGGTACAGTAACACCCAAGCCTCAGGCAGGAAACGATAAACCTCGATTATTTCGATTACCAAAAGATAAAGGCTTAATAAACCGAATGGGGTTTAATAATGATGGGGTGGAAGTGGTAGCGGAAAGGTTAAAAAAGTGGAAACTGGAAACTGGAAAACTGAAAATGCATAATGAACAGGATACCAACTTTCAACTTTCAACTTTCAACTCTAAACTTATTATAGGCGGAAATATTGGCAAAAACAAAACCACCCCTAACGAGGATGCTTGGAAAGATTATGAAATTTGTTTTACAGCCTTACACCCTTATGTAGATTATTTTGTAGTAAATGTAAGCAGCCCCAATACACCAGGTTTAAGAGAGCTGCAAGAGAAAGATTCGTTGAAAAAGATATTGGAGAATCTGCAAACTCAAAACTTAAAATTTGAAATTCAAAGACCTATTCTTTTAAAAATTGCTCCAGATTTAACTACTGAGCAATTAGATGATGTTATAGATTTAGCGTTAGAAATAAATTTAGACGGCCTAGTAGCCACAAACACAACAATAAGTAGAGAAAATCTTAGATCTACAAACTCAACCGTTTTAAAAATTGGGGCTGGTGGTTTAAGTGGTATGCCTTTAAAACAAAAAAGTAACGATATAATAAAATACATCTCACAAAAAACTAATGGAAAAATTCCTATTATTTCAAGCGGTGGAATTTTTACAGCACTAGATGCAAAAGAAAGGTTACATAGTGGAGCGGCTTTAATACAAGTGTGGACCGGCTTTATTTACGAAGGACCGAGTATAGTTAAAAAAATATGTAACGGAATCAATTAAAAAGCATCTTTACCAACAAACAATAATTTAAAAAAATAAATATACCCTGAGCGAAGAAATTAAAACGGAGGGGCAGAAGAAGAAAAAGAGTTTTTTGATAAAATGAAGGACAAGTTATAAGACCTTAAAGACAAGGCTGAAGATTTATGGGATGCTACTAAGGTAAAAGCAGAAGATTTAAAAGACAAAATTGTAGATAAGTTTGATGGTGATGATGATAAAAAAGAAGAAGCGAAGTAGAGCATTTAAAGCAACTTATAAAAATCCTGCTTAGGCAGGATTTTTTGTTTCACTTATCTTTGCAGTTAAATTTAAAAAAATGGATTTATCGTATTTATTTACGTCGGAGGCTATTATTAGTTTTGTTGTATTGGTAATATTAGAAGTTGTTTTGGGTATTGATAATGTAATTTTTGTTAGCATTATTATGAATAGGCTTAAAAACAAAAATGAAATTACTAAAGCTAGGCGTATTTGGATGATAACAGGTATTATTAGCCGTAGTTTATTGTTAATGGGGTTAAGTTGGTTATTAGCACAAAGGGGTAAACCAGTAATTACCTTATTTGGCAAAGGATTTGATTTGGCTGCAATTGTAATGTTGCTAGGTGGTTTGTTTTTAATTTATAAATCGGTAAAGGAAATACACGGCAAATTAGAGGGCGAAGACCCTAATGCTATTAATGGCAAAAATAAAGGTCTAGGACTACCACAAGCAATTATACAAATAATGATAATAGATGCTGTGTTTAGTTTTGATAGCGTAATAACTGCTGGAGGGACAGCACAACATGTAGAAATAATGATTGCCGCTGTAATCATTGCTATGCTTGTTATGTTTTTATTTAGTCCAAAAATTTCGTCCTTTATACACAAACATCCAACCCTAAAAATGTTGGCCTTATCTTTTTTGGTAATGATTGGTTTAAGCTTAGTTATAGAAGGATGGGATGCAGCAAAAGCCCACGACCTACATTTAAAAAACTACATTTATTTTGGTATGGCTTTTTCATTTGGAGTAGAAATGCTAAATATGTTTATGTTTAGCAAAAATAAAAAACGTAATGCTAATTTAGTGGAATTAAATGAGCCTACTTTACAAGAAGAGAGTAAAGATGATCAAGCTCATTAATTTTTTTTTATATTTACTTTAGCTGTTTTGTACTTATTATAAATGAATTTTTTGCTACTTATTTTGTAACAATACTAAAGCAACAACACCCGCTGTTTCTGTTCTCAACCTTCTATTACCTAAACTTACAGACGCAAAATTATGTTGCAATGCCAACTCTATTTCGGCTTTTGTAAAATCGCCTTCGGGTCCAATGCAAATTAATTTGTTAGTGAGTGGTAAGTGGTTATTAGTGAGTAGCTGTTTTGTTTCTTGGCTTTCGCAATGAGCAATAAATTTTATTGTTTTTTCAAATGGTTGTTTTATAAACTTGCTGTATGCTATTGGTTGATGTAACAAAGGCAACCAACATTGCTGACTTTGCAACATGGCACTTACTAAAATAGTATTTAAACGTTCAAATTTAAAAGCGGTTTTTTCAGTTCTTTCGCAAATGACAGGAATAATTTCAGTTACTCCTATTTCAGTTGCTTTTTCTAAAAACCATTCAAAACGGGTAGTATTTTTTAATAAACTAATTGCAATGGAGATGGTTAAGTTGTGTGGGGTTAGGAGTGAATGATTTAATATTTTCACAACGCAGTTCTTTCTATTATCATCAATTATTTCACAAATAAACAAACCGCCTTTTCCATTGGTTAATTGCAACTGCTCTCCATTGTGCATACGCAATACCTGTACGATATGCTTACTGGTGTTTTCATCTAAGATTATTTGTGTAGATGAAGTTGTACTATCTTCTTTATAAAAAAATGGTAAAGCCATATACTTAATTAAATACTACAATCATAATTCCATCTTTACTTTTTCGTTTTGGCAACACTATACTTCTTCCGTTATAATAAATACACATTGTTTTATTTTCTTCTGCTTTAATAAAAACATCTACGCCAGTTAAAAACGGAGCTGCCGATAAAGATTTTAAGGCTTTACCGCTTGTTAACTCATCTCCATCATCAAATAAAAAACAAGCAATAGATGTTTTGTTTGCAGGCATAAGTTGTGGTAACGATAACGGTATAGAGTCTATTGCCAAACTATCTCTTCCTGCAATTACTGCATTGTTAGCTGTAAAAATAACTAGGGCCGTTTGTTTATCATCGTTTGGAATATTGCCTAACATGGCTGCAGCCATACCGCCAGTTGGTAAAGCTCGTAAATAAATATTTTTATTGTTACGCATAAACGGTTCAAAATAATAAAACACTCTTCGGCCATTGGTAGGTTGCACTTCAAACTCTAAATATTGGTCTTTTGTTACATTAAAACTAAAGGTCCCATCTTCTTTCCCAAACCTCATCCAGCCTGTATATGAGCTATCGTCGCCTCTTTTTTTAGTAAAAAATCGCTTACCATTTTTAGGATTATAGTTGTAACAAATTACACTGTCTAAAGATAAAATAGTGTTTTCTGCCATTACCACTCCTTTGCCCGTTATTTGTTTATAGTAGTCTTTGGATGGTAAAATTGTTGGGTTAGCTTTTCCTGAAGTTTCTGTAAAAAAATTATACATGGGTGTAAATGTAGCAGCACTGGTTGCCACTTGCATATGATCGTTACCAGTTTGTTTTACATTAATTGCTCCAGCAATATCGCCACCGTTTTTTATAACCTTATCATCGGTACTATAAATATTCATGGTGGGTATTTCATTATTTTTTCCTGCAGGTGCTTTCATTTTTGTGCTGCCAATATGTACGTATTTAGCCACTTTTAAAGCTTGCACACTATCTTTTAAATACGCATAACAAACACCACCACCAGCAGAGTGGCCCACTAAGTTAATTTTTGTGGCATTCGTTTTTTTCAAAACCCCATCTATAAATTTATTTAATGAAGTTGAAGTAGTTGAACCTCCTCCTATGCTATTCCAATCAAATACAAAAAGTTTGTCTTCGCAAAAACCATTACTACTAAAACGTTGTATTTGTGTAGCCCAATTATCACCACTACCCATAAAGCCATGTACAAATACTATGGGTAAATTTTTATCAGTGCATTTTTGTTGTGCAGATACAGATTGGCTAATTAAAAGAAGTATAAAGAGGATTTTTTTCATTCTATATCAAACTTACTGAAAATGGCAATACCATAAAGTAAAATGAAGAGTAAAAATAATATTCACTCTTCATTCCTAATTATTCATTCTTAATTCTTAATTTAAAATGGTGCTTCGTCATCAAACTCGCCATCATTCATTTTACTGCCCTTTTGTATATACAATTTTGCATCGTTTCCTCCTCCTCCATCAAGTCCTGCAACAGGTTTCCAATTTCCTCCTTGTGGTGGGCTGCCTCCAAAATCGCCGCCACTACTATCATCTTCAATAAATTTTTGAATATGTAATAATGCTTTTAATTTAATAGTATCTAAACTACCGTTACGGTGTTTTGCAACTTTTACATAGGTTTCTCCTTTGTTACTTTCTCCAAATTCGTTGGCGGTTATATCGTAATATTCTGGACGGTATAAAAACATTACCATATCAGCATCTTGCTCAATAGCACCCGATTCTCTCAAATCGCTCAACTGAGGAATTTTTGCTCCTTCTTTCCTTTTTTCTACCTCTCTACTCAATTGAGATAGGGCTATGATAGGCACTTGCAATTCTTTTGCAAGCCCTTTTAAATCTCTTGATATTCTACTAATTTCTTGCTCTCTATTTCCATTACGATTTTCGCCAGCACCACTCATTAATTGCAGGTAATCAATAATTATTAAACCAACATTGTGTTTGTTTTTTAGTCTTCTACATTTTGCTCTTAGTTCAAAAATATTTAATGCAGCAGTATCGTCAATAAAAATAGGTGCCTTACTAAGGCGTTCAATACCTTTTTTGTACAACTGCTTCATTTCATGTTCTTCTAATTTTCCTCTAGCAATTTTCTCTAACCATATTTCGCTTTCGGCACTTAAAATACGTTGTACTAATTGGCTGCTACTCATTTCTAAACTAAAAAAACCAACAGCAGTAGGCTTTGTCGGATGCAATGCCGCGGTACGGGCAAGGTTAAGTGCAAAAGCAGTTTTACCCACTGATGGCCTTGCTGCAAGCACAATTAAGTCGGTAGGTTGCCAACCATAGGTTAATCTATCTAAACTTGCAAAGCCAGTAGGTACACCTGTTATATCCTCTTGCCTATTGCGCATATCTTCAATACGCTGTATGGTTTTTACCAATACGGTATCAATGCTATCAAAGTTTTTGCGTAAATGGCTGTTCGTAATTTCAAATAGTTTTCCTTCGGCATCATCTAACATATCAAATACATCGGTACTATCTTCATAGGCATCACCAATTATTTCGCCACTAATGCGTATTAATTCTCGTTGAATAAATTTTTGCAATACAATTCTGCTATGTGCATCAATGTTAGCGCTAGATACAACTGCATTGGTTAATTTAGATACGTAATATGCACCACCAACAATTTCTAACTCTTCTCTAAACTTTAATTCCTCTACAACAGTAAGCATATCAATAGGCAAACTTTTAATTGCCAGACCTTGCATTGCTCTGTATATTTTTTGATTAGCGTCGCTATAAAAACATTCTGGTTTTAAAATTTCTACCACAGTATCAAATGCACTTTTTTCTAGCATTATTGCACCCAAAACGGCTTCTTCTAATTCTTTAGCTTGTGGTGGTATTTTACCATACATCATGGTATTTAAATCCAGTGGGGATTTGCGTCGACCAGTTTTTCTATCTTTATTTAGATTAGTTAATTCCATTTTAAAATACGTTGCTTGATAAGATTGTTTGGGCTTGCACTTAAAAGTGTTGCAAGTAGGCTAAGTTAAATTCAAAAAGTCAATTACGTTATTCACAAAGCTTTACTTCATTAGTTAAAAGTTGTTATCTACACCAAATTAACACACAAAGTTAGGTTATTAAGGCTTTGTTAACAGGTTTATCAACATATAAAAATCAATAGAAATTTGAATAATATGGTTTTTGTTAACAATTTGGAACCATTGAAAAAATCTTTCTGCACCAATTCATCTATTTTTTTTATTGCATTTTAATAAAAGATTTTATAGCTTATAGTGTTTTAGCTTACACACTTAAAAAACTATCTTTGCAAACAACTAAAAGAAACAACAATAACAAATGACGATTAGTTACAATTGGCTTAGTGAATACCTGCCGGAGCAAATAGAACCAGAAAAATTAAGTAAAATACTAACATCTATTGGTTTAGAGGTTGAAAGTATGATGCCTTTTGAAGAAGTAAAAGGAAACTTAGAGGGTTTAATAATTGGTGAGGTTATAGAATGTGAAAAACACCCCGATGCTGATAAATTAAGCCTAACCAAAGTAAATATAGGTACAACCGAATTACTACAAATTGTTTGTGGAGCACCCAATATTGCTGTTGGGCAAAAAGTAGTGGTGGCTACTATTGGTAGTACTATTTATCCAAGTACAGGCGAACCTTTAACCATGAAAAAAGCAAAAATACGAGGTAGCGAAAGCCATGGAATGATTTGTGCCGAGGATGAAATTGGTTTGGGAGAAAGCCATGAAGGTATTTTAGTTTTACCAACCGATGTAGCTGTGGGTATTCCTGCGGCAAATTATTTTAAGCCCTACAACGATATTATTTTTGAAATTGGATTAACACCAAATCGTATGGATGCTATGTGCCATTTAGGGGTAGCAAAAGATGTTTGCGCTTATTTAAGTCATCATATTAAAAAAGATACTGTAGTTAAAAGCCCGTTCAAAAATAATTTTAAAGTAGATCATCAGGGTTTGCAATTTGACGTAATTGTAGAAAATACAGATGCTTGTAAAAGATACGCTGGCGTTAGTATACAAGGTGTAACTATTGGAGAAAGCCCAAAGTGGTTGCAACAAAAATTAAAAGCCATTGGTGTAAAAAGTATTAATAATATTGTAGATATTACCAATTATATATTACACGAAACTGGGCAACCCTTACATGCTTTTGATGCAGCTATAATTGAAGAAAAAAAAATAATCGTAAAAAATTTACCAAAGGGAACCCCTTTTATTTCGTTAGATGATAAAGAAAGAAAATTAAGTGCTAATGATTTAATGATTTGCGATGGTAAGAAAACGCCCATGTGTATTGGTGGTGTTTTTGGGGGATTAACCAGTGGTATAAAATCAACGACAAAAAATATATTTTTAGAAAGTGCATGGTTTAACCCGTCAACTATTCGTAAATCATCGTTACACCATTGTTTACGTACCGATGCTGCTACCCGATTTGAAAAAGGAGTTGATATAAGTAACACCGTAAATGTTTTGAAAAGAGCTGCAATGCTAATTAAAGAAATTGCTGGTGGCGAAATTGCTAGTGATATTATTGATATTTATCCAACGCCTAAAGAAAAAACTGAGGTAGCCTTAAAATATCATTACTTAAAAAAAATAAGTGGTAAAAATTATCATGGCGATGCAGTTAAAAATATATTAACCAGCCTTGGGTTTGAAATTATGAAAGAAGGTATGGATGAGCTTTGGGTGAAAGTACCTTTTAGTAAATCAGACATTAGTATACCAGCCGATTTAGTAGAAGAAATAATGCGTATTGATGGATTAGATAATGTAGAAATTCCACAATATATAACTATTGCTCCTACTATTGAAACATTGGGCCACCAACATAGGTATCAAGAAAAAGTAAGTAATTATTTAGTGGGCTTAGGCTTTAACGAAATTTTTACCAATAGTATTACGAACAGTGCTTATTTTGATGATGCTACCTTGCAAACCACGGTAAAAATGATGAATAATCTTAGTGCAGAATTGGATGTATTAAGGCCATCGATGCTGCAAACCGGGTTACAAACTATTGCACACAACATCAACAGAAAAAATACGAATATTTACTTTTATGAATTTGGTAAAACATACGGCACAACTGAAGTAGGAAAATATACAGAAACCAATCATCTTTGTTTTTATACTACCGGAAATAAAGTGTTAGATACCTGGAATACAAAAGCAATTAAAACCGATATTTATTTTATAAAAGGTGTATTAAAGCAACTCTTATCACTTGTTGGAATAAGTATGTACAATGCTGTAGTTGAAAATAATAGTATTCTTTTTAAAAAGGGAAATGATATACTTGCAGAAATTAAAGAAGTTGAAAAAGCCGATACTGCAAAAATGGATATTAAGCAACCCGTATTTTTTGCCGATATTAATTGGGATAAAATAATAAAACTTACAAAAAAGCAAAAATTAATGTATACAGAAATTACAAAATACCCTGCTGTACAGAGAGATTTAGCAATTGTTGTTGATAAAACACTGACCTATGAGCAAATAGAAAATGCAACTTACCTTATTAAACTAAATAAATTAAAAAACCTTAACTTGTTCGATGTTTTTGAAAGTGAAAAACTAGGCATTGATAAAAAAAGCATGGCCGTAAGTTTTACTTTTTTAGATGAAGGAAAAACATTGACAGATAAAGAAATTGATAGTATGATGAGTAAAATAATAGCATCTTACGAAAAAGAATTAGGGGCAGAGATAAGAAAATAATAACCTGCTAACCCCCAGAAGGGGAAACCGAGAAGAGTGACTAGGTAATTGAACTTTAAAAAATATAGACTATAAAAGGCCCTTTAGGGGTTTAGAGCATGGAAGAACTTGAACAACATATTAACCGAATTAATCAAAAGCTACAGCATTTACTGAAGAACTATAAGCAATTGCAAAAAGACAATGAACGTCAAACTAACCTTTTACAAACACTACAACAAGACAAATTAACTGCAAAAGAACAAGTACAAAACCTACAACAACAAGTATACATTTTAAAAGCAGCTACCAATACCCTATCGGAAGCAGATAAAAATAATTTTGAAAAAAATATTAAGCAGTACATTAAAGAAATAGATAAGTGTATTACTTTTTTAAGTGAATAAACAATGGCAGACCTTATTCCTATAAATATTGTAATTGGCGATAGAACCTATCGCATAAAAACCAATGCCCAAGATGAGGAAGCTATACGTGGCACCTTAAAAATAATTAACGAAAAAATTATAGAATTTAAAACGGCATTTTCCGGTAAGGATATGCAAGATTATATTGCCATGGTACTTATTTGGTATGCAACACAAGCCGCAGAAGTTGGCAACCCAATTGTTAGTAAAGATATTATAAGTGCACTACTAAAAATTGAGCAAAAAATTGATGAACAAACTTAATTCAATAATCTATTTGGCTATTCAATTTTAAACGTACTAACTCGCCTTCATTTTTTCAATAGCTAATAAACCTTTATTTTCTTGTAAAAAAAATTATTTCAACTTATTAGCCCTAAGCCCTCACAAATTCGGGATTTGTGCCATGAGTTGAAAATGGATTAACGGTGCTTATTTTATAACTAGCTTCTTAAGAAACACCTGCCCTATTATCTTTTACCTCAATTATACATGTTTAGATTTATTTAGAGGCTCTCCAATAAGCGAGTATGTAAATGTTGAGGTAAAGCATATTTTATAAAATAAACGTAAACCAATTATCTATATATAGGTATAAAGTACAGCATACCTTCAAAAATCCTGAACAAATTTCATATCTTCGTTTATAAACCCTTTTGCACAATTTTATGCATAAGGACAATATTTATACGATTTTGAAACGTTTTAAAAAAATAACAATCAATGGAACCAGTAGTAATATATATTATTATAGCATTAGCCGCATTAGTTGGGGGGACGGTGCTGGGAAAATTAGTATTTTCCAAAAATACCAAAAAACAAGTTGAAGATGCTGAGCAACAAGCTCAACGAATTATTACCGATGGTAATTTACAAGCCGAAAATTTAAAAAAAGAGAAGCTTTTAGAAGCCAAGGAAAAATTTGTACAACTAAAGTTAGAGCATGAAAAAGATGTGCTGCAACGTACTCAAAAAATTGTTGAGGGCGAAAATAGAATTAAGCAAAAAGAACAGTCGTTAAACCAAAAAGATCAAAATCTTGAAAAACAAGTTAAGGATAACGATGCCATTAAAGAAACACTTAACCGCCAAATTGAGGTGGTTAATGCAAAACGTACCGAGCTTGAAAAACATCAAGAAGAACATATACGCCGCTTAGAAAAAGTTGCTGGTTTAACGGCCGAAGATGCTAAAACACAATTGATAGAAAGTTTAAAGCAAGAGGCCCATACAAAAGCCTTAGTAATACAGCAAGAAATTATTGAAGATGCTAAACAAAAAGCCGGAAAAGAAGCTCGTAAAATAGTTATACAAACCATACAACGTACTGCTGCAGAAGTTGCCATAGAAAACAGTATTACTGTTTTTAATTTAGAAAGCGATGAAATAAAAGGTAGTATTATTGGTAGAGAAGGTAGAAATATTAGAGCATTAGAAGCCGCAACTGGTGTAGATTTAATTGTTGATGATACACCTGAGGCTATTGTACTCTCCTCCTTTGATCCATTACGTAGAGAAATAGCCCGATTAAGTTTGCAACGCCTTGTTGCCGATGGTAGAATACACCCTGCACGTATTGAAGAAGTAGTTGAAAAAACAAAGAAACAAATTGACGATCAGGTAATGGAAATTGGCGAACGTACTGCAATGGAATTAGGCGTACATGGCCTGCATAAAGAGTTGATACGAATGGTTGGCCGTATGCGCTTCCGTAGTAGTTACGGACAAAATTTATTAATGCATAGTAGAGAAACAGCAAACCTTTGTGCAATTATGGCTAGCGAGTTAGGTATGAACCCTAAGTTGGCAAAAAGAGCAGGTTTATTGCATGATATTGGTAAGGTGCCAGATGAAGAAACAGAATTAAGTCATGCCCTATTAGGCGCAAAATTAGCCGAAAAATATGGCGAAAACCCTGCCGTAGTAAATGCTATTGGCGCCCATCATGATGAGATGGAAATGCAATATGTTATTTCTCCTATTATACAAGCTTGCGATGCTATAAGCGGAGCAAGGCCAGGTGCAAGAAGAGAGATAATGCAACAATACATACAGCGTATTAAAGATCTTGAAAATATGGCATTGGCCTACACAGGTGTAGAAAAAGCATACGCCATACAAGCTGGCAGAGAGCTACGTGTAATTGTAGAAGCCGATAAAGTAACGGATGGCGATAGCGAAAAACTTAGCTTTGAAATTGCTCAAAAAATACAAACCGAAATGACTTTCCCTGGGCAAATAAAAGTAACCGTAATTCGAGAGAAACGATCGGTGAATGTAGCTCGATAAAAAATTGAAACCGCTAGTGAAAACTGGCGGTTTTTTATGGCAACTTATATATTCCTGCTAGTTTAGTACAATCCACATCAAACCCCCTTCTTTACCATTTTCTTACCAAATTTATTCCTAATTTGCACTAAATTTTTTAAAAAGATGAAGCATTGTCTTACCGTATTTTTTTTATTAATTAGCATTACGTTAGTTGCCCAAAAGCCTACCAATAATTTTATCAATCTTACAGGTAATTTTGCTGATATTGATGATTCTGCAGAGGTTAGCTTTTTACACCCAAGCTCACAAGCACCTCTTGCTACCACATTTGCCAAAAACAAAAAGTTTAAAATTGTTGCCCCAGTAAGTTTTGCAGGGCTTAGTCGTTTATCTATAAAAAATAAAACGGCGCTTTATAACTACGATTTATTTATCGGTGCAGAAACCGCAATCATTTCAGGCACCTTAAAAAATATTGAAAAAGCTAGTATAAAAGGTGCGAAACATCAACTCGATTTTAAAACGATTATTAAAAAATTTGAGCCAAGTTTTAACCTGTTAAATAATAATAATCAAGCCATACAACAAGAGACCGATGCTGAAAAGAAAAAAGCCCTAGTTGCTAATTTTACTACAATAACAGCTAAAATAGCTACCCAACTAGATTCTTTAGTAAAAAAGAAAGGAAAATCTCCCGTAACAGCTTTTATGCTTTACATAACCAAAGATTTATTTAAAGATAATGCCCCCGCCTTACAAAAATGGGTAAATACATTAACTAAAGAAGCAACTACATCTATATATGCACAAGAAATAAAAACCGAATTAAGCAATTTAATGATTGGTGCAATTGGTAGCCCAGCAATGGATTTTACTCAAAACGATACGGCCGATAAGCCGGTTAGTCTTTCTTCGTTTAAAGGTAAATATGTACTGTTAGATTTTTGGGCTAGTTGGTGTGGCCCATGCCGTATGGAAAACCCTAATGTGGTTATTGCATATAATAAGTTTAAGACTAAAAATTTTACTGTTTTAGGCATTTCGTTAGATAGGCCAGGTGCTAAGGAAAATTGGTTACAAGCAATAAAAGATGATGGTTTAGCTTGGACAAATTTGAGTGACTTAAAATTTTGGCAAAACGAGGTAGCACAAAAATATAAAGTAGGCTCCATACCACAAAACTATCTTATTGATCCTAAAGGAGTTATAATTGCTAAAAACTTACGAGGACAAGCCTTAGAAGATAAACTTTGTGAGGTGTTAGGCTGTTACTAAGTGTGTTTGGCAGATAGCAATATGCTTGTATTTTACTTTTAGGTAAAAAATAATAAAAAACTGCTCTTTAAATAACTAGTTTTACTTACCTTTGCCGTCCGAAAAAATCGGAATTAAAATACATAAAATATGAACGCAGTTAATTTTGTTCATGAGCAGTTGACAACAAAGCCAACGCTTCCAAACTTTAAAGCAGGTGATAACATCACTGTAAACTATAAAATTGTAGAGGGTACTAAAGAGCGTATCCAAAGTTTTAAAGGCGATGTTATAAAACGCCAAGGAACTGGTGCTACCGCTACATTTACCGTTCGTAAAATGAGCGATGGTGTAGGTGTAGAGCGTTTATTTCCTTTTTATTCTCCAAATATTGAGAGTGTAGTTTTAAACAAAGTAGGTAAGGTTAGCCGTGCTAAATTATTTTACTTACGTGAAAGAAGTGGAAAAAGTGCTCGTATTAAAGAAAAAAGAATGGCAGTTGCTAAATAATATTTACTATTATAGTATTAAAAAGGTGAAAATTAATTTTCACCTTTTTTTATGAATAGTGTTTTTTGGTATAAAATTTGTAAAATTTTAGAAAGTATCCCCCCACTGATACATTTTACCACTAATTATTTTATAACTTAAACCAATTAAACACCATGAGAAGGTTTCTTATTTCTTTTTTTACAATTGTTAGTATTGTAACGTTTATTTCATGTGCTAGGGGAATTACTGTTGAACAAGCTGCCAATGGAAAAGGTAGATGTGGCAAAAATTACATTAGGTAAAGCCGATTGTCTTAATTTTGTTACTTAAAACAAACTTAAATCATTATTTATTTTATCTTTGTAATACATTAAATCATTTATCATGTTGCTAAGTACAAATTTAAATACCGTTTTTTTAATAGGAATGCCAGGCGGATCGGAATGGATATTTATTATTTTAGCCATTGTATTACTATTTGGCGGAAAAAAAATACCTGAATTAATGAGAGGTTTAGGTAAAGGTATCAGAGAGTTTAAAGATGCTAAGGATAACGTAAAAACAGAGTTAGAAGAAGGGATGAAACAGGTTGATAAAGATCAAGAACTAAAAGATTTACGTAACCAATTAGATCAACAAAAACAACAAGGGTAATTTTTGAGGCTTACTAGCAAAATCGTTAACCTAAAATAAGTACAGGCCGAAATGAGCCCTTCAATAATTTTTGAAGATTTCGTTTCGGCCTATTTTGTATACCACACCCAAGCAATATGTTTCAATTTTCGTATAGGGCAAATTACCAATGCATTATATGAAGTAGATGGGCATACTGTAGATGAAATTGATTTTGATTTATTGGAGTATATTGTACCTACCTATTATGTTTTAACCACTGCCGAAGCTAGCAGCAATTTAAACCGTTATGATGGTGTACGCTATGGATATAGAAGTAAAAATGCCGAAATAAAAGATTTAACTAATTTTTATAAATACACCCGTACCGAAGGCTTTGGTAAAGAAGTACAAAAAAGAATACTATTGGGCACTTTTGTTTTAAGTACTGGATATTTTGATGCTTATTTTACAAAAGCACAACAAGTACGTAATTTATTACGTGCTAAAACCAACACTATATTTACTGATTATGAGGCTATTATATTACCCTCAAGCCCTACAACCGCATTTTCGTTAGGCGAAAAAAGTAAAGATGCTATTGCTATGTACCTAGCAGATATTTATACCGTTTTTGCAAACTTAACAGGCATACCAGCCATTAGCATTCCGTTATTTAAACATACCAACAGCCTGCCTTTTGGGGTGCAACTACTTACAGCAAAAAACAATGAGTTAACTTTGCTACAGTTATCTAAAGCAATACTGCAAAAGTATAAAACATACTAATAATCTTTAGGACTTATTTATGTTGAAAAAATTTTTATCCCTTTTTACCGTATTATTTTTTACCACAATAAGCTATGCCCAAAACTTAGGGGATACAAGTATTGTAGATGAAAAGCTAGAAACTGAAATTATTGAAGAAATAATAACCACAAAAAAAGCCCCAACATCAAAAGAAAAAGAACAATATTTAAGCCAGGTAACTAAGTACGGTTTTAAAAATTTATTTACAAAATATAGTTACAATGCTACCGCCCCTTACACATCGCAAATAAACCCCAATGCCGAGAGTTTTATGCAAGATTATTTAAAGGCACATAGCAAATCATTATTAAAAATGAAAGATTGGGGTTTGCCTTATTTTAATTTAATTGATAATATTTTAAGCCAATATGGCTTGCCAAAAGAATTAAAATATGTAGCCGTAATAGAAAGTAATTTAAAAACAGATGCCACAAGTTGGATTGGCGCTGCAGGCCCTTGGCAATTTATGCCAGCTACAGCAAGGCAATATGGTTTGGTGGTAAATGGGTATATAGATGAGCGAAGAGATTATATAAAAAGTACACATGCAGCAGCAAGATATTTGTTGAACTCTTATAAAGTCTATCATGATTGGTTGTTGGTATTGGCTAGTTACAACGGTGGCTTAGGCAATGTAAATAAAGCAATTCGTAAGAGTGGCAGTAAAAATTTTTGGAGCTTACAATATAGCCTACCAGGAGAAAGTAGAAATTATGTAAAAAAATTTATAGCCACACATTATGTAATGGAGGGTGGTGGTGGCGTTACCACACAATCGGTTAGTGGTGGTAATGTTGGCATTGGTTATCCTATGAATATAGAGGCTGGTGGTGGTGTTAACCCGTTTGATAATAAACTAAACTTGACCGATACCGAATCTCAAAATGCCCTAACACAAACTATTTCGGGGAAGTATAATAGTATGGTTATTACAAAAAACTTAGCCATGGAGATTGTACAGTTTAACCGCTACAATCCTCAATTTGATAATATGATGAGTACCCATGGCAACTACGACTTACGCTTACCTGCCGATAAAATGCAACTATTTATGGCTAACAAATACATTATTTTAAATGAGTGTGTACAGTTGTTGTTAGGAGATGATAATGTGGCAAGCACTCAAACGGTTTACCCAGGCCCGAAAACGGTGGTAACTAAAAAGAAGAAAAAAAAGTAACTTACTCCAACACCCTCTTCATCACCTCTGCCTTCAACATACTTTCAGCATACTCACTTTCTGCATTGCTGTTAAAAGTTATTGCCCCGCCAGTTGTAAAGGATAAATACTTATTTGTGGCATTGTATAAAATACTACGAATAACAACATTAAAATCAAAATTACCCGATGGCGTTACATAACCAATTGCCCCACTAAATAAACCTCGTTTTGTTTTTTCGTATTGCTCTATCAATTGCATTACTCTTTTTTTAGGTGCCCCCGTCATACTTCCCATAGGAAAAGTGTGTTTAACAATATCTGTCCAATGTACATCGTCATCAACCTCTCCTACAATAGTGCTTATCATTTGGTGTACTTGCGGAAAACTATAAATACCAAACAACTCCTCTACTTTTACAGAGCCTTGTTTACACACTCTACTTAAATCGTTTCTAACCAAATCTACCACCATTACATTTTCGCTACGTTCTTTTGGGCTATTCCTTAATTCAGTTTTATTAAATTCATCTTCAGTACTATTTTTAATTCGTTTAGCCGTTCCCTTTATAGGCTGGCTAATTATTTTATTCCCTTCTTTTTTTAAGTACCGCTCTGGGCTAGCGCATATACTATACTTATCATCTATTTTATAAAAACCCGAAAACGGTGTTGGAGAAGCGTTGCTTAATTTACTATAAATAGCTAAGGGGTTTATTACGGCATTTTCTGCATAAAACTCCTGACAAAAATTTATTTCGTAGCAATCGCCTTTAGTAATATGTTGCCTTAATTTTTCTATGGTTTGTAAATATGCTTCCTTACTTAACCTATTTTTAATCGTAATTTTTGGAGTTGATTGTTCATTTATTTTATTGGAGCTAGTTAGTATTGCATTAAATATATCGCTTGCACTTTCATCATCACTAAAAATAGTAAGGCTGGTTTTTGTTAGCTGTAAAACTATTTTTGGTACAAAAAAATGTACATCTGCAAATTGTATTCCATCAAAATTTTGAGAGATTAATTGTTCTGTTTCATTTTTTAAATCATACCCCAAATGCCCAAATAGCCATTCGTTATTGGCCTTAGCAAATGTTTTTAATTGCTCAAATGCATTGCTGCTTTGTAGTGTAGTACTTTTTTTGCAGCCTGCGGCTACAAGGCATTCAAAATTTGGGTTATCAAAATGATATTGCTGATTATCTAAAAAACAAAAACTGTTGAACTGGTTTACCCAATTCAACAGTTGTATTTTAAATTCTTTAAAGTTAGGTATGTTAAATATTGAGGATTTTTGCACTAGCTATTTTTTGCCACAGATTACACTAATTTTCAGAAATAATAAATTCAATATATCAATTTCCCACAAAGACACAAAGAGCACAAAAAAATCAATTTAAATTACTCTAATTTACATAATTAGTATTCCATCAAAATTTAAAAGTCATCATCATCATCAAAACCACCGCCACTTCCATCATCAAAACCTAAATCTTTAAAGTCATCATCTACTTTAAAATCATCTTCCTCATCTTTAGCAGCTTTTTTACCCCCAACAGCTTTTTTACCTTTCGACTTTGGTACATCAAACTCATCAAAGTCTGGATCCCAATCATCTTCTGTTTCTTTTTTTTCCCATTCATCCTCAACTTCCACATCATCATCATCATCGTCATCATCATCTTTCGATTTCTTTTTAGCAGCTAATGCTTTTCCTTTTTTTACAGGTTTATCATCATCACTATCAAAATCATCGTCATCATCTAAATCCTCGTCATCGTCTTTTTTAGATTTAGATGATACTTTTTTTTCTGGAAGTACAGTTTTATTGGCACTCGATTTTTTTGCGGTATCTTTTTTTGTAGCCATTTTTTATATCAAAATTAGTACTGTAAAATTTGGGCTAGATTTTGAAATAGCCAAAAAAAAATGCAACTTTTTTTAATTTTTTTTATGCTGACACTATTTGATTTTTTCCTGGGCCGTTACTTATGTACTTTACAGGTACACCCAAAAAAGTATTTAAATAATTTATATACTCTTTCATTTTTTGTGGCAGGCTTTCGTAGGTATCACAAGCTGTAATATCTGCATTCCAACCCTCAAATGTTTTATACAAAGGCTCAATTTCTACCCTATTCATTTGAAAAGGAACATAATTTTTTTCCTCTCCATTTATTTTATAGCCGTTACACACTTTTAGTTCATCTAACGTATCTAAAATATCGGCTTTTGTCATAATTATTTGTGTAACGCCATTTATCATTATTGCAAATTGAAGAGCGACCAAATCTATCCAGCCACATCTACGAGGCCTACCGGTGGTGCTGCCAAATTCATTACCAATTTTACGAATGGTTTCGCCAGTTTCATCAAGCAACTCTGTAGGAAAAGGACCACTACCCACCCTTGTGCAATATGCTTTGCTTACGCCAAATACTTCCTTAATTTTTTGTGGGGCTATACCTAGTCCAGTACAGACACCAGCGCTAATGGTATTGCTGCTTGTAACAAAAGGGAAGGTACCAAAATCTACATCCAACATACTTCCCTGTGCACCCTCTGCTAAAACTCGTTGGCCTTTGCTAATTTTTTCATTAATAAAATATTCCCCATTTACAATTTTAAATTCTTTTAAATGCTCTATGGCTTCAAAAAACTCCTCTTCCCAAAGGCTAATATCCTCTTGAAAATTAAAACTCTCTAATATTTTTTGATGCTTCAAGCGTAATTTAATGTATTCGGTAGTAAAGCTTTTATCTAACAAATTACCCACTCGTAGTCCATTACGTCCTGTTTTATCCATATAAGCTGGACCTATTCCTTTTAAAGTACTTCCAATTTTTTCGTTACCCTTTGCTAGCTCACTAGCTTTATCTATGGCACGGTGGGTGGGTAATATTAAGTGTGTACGCTCACTTATATACAAGTTCTTTTTATAGTCAACCCCAAAAGCCGCCACATTTGCACATTCTTTTTTTAATGTAACCGCATCTAACACCACTCCATTTCCTATTAAGTTGGTTTTTCCTTCATGAAAAATACCGCTAGGTATTTGGTGCAACACAATTTTTTTACCGTCCACATATAACGTATGTCCAGCATTTGGTCCGCCCTGAAAACGAGCCACCACATCGTACTTATCTGCAAAATAATCTACAATTTTTCCTTTTCCTTCATCGCCCCATTGCAGGCCTAGTAATACATCTACCATTTTACTATTTATTATTTATTAAGTAATATTTTTTGTACTCATTAGCTTTTTTAAAGCTTCGTCATTATTAAACTTGTTTTAAAACCTATTTATTTTTTTTGAGAGTGAATACATAACCTCTCTTTTAGCTCATATTTTTTGCTAATTTATAGAACAGTATTCAACCCAACTGTGTAAAAATAAATTGAAAAATAACAACCACCTAAAATGAATACTATTTGTTTGAAATTTGGGGAGAACGTATTTTTCACCTCAAACTATATGCTATTGAATAATAGATTATTTTTACATTGTGTATGCATTTAAAATTAAAAGTTGTATTTCTTTTTTGTGTGTTGAGTATAGGCAACGTTGTAAGTTATGCTCAAGTATGTTCAGGCTCTTTAGGCGATGCTGTTGTAAATATTACTTTTGGAACGGGTGTTGGCATAGGCTCCCCCTTATCAACTAATACCACAACGTACACTTTTGCTAACGCCGATTGCCCAATCGATGGCAGCTACACTATAATAAACAATACTATTAATTGCTTTGGTGGAACTTGGCATTCTTTGGTTGAAGACCATACCCCTAATGATGTTAATGGCTATATGATGTTGGTTAATGCAAGCCTTACGCCAAGAGATTTTTATGTAGATACAGTTATTGGGCTTTGTGCTAATACTACCTATGAATTTAGTGCATGGATAGTTAATGTATTAAAAAATACATCTTGTTTGCCCAATCCTGCAAGACCAAAACTGGTGTTTAATATTGAAACGGTTACAGGCAGCGTTTTAGGCACTTTTACAACAGGTGATATTTTGCAAAATGCCTCACCTCAATGGCAACAATATGGTTTATTTTTTACTACCCCAAACAATACAAATAATATTGTACTCCGTATTACCAACAATGGCCCAGGTGGTTGCGGCAATGATATTGCTTTAGACGATATTACGTTTAAACCCTGTGGACCAAAAGTTACTACCTCCGTTTTAAATACTAACCAAACTAATATAGTTGTTTGTGTTGGCATTACAAGTTTAGTAACCCTTAGTGCTGTAGTAAGTAGTGGTTATACCAACCCTACTTTACAATGGCAATTAAGTATAGATAATGGCATTACCTGGACTAGCATTGCTGGAGCAACTACAACTACTTTTAATTTTACAAATACAGTAGTAGGCATTTATCAATACCGTTTATTGGTTGCCGAGGCTGGTAATATTGGCAATACAAATTGTAGAATAGCCTCTAACGTTACTACCGTTACCATAAGCGATTTACCTGTTGTTGTTGTTGCAAGTAATTCGCCAGTATGTGAGGGTGCTACACTTAATTTAACGGCAAGTGGGGCAACTACATATAGTTGGACTGGTCCAAATAGCTTTACATCTACCCAACAAAACCCAAGTTTTAAAAATACGTTACTTGCCGCTGGAGTATACACTGTAAAAGGGTTTGATGCATTTAATTGTAGCAATACTGCAACCGTTCCGGTAACTATTTTACCAAAACCAACAGTAACTATTACACCTAACAAAGCAACTATTTGCAGTGCGGACAGTGTGTTACTTACTGCAAGTGGAGGCTCCACTTATTTATGGACGCCAAGTACAGGATTAACCAACTCAACTAATGCAGTAACGTATGCTAAACCAATAATTGCAACAACTTTTTCTGTTATTGTAACAGATGTAAATACTTGTGTAGATAGTGCCTCTATAAAAATTAATGTAGATCAAAAACCTACTGCATTTGCAGGCGATGATGTAGTTTTAATTAAAGGGCAAACAGCCCAATTAAATGGTTTTGTTGATGTTGCTAATGTTAGTTTCTATTGGACCCCTAGCGATTTTTTAAATAGCACAACTCGTTTAAACCCTACAACATCTGCAAAAAATAATATTGAATATTATTTAAATGCTGTATCAACTGCAGGTTGTGGTGTAGCTGTTGACACGATGCTTGTAAAAGTATTTAACGATTTATACATACCCAATGCGTTTACACCAAATGGCGATGGCAAAAATGATCAATGGGTAATTACCGCTCTGGCGGCTTATCCGCTAGCTAAAATTATTATTTTTAACAGATATGGTGAGGTTGTTTTTGAAGCACAAAGTGCCTCCCAATATTGGAATGGAACGTATAAAGGAAAGCCTATACCAATGGGTGGTTATACGTATGTGATTGATTTAAAAAATAATGCAGCAGTTCTTAGGGGAGTAGTGTTTGTGGTTAGGTAGAGCAGCCTACGCCACCTTTAACATACTCATTTTACTACTGCCAAATTTACGCATTGAATACTCTAATGTAACTTCAAAGGCTTTAACTTTTTCGCTTGGTAGTTCGTACATGGCATCGGTTAAAATACTTTCGCAAATGCTTCGTAATCCTCTAGCTCCTAATTTATATTCTAAGGCTTTTTCTACCATAAAATCAAATACGGCTGGCTCAAAGCTTAGGGCAATGCCTTCTATATCAAACAAACGGGTAAATTGTTTTATTAAAGCGTTTTTGGGTTCGGTTAAAATGTTTCGCAACGTTTCTGCATCTAACGGATTTAGGTAAGTAACCACTGGCAATCTTCCTAACAACTCTGGTATTAAACCAAAATGTTTTAAATCTACTGCATTTATAAATTGTAGTAAATTATTATGCTGATAATCTTGTAACGCTTTGTTTACATTAAAACCAATAGCATTGGTATTTACTCTACGAGCAATAATTTTATCTACCCCATCAAAAGCACCACCACAAATAAATAAAATATTTTGAGTGTTTACTTTTACCATTTTTTGCTCTGGGTGTTTTCGTCCGCCTTGTGGTGGCACTAGCACTTCGGCACCTTCTAATAATTTAAGTAAGCCTTGTTGTACACCCTCGCCACTTACATCTCTGGTAATAGATGGGTTATCACTTTTACGAGCTATTTTGTCTATCTCATCTATAAATACAATTCCTTTCTCTGCTGCTTGTACATCAAAATTACAGGCTTGTAATAATCGGCTAAGCATACTTTCTACATCTTCTCCTACATAACCAGCCTCAGTAAAAACAGTAGCATCTACAATAGCAAAAGGCACATTTAACATTCGAGCAATACTTTTGGCTAAAAGTGTTTTACCTGTTCCGGTTTCACCAACCATTATAATATTACTTTTTTCAATTTCTACATCATTTTCTACTTTTTGGTTTAACCGTTTGTAGTGATTGTACACTGCTACCGCTAATATTTTTTTAGCATCATCCTGCCCTATTACATACTCATCTAAAAAGCGTTTTATTTCTATGGGCTTTTTTACAGTAAGTTTATTTGTAGTTGGTTGAGTTGGTTTTGCCTCGGTAGTTACTAAACCTAGTTCTTGTTCAATAATTTCTTCGGCATGCTCAACACAGCTTTCACAAATATGCCCATCTTGCCCAGCAATTAATATTTTAACCTCATCTCTATTTCTTCCACAAAAGGAGCAGTGTAAAATTTGTTGTTTAGCCATTGTAAAAAGTATTAAGTACAAAGTTATGCACTATGCTTATTTTAAGACAAGTTTTTTACTACTAACGATGCTTTGTACTGAATAATGATAAAAAAAGCCCAAAAAAGGGCTAAATATTAAATAAACTACTATTAATACGTTTAAATTCTGTCCATCACACCATCCACAATACCATATGCTACACTTTCTTTGGCATCCATCCAATAATCTCTATCAAAATCTTTCATAACTTTTTCTACCGTTTGGCCACAGTTTTTAGCTAAAAGTTCGGCTCCCATTAATTTGGTTTTGCGTATTTGCTCTGCCATAATTTCAAGGTCAGCACTAGTACCTCTACCACCACCACTTGGTTGGTGTATCATTACCTCTCCATTAGGAAAAATAAAACGTTTACCTTTAGTACCACCACTTAATAAAATACTTCCCATACTTGCGGCCATACCCATACACACTGTACTTACTGGGCTGCTAATCATTTGCATGGTATCGTAAATTACCATGCCACTTGTAACAACCCCACCGGGGCTATTAATGTAAAAAGTAATTTCTTTACCCGGATCAATGGCTTCTAAATACATTAAGCGATTGGTAATATCTTTCGCACTTTTATCATCTACCACACCCCATAAAAATAGTTTACGTTGTTCAATAAATTTTTTATCAAACTGCCAACTACTCATCATTTTTTCCATCGGATTTTCGGGCATGGTTACTTCTGGAGTATCTTCTTCGTCGTTGTATATTTTGTATAAATTCATGTTTGCTGTTTATTAGTTTAGAAGTTTAGAGGTTTAGGAGTTTAGTTGAACATCGTACATCTAACAGCGTTCATCTAACATTTAACCTTGTACTAGTCTTTTTTTAATTTACGAGGGTTAATGGTTAACACTTCATCTACCATTCCGTATTCTTTAGCTTCGGTGCTTGTCATCCAATTATCTCTATCGCAATCTATGGCTACTTTTTCTACTGGCTGCCCCGTGTGTAAAGCAATAATTTCGTACAGTTCTTTTTTTACTTTTCGTATTTCATTTACCGTAATTTCTATATCACTTGCTTGCCCACCAGCACCAGCGCTTGGTTGATGCATCATTATACGGCTATGCTTTAGTGCGGTACGTTTACCTTTTGCACCTGCACACAATAGCACCTGCCCCATACTCGCAGCCATACCTATACAAATGGTAGAAATATCTGGTGTAATAAATTGCATGGTATCATACATACCTAAGCCTGCATATACACTGCCCCCTGGACTATTAATATACATTTGTATATCTCTAGTTCTATCTGTGCTTTCTAAAAAAAGTAATTGTGCGGTTACAATATTAGCCACTTCATCACTAATAGGATAACCTAAAAATATTATTCTATCCATCATTAAACGGCTATACACATCCATTACCGCTACATTCATGGGTCGTTCTTCAATAATGTTTGGGGTAAGGTTGGTAATAGCTCCCCAATCCTTTAAAGCGGTTGCAGATTTGCTGAATTGTTTGGCATTATTACTGGTGTAATCATGTAATAAATTACTACTAATTCCTTTATGCTTTACGGCATATTTTTCAAATTCTTTTCCAAAATCCATTCGTATGTTTTTAAATTTTAGCAAATATAGTTCATTAATCGTCATTAGATCTTGACATATAAATAAGTAAATATTGTACCAACATAGCATAGAGGCTAACACCGATACCACATACGTTAATGCTGCCCATTTTAATGCATCTTTAGCGCCTGCATGCTCTTGTGGGGTTGTAATATTTGCGGTATTTAACTACGTTATTGCCCTGTTTGTTGCATTAAAACTCTACTGGTAATGTTACAACAGAAAAAAACGTAGTTGTTGCAAACAAAATAATAGCAATTAATAATATGGTGGGGTTTCTGCCACTCAAGGACAAGAGATTTACGTTTCGGTTGGTGGGGACAACAACCGATAAAAAAATTTTATTTTAATTAACCAATTTGCTTTGTGTGTTACAAACCAAGGCTATAAAAAAAGCTCCTTAAAATAAGGAGCTTTAATTTTATTTTTAGTTAACTAACTTTATTTGTATTGAGGCGTTAATCCATTGGCTAACTCAACCATCTTTTTAATACTTTCATCTTCTAACTTACCAGCTTTAAATTCTTTTAAAATTTCTGGATGTTTGTTAGCCATTTCCAATAAAAAGTGCTCTTCAAATGCTTTTACATTTTTAACGGCAACATTTTTTAACAACCCTTGTGTGCCCAAGTAAATAATGGCTACTTGCTTTTCTACACTATACGGACTGTATTGAGCTTGCTTTAAAATTTCCACATTTCTAGCGCCTTTATCAATTACGTTTTTGGTAGCCGCATCCAAATCGCCACCAAATTTACTAAACGCTTCAAGCTCTCTGTAAAGTGCTTGGTCTAGTTTTAAGGTACCCGCTACTTTTTTCATGGATTTAATTTGAGCATTACCACCTACACGGCTAACACTAATACCTACGTTAATTGCCGGACGAATACCAGCGTTAAACAAATTACCTTCTAAGAAAATTTGCCCATCGGTAATACTAATTACGTTGGTTGGAATGTATGCAGATACGTCACCAGCTTGAGTTTCAATAACGGGTAAGGCCGTTAAACTACCACCGCCTTTAACTAAATGCTTAATACTTTCTGGCAAGTCGTTCATTTGCCTAGCAATATCATCTTTAGCTATAACTTTTGCTGCTCTTTCTAATAAACGGCTATGTAAATAAAATACATCGCCAGGGTAAGCCTCACGGCCTGGTGGGCGACGAAGTAATAAAGAAACCTCACGGTAAGCCACGGCTTGTTTACTTAAATCATCATAAACAATTAGTGCAGGGCGACCCGTATCTCTAAAAAATTCACCAATTGCAGCACCAGCAAATGGGGCATAAAATTGAAGCGGAGCCGGATCGGCAGCACTAGCTGCAACAATAGTGGTGTACGCCATAGCACCATTCTCTTCCAGGGTTTTCATAATACCAGCAATGGTACTAGCTTTTTGCCCTATGGCTACATATATACAATACACTGGGTTACCAGCTTCGTAAAATTCTTTTTGATTAATAATGGTATCCACACAAATGGCTGTTTTACCTGTTTGTCTGTCGCCAATTACTAATTCCCTTTGTCCACGACCAATAGGAATCATGGCATCAATAGCTTTAATACCCGTTTGAAGGGGTTCTTTAACTGGCTCTCTAAAAATTACCCCTGGTGCTTTACGCTCTAAAGGCATTTCATATAATTCACCAGTAATGGGTCCTTTACCGTCAATAGGCTCTCCTAAGGTATTAATAACACGGCCACTCATACCATCACCTACTTTAATAGAGGCAATTTGACCCGTACGTTTTACTTTAGCGCCTTCTTTAATATCGCCACTATCTCCCATCAAAACCACACCCACATTATCTTCCTCAAGGTTTAAAGCAATTGCTTTTACGCCATTTTCAAACTCTACTAACTCTCCACTACGTACATTGTTTAAACCGTAAATACGGGCAATACCATCCCCTACCTGTAAAACAGTACCTACTTCTTCTAAACTAGCACCAGCATTAAAGTTGCTTAATTGTTGGCGTAAAATTGCTGAAATTTCGTCTGGTTTAATTTCTACCATAAAACTTGTTTTTATTTGTTAACCCAGCTGTAAGCCTTTGTGAGCTTATGTTTTATTGACATACCAAAAACTATTCGTATACCTTTAAAGCTATGGGAATCTATTTTAGGCGGCAAAGGTAAGGGATGCGTTTTGTAAAGCAAAAAATGACTTCGTAATTATTCATTTATAATAAACCAGGCTGTCTTATCAATTATACACTTTTGCAGATAATTCCTTCATATTAAATAAAAAAAGAATTTTACTGATTTTATTTATTATTTTTTTGTTACTTTTCTAAAAAAAGATGTAATTTCCCATTTCAATTCAACTGCTCGTTTAAAGATGAATAAAATTATACAAAAATTAATTTTTACTGCTTGTATTCTATCTAACTACCCACTACCCCTATATCTACTAAAAAATAATACCCAAACAAAAATTATTCCTTCACTTAATTATAAAAATTTTTTAACCCCCATTATTTAACCATTTAAAAATAGACTTAAGAAAAAGAAACAGAAAAAACTACACAACAAGTAAAAAACCAATTTAATTTAAAAATTATGAAGAAAATTTTGCTCCTTTTTATAACGTTATGGTGTGCTATGGTCAGTATAGCTCAATCATTCGACGTTGAAAAAAACGCAGCACTTCAAATTGTAAGTGCAAACCGAACGGCCATTGGCTTAAGTGCCGATGACCTAAATAACCTTATGGTTACGTATAGTTATGTAGATAAAACCATTGGGGTACGCTACATCTACTTACAACAAACCTATCAAGGTATTCCTGTTTACAATAAAACGCAAGCTATTGCATATAAAAACAATGCTTTGGCATCTGTTATGGGTGCAAGAATTGCGGATATTGAAAGCAAGGTAAATGCTAGCATGCCTGCTAAAACTGCAGAAAGTGCAGTTGCTGTTGCATTAGCAGCAAAAGGCTTTAGCCCAACTACTTCTATAACGTCTATTTCTACAAAAGAAATGGGACGTAAAGTTGAGTTTGGCAATCTTGGTGTATCAAGAGAGAATGTTACAGCTCAATTAATGTGGTTCCCATCTGACAATGAGAATTCTTTTAAATTAGGCTGGTTTGTTTATTACATTCCAACAACTACATCAGATTATTGGGAAATTTTTGTTGATGCTAGCAACGGTTCTGTTATTGGCGAAAACAACTTAAAAGTTTCTTGTAATTGGGATGATCCAAATCATGTACATGAATTTGGCGAAAAACATAACCTAGCTACAATGGGTAGTAATCCATTTGATTTTTCTAGAGTTACTAGAATTGAAAATGGTACTACAGGGCCAAGTACAGTTGGTACAGCTTCTTACCGTGTTGTTCCTTTACCTTATGAAGCACCTACATTTATGCCAGGCGCTTTTCCAGGTACAGCACCGGGTAATAGCACTATAGTTAACAATCCTTGGACTAACGTTCCAGTAGCTTTTGCAAATGCTACTACGCTTAATTGGCATAGTACAGATGCTGCTACAGATTTTAACTATACCCGTGGTAATAACGTTTGGGCTTATCATGATAGAACAAGCCCAAATACTCCAGATCCTACAAAATCTGCAACATCAACAACAGCTTTGCCTTCATTAACATTTAGTGCTTTTGGTAATGCTCCAGATTATACTGCCGATCCAATAACGGGAGGTGGTACAACTGGTTCTATGGCTAACAATCAATCGTTTAATGTTACCAACTTATTTTACTACAACAACATTTTACATGATGTATTATATACGCATGGTTTTGATGAGGTTGCTCGTAATTTCCAAAATAATAATTTAGGAAGAGGTGGTAATGGCAATGATCATGTATTGGGCGAAGCTCAAGATGCTGGCGGTACTAACAATGCAAACTTTTCTACACCAGCTGATGGTGGTAGTGGAAGAATGCAAATGTACATATGGACACAAACATCTCCTACAAGAGATGGAGATGTGGATAATGGCATTGTTGCTCATGAACTTGGGCATGGTGTTAGTAACCGTTTAATGGGTAGCTCTACCAGCCAAACAGGCTGTGTGGGTAATGGTGAGCATCAAGGCGAAGGTATAAGTGATTATATTGCCTTAATGACAACTCAAGACTGGGCTGCGGCAAATGTAAACTCAGGCTTAGTAGGTAGAGGTATTGGTACCTATGCATTAGGCCAACCTACAACTGGTGTTGGTATTAGAAGCCAACGTTACAGTACTGATTTAGCTATCAATAACAAAAAATACCAAGCATCTTTACCAACATCTGTACACGACCGTGGCGAACACTGGTGTATGGCTGCATGGGAAGCTACTTGGGCTATTATACAACAAAGTGGTACCATTAAATCAAACATTTATTTTGATGGTAGTAGTACTGGTGGTAACGTAGTTGCTATGCGTATTGCTATGCAAGCTATGAAGCTGGTACCTTGTGGTGCAGGTTTCTTAGATCATAGAGATGGTTGGTTAAAAGCAGATACCTTGTTGTACGGTGGTACTTATTCTTGTGCAATTTGGAAAGCTTTCCAAAAAAGAGGCATGGGTTTCTTTGCATTACAAGGTTCTTCTAGTAGTGCTGGTGATCAAACACCAGATGAAACCGCTGCTTCGCAATCAAATATAACTACTGGCGTTACTTCAATACCAGCTGGTCAAAACATGACCTATACAGTTACTGCAAGTACCTGTAGTGGTACAGCTATTACTGGTTATGAAATGCGTTCAACTTTGCCAGCAAACGTAACGTTTGTGAGTGCAACTAATGGTGGTGTATTTAGTGCCGGTGTTGTTAGATGGCCAGTATCTATGGCTGCTAATGGTACATTTACTGCACAAGTAACTATCACTGTTAATGCTAACGCATTTCCTGGTAACGTAGTTACTCAAAACTGCTTGTTTGAAAGTAACCTTGCTACTGCAAGATCGTTCGGTTGCAAAACAGTAACAACGCCAATTACGCCAATTTTGGTTGGTTGCCCTACTGTAACTACACAGCCTGTAAATGTTACAACTTGTGTGGGCAGTAGTATAAATTTTAGTGTTGTTGCAAATGCTAGCAACCCTATTACATATCAATGGCAATTATTAGTTGGTGCTACTTGGACTAACTTAACAAACGTTGCCCCTTATAGCAATGTTGGTACAGCTACTATGACGGTTAATCCAACTGCTGTTACTTTAAATGGTAATCAATATCGTTGCTTTATGACAACTGTTGATTGTACTGGTGGAACTAGTAGTAATCCTGGTGTATTAACTGTTGTTGCTGCTTCGGTTGGTGGTACAGTTAACCCTGCAAGCACTAATGTTTGTGGTGTTACCAATAGTACTCCATTAACTTTAACTGGCCATGTAGGTAATGTAGTAAGATGGGAATCTTCTACAGTTTCCGCTGCTGGTCCATTTACTGCAATAGCAAATACTACAACAACATTAACTTCTACAAATATTGCTGCAACTACATGGTATCGTGCCATTGTACAAGTATCTGGTGGTTGTTTAGAGACTCCTTCTACCTTAGCGGTAGTTAATTTCCAAGCTTCTGCTCCAATGATTATTGTAGCTGATCCTACTGGCCCAATTTGTGCTGGCGATCCTACAAGATTAACGGCTAGTGAAGGTTTTGGTGTACAAACTTTGAGTAGTCCAGGTGCTATTACAATAAGCACTGGTGCAGGCGCTCCTGGTAACCCATATCCAGCAAACTTAACCGTAGCTGGTTTCCCTGCTGCAGGTATTACTGTTCAATCAGTTACTTTGTTAGGTTTAAATCATACATGGTCTGGTGATTTGGATATTGCATTACAAGCTCCTGTTGGAAATGCTTCACCTGCGGTGATGTTATTATCTGATGTAGGTGGTAGTGGTGACTTTATTAACGCAACAATGAACTTTGCAGATGCAAATCCAGTGTTTACTGCTCCTCCTGCTGCTAATGGCACTGGTAATGTAAGGCCTACAAATGCTGGTGCTGATGTAATGCCTGCTCCTGGCCCTACATGTGCAGCTAATGGTTTATTATCTCAATTTACAGGCGACTTTAATGGTGTTTGGAGATTATGGGTAAATGATCAAGCGTTTGGAGATGGAGGTGGTATTAATGGTGGTTATAGTATAACCTTTACAGGTTCTGTTACTACACCAATTACAGGCGGTACATTCTTATGGACTCCTGCAACTGGTTTAAATAATACAACAACCAACCCAGTTGGTGCTTCACCTGCTGTTACAACTACCTACACAGTTAGTCATAACAATGGTGTGGGTTGTACAAGAACAGCAAATTATACAGTTGTAGTTAATCAACGTCCGTTGGTAGCAACTCAGCCAGCTTCAGTAACAATTTGTAGTGGTTCTCCTGCTACATTTACAATTACAGCTACTGGTGCTGGTCCGTTAACATACCAATGGCAAGTAAGTACAACAGGTGCTACTGGCCCTTACACTAATATTTTAGCTGGTGCTCCTTACAGTGGAGAAACTACTGCAACTTTAACTATAAATCCAACATCTGCTTTACTAAATAACAATTGGTATCGTTGTACGGTTGGTGGTTTATGTGCTCCTGTTGCAGGTTCTACATCGCAACCTGCTAAATTGTCTATAAACGCATTACCTACAGTATCTATCAACCCGGTTGGTCCTGTTTGTGGTGGTGTTCCTGGTATTAGTGGTACACAATTATCGGTTGCAAGTGCTGCTCCTCCAGTTCCTGGAAGTGCAACATTTACTTCAGGTACTATTAATGTAGCTATTCCTGAGGGAGCCTTCCCTACAAGACCTACTACTGCTGCAAGCAATGTAATTGCTGTTACAGGTATTCCTGCAAATGCAACCATTACAGGTGTTGCAGCAAGAATTAATGCAACACATGGTTATGTTAATGATATAGTAGCGGTATTAAAATCGCCAACTGGTGCTGTAATTAACTTAGATGCTATTGGTGGTTATGCAAATAACCCTGGTGCAAACTATTTAAATACTACATTTAGTTCTACTGGTACAACCTCAATTGCTACTGGTACAGCTCCATTTACTGGAACTTGGAAAGCAGATTTAGCTAATGTAACCTTTACAGCATTTGGCTTTACCTTATCTGGTGGTCCTGTAGGATTTGATCCAACAACAACAAGTTGGGCAACTTACATAGGCGGTTTAGCTGCAGGTGCTGCAAATGGCAACTGGACGTTAGCTGCTTACGATGCTGGTGCTCCAGATGTTGGTAATTTAACTAAATGGGATTTGATTATTAATTACACTACCCCTGGCACATTACCAGGCACTCAAAACTGGGTGTATACTTGGGCGCCTACTACTGGTTTATTTACCAATAGTACAGCTACTAATGCCTATACTGGTGGAAATACACAAACTGTGTATGCTGCACCTAGTACATTAACTACATATACAGTTACTGCAAGAGATACAGTTACAAATTGTAGTGGTACAAGTAGTGTAATTGTTAACTATACACCTCCTGCACCAAATGTAACACCTAATCCTGTTACTATGTGCTTAGGCGATATACCTGTTAAATTGAAGAGTTCATCTTCAACTACAAGTGTAGCTAGCTTTACAACTGGAACAATAAATGTTCCAATTATAGATAATACACCAGCTGGTACAACTAGTACAATTGCTGTATCTGGTATACCTAACAATGCTACTATTTCAGGTATGAAAGTGACTATTAATGGTTCACATACTTGGTTAGGTGATGTTGTTATGGTATTAAAAGCGCCTGGTACATCGGGTACATTAAATATAAATTACTACCTAAACAATACTGGTGCTGGACCAACAACAAACTTTGTAAATACAGCATTTAGTTCTGCTTCTACCACTAATATTGGTACTGCTAGTCCGTTTACGGGTACGTTTAGAGCTGATGGAAGATTAGTTCCTACAGCC
>CAILUU010000054.1 GCA_903837525.1 uncultured Bacteroidota bacterium | reverse complement strand
CCTATGGTTAAAAATATATTGTGTATATTTGACACAATAAAATAAGTTTAAAAGATATAGTTTATCTTTATTCATATGGAAAAGAAAGTAACAAAAATTGGGGTGTTAACATCAGGTGGCGATAGCCCTGGTATGAACGCTTGTGTTCGAGCAGTTGTTCGTACAGCACTTTATCATGGATTAGAGGTTTATGGTATTATGAGGGGATATAGTGGTATGGTGGAAGATGAAATTATTAAAATGGAAAGTAGAAGTGTTGCCAATATTATTCAACGTGGTGGTACTATTTTAAAAACTAGTCGCTGTAAAGAATTTTTTGAGTATGAGGGAAGAAAAAAAGCCTATGAAAATTTAAAAAAACATGACATTGATGGATTGGTAATTATTGGAGGCGATGGTAGTTTTAAGGGAGCCCAATTGTTTAGTAATGAATTTGATATCCCTTGTATTGGTTTGGCTGGCACAATTGATAAAGATATTGCTGGTACAGACTTTACGATTGGTTTTGATACTGCTGTAAATACTGCTGTAGAAGCTATAGATAAAATTAGAGATACTGCTGATGCACATGACCGCTTGTTTGTAATAGAAGTAATGGGTAGAGATGCTGGTTATATTGCGTTGCATAGTGGTATAAGCACTGGTGCAGAAAACATATTAATTCCAGAATGTAAAACGGTAATGGAAGAAATTATTACTCAACTAGCCGAAAAAGAACGTAGAAAAAAATTAGTAAACTTAATTGTTGTTGCTGAGGGTGATGAGTTTGGAGGTGCAAATGAAGTGGCAAAATTTATAAAGGAAAAATTACCTCATCAAGAGGTAAGAGTTTGCATTTTAGGGCATATTCAACGAGGTGGAAGCCCAAGCTGTATAGATAGAGTAATAGCCAGTAGAATGGGCTATCACGCTGTTGAGTGTTTAATGGAAGGAAAGCACAATGTTTTTGTAGGTATTGTAAATAACAAAATGAGTTACATACCATTAGATGAGGCTGTAAAAAAGAAACAACGTATTAGTGAAGAGTGGATGAAGATTGTGAAGATACTTGCAAGCTAGTAAAGGTGATTAGTGAATAGACAACAGTCAACAGTGAGTGAATAAATAGAAATAAAGCATTCCGTTTTTCTGTAGTAATAAAAAAAAGTGAACCCCAAATAACAAACAGCTTATATGAGTAAACACATTAGTAAGTACCTGCATAGTAATATGGATAAACAGGCAGGTATTACACACTCACAAAAACGTACAAAAATTGTTGCAACCGTTGGCCCAGCTTGCGATAGCTATGAACAACTACTATCATTAATTAAAGCTGGTGTAAATGTATTTAGGCTTAATTTTTCTCATGGCACACACGAAGACAAATTAAAAATAATTAATTACGTAAGAGAAATTAATAAAACTGAGCCCTACAATATTGCGATACTTGGCGATTTGCAAGGCCCAAAATTACGTGTTGGCGAAATTGAGGGAGATTCTATTGAATTACAAAATGGCGATGATATTATTTTTAGTACCGAAAAACAAATGGGTACAAAATATAAAGTATATGTTAGTTACCCAAACCTAACTACAGATGTAAAAGTTGGGGAACGTATTTTTTTAGATGATGGAAAATTAGAGGTTCAAGTAAAAGAAATTGTAAACGATAAAGAAATAAAAGTAACCGTTTTATTAGGTGGTTTATTATTGCCTAAAAAAGGTGTAAACCTGCCCGACTCTGCATTAACAATGCCATCCCTTACCGAAAAAGATATAGCCGATTTAGAATTTATTATAACAAACAATTTAGATTGGGTAGCTCTCTCCTTTGTTCGAACGTCACAAGATATTATTGAATTAAAAAAGATTATAAAAAGTAGAAAAAGTAAAATAAAAGTTATTGGTAAAATAGAAATGCCAGAAGCTATCAAAAATTTAAGGGATATAATTATTGAAAGCGATGGTATAATGGTAGCTAGGGGCGACTTGGGTGTAGAGGTTCCTGTAGAGCAAGTACCCACTATTCAAAAAGATATTATTCGAAAATGCATGCACCGTGCTAAGCCAGTAATTGTGGCAACACAAATGATGGAGAGTATGATGGATAGAACTAAGCCTAACCGAAGCGAAGTTACCGACGTTGCTAATGCTGTTTTAGAAGGTGCAGATGCTGTAATGCTTAGTGGTGAAACCGCTACAGGTAAATACCCGATACTTGTTGTAGAAACCATGTGTAAAATAATTTTAGAAGTAGAAAATAATACATACGATTATAACCGAGATGATATTTTAGCACCACAACCCCACTCACCATCTTTTATAAGCGATGCTATTTGTTATAGTGCATGTAAATTAGCAAACGATACAAAAGCAGCTGCCTTAATTGGAATGACACAAAGCGGATATACCGGTTTTATGTTAAGCAGCTATAGGCCTCAATCGCCTTTATACATTTTTAGTAAAGAAAAAACGTTAATTAATCAGCTAAGTTTAAGCTGGGGAGTACGTGCTTTTTATTATGGTGAAGAAGAGAGTTTAGATGATATTATTTTTGACCAAATAGATATTTTAAAAGAAAGAGGTTTTTTAAAAAAGGGGGATATTGTTGTAAATACGGGCAGCACACCAATAGATTTACACTTGCCTACCAATGTAGTTAAAGTAGCCACTGTAGAATAACAGCAGCTACTTTTAATTTTTTTATTGCCAAATACAAATAATAATACCTGCAATTATATTACCAAGTATTTGGTAAATCGCATTAATTAAGTACAAGCTTATGGGGGTTTTTTTGTATAACTAATTTATGCCAATTCCTGCAGCATTAAAACAAACGCCTAGTAATGGTCCCCAGTTTAGCACCACTCATTCAGCTAGTCATATTTATTCTATTAGATAAAATAGCAATTGCTAAACTGCTTATAAACATCATTAAAAAAGCCCCCCAAAAGTTGCTGGCATGCTACTTTTCATTTTTGGGTCGGTTACATCTAATTTTAAATCGCTAATCCATCGTTTTGAAAAAAATATAGGCGAATACCATAAGGCTCCTAAAACAAAATAGCCAAGTGCTCCTACAAGTACAGTTACCCAAGACGCCACTGAATTTAAATCAACGAACCAAAGCTGGTAACAAAAAAATCATACGACTCAGTATAGTCAGCTTCATCAGCTTTCTATTTATTTTCCATCCAAATCAACAAGTTTTTCCTTGCCCCATTTTGTATTTTTCGTTGGAATAGTTTGTTCCAACCCAATAGCCATCCGCTAAAACCGAAGGCTTGTGCACTCCATTTATGTAAACTAAAGGCATCGCTATGTTCAATAATTTTACCGTCAGCAAATTTCATATTGGCACGTATTTTATTTACAACTTGCCTGCCAGTTTTACTAAAATTATAGGTAGCTACCCAATCGCAAGTGCTATACTCTTCATCTAATTGAATTATATTACCATACGTTAGTGAAAAATCTTTAGCATTAGAACAAAGCATTTGCCACATACTACGTACTTCATTTGCTTTTAGTAGGCCAAAAGTAGGGTCGTTAAACACAATATCGTTACTATAACAGCTATTCATGGTAGCATAATCTAATTTACTAAATGCTGTATAAAAGGTGTTTATTAAATCTTCGTTAGTTGGCATAAAAAAGTTTTAGTTAAATTTAGCATTCAAATCATAATAAAATGAAAAAATATTTTATTCTCTATTTAATTGCTGCATTTACTTTTTTAACAAGCTATGCTCAAAATGCAGACTCTGCTTGGTTTAGAGCCAATTACTACAAAATAGAACGACAAATTCCAATGAGAGATGGTAAAAAACTATTTACTGCGTTGTACATTCCTAAAGATACTTCAGTAACACATCCCATTTTATTTAACCGTACACCCTACAGTTGTTATCCTTACGGAGAAGATAAAATTAACGCCCGTTTATATGATTCGTACTGGATCAATTATTTAAAACAAGGTTACATTATTGCCATACAAGATGTACGTGGCCGTTGGATGAGTGAAGGTGATTTTGTAGATGTACGACCCTTTAACCCTACTAAAAAAGGAAAAGAAATAGATGAAGCTAGCGATTCGTATGATGCTATTGAATGGATGATCAACAACATTCCAAAAAACAATAAACGTGTAGGTGTATTTGGCATTTCCTATCCTGGCTTTTACAGTACTATGGCTGCGTTAAGCAACCATCCGGCATTAAAAGCGGTAAGCCCACAAGCTCCAGTAACAGAGTGGTTTTTAGGAGATGATTTTCATCATAATGGAGCATTTGCGTTAATGGATGGCTTTAACTTTTATAGCAGTTTTGGTAAGCCTAGGCCAAAACCTACAAGCATTGGAAGTGATGGTTATGACTTTAAAAGTGAAGATAATTATACCGCTTTTTTAAAAATTGGAGCCCTAAAAAATTTCACTAAATTAATGGGTGATAGTATTGTCTTTTGGAAGGATATGATGGCACACCCTAATTACGACACTTGGTGGAAAGCAAGAAATGTTAGAAATTTTGTAACCAATGTAAAGCCTGCAATGCTAACCGTTGGTGGTACTTTTGATGCTGAAGATTGCTATGGTGCATGGAATTTGTATAAAGCCATTGAACAAAAAAACTCAAACATTGACAATAAATTAGTAATGGGCCCTTGGTTTCATGGCGGTTGGGCAAGGGGCGATGGTAGCTATTTAGGAAATGTACATTTTGGTAGTAATACAAGTGAGTACTATCAACAAAATATTGAAATTCCTTTCTTTAATTTTTATTTAAAACTACAAGGCACTACAAGAGAAATTGCTGAAGCTACTATTTTTTTTAGTGGAGAAAATGAGTGGAGAAAATTTGAGCAATGGCCACCGAAGAATATTCAAAATAAAAATGCCTTTTTGACTACAAATGGTAAAGTAAACATTTTGACAGATAAAGAAAATGTAGTACAACTAGTAAAAGATGCTGCCAATAAAATGGTAGACAAGTTGAAAGACATTGTTAAAAAAACAGACAATAAAAACAATCCAAATAGTAGTCCAGAGTCGTCGTCATTTACTGAATATATTAGCGATCCAGCACATCCCATTCCTTATACAGAAGATGTACATTTTGATAGAACAAGGGAATACATGTCAGACGATCAACGCTTTGCTAGTCGCAGACCAGATGTGCTTACGTTTAGCTCCGATGCTTTAATGGAAGACTTAACACTCTCTGGCCCTTTAGTAGCAGATTTAATGGTGAGTATTAGTACAACTGATGCCGATTTTGTAGTTAAATTAATTGATGTTTTTCCTGATGAGTTTAAATACAATGAAAAAGAAGATGGAAAAGGAAATGGTCAACAATATGCTATGGGTGGTTACCAAATGTTGGTACGTGGCGAAATTATGAGAGGTAAATTTAGAAACAGTTTTGAAATGCCAGAGGCTTTTGTGCCAAACCAAATTACTAACGTAAAATATACATTGCCAGATGTGGCCCATACGTTTAAAAAAGGACATAAGCTAATGATACAAATACAAAGCAGTTGGTTTCCGTTGTTTGATAGAAACCCACAAACCTTTACAGATATATATAATTGTACAGATGCAGATTTTCAAAAAAGTACCATTCGTATTTATCATGATGCTGCTAATCAATCAAGAATTATTTTACCTGTTTTAAATAAATAAATTGAAGAAATTAATTGTCATTGCTTTATTAGTTAATTACTTGCTAGCTACTGGGCAAAATACGTTGAATTTAGCACCCATGCCGGCGGAGGTTAAAATGGGGAAAGGTGTTTTTAGTATTAATAAAAATACGCTTATCGTTATAGAAGGCAAAGGGCAAAATAAAAATACACTCGTACTTAATGAATACTTAAAAAACACTGTTGGATACAAATTGCAAATTGCAAAAAAAAATACCGCAAGTAATACTATAGTGTTAAACACTAATAGATTAGATAGTAAAATTTCTGGTTCGTACATTTTAGAATCTAATTCCAAAGCAACTACAATTTCAGGATTCGATGATGCTGGTATTTCTTATGGTATTCAAACCCTAATTCAACTTTTACAAACGAGCAATCCATTAAGTAATGTAAAAAAGTTTTCACTATCTATTCCACAATTATCTATTATAGATTATCCCCGTTTTCAATACCGTGGTATGCATCTAGATGTTGCCCGGCACTTCTACCCTATTTCGTTTATAAAAAAATATATTGATTATTTAGCCGCTTATAAATTCAATACATTTCATTGGCATTTAACCGACGACCAAGGTTGGCGAATTGAAATAAAAAAATATCCAAAACTTACACAAGTGGGAGGTTTTAGAAACGGAACAATTATTGGTCGCTACCCAGGTAAAGACAATGATAGCTTACGTTACGGAGGCTTTTATACACAAGCACAAATAAAAGAAATTGTGCAATATGCCGCCGATAAATATATTACAGTAATACCCGAAATTGAAATGCCAGGGCATGCAAGTGCTGCCATCGCCGCTTATCCCCAACTAAGTTGTTTTCCTACTGAAGATACACAAGTGCCAAAAGGCAGTGCTTGGAGTGGAATAACAAAAGGTAAACAAGTGCAACAAACTTGGGGTGTTTTTGAAGATGTATTTGCACCAACCGATTATACCTTTAATTTTTTGCAAGATGTGTTGGATGAAGTCATCACCTTATTCCCCAGTAAATATATTCATATTGGTGGCGATGAATGCCCAAAAGAAGCATGGAAAAAATCGGAAGTTTGTCAGCAATTAATAAAAGAAAATAACTTAAAAGATGAACATGGTTTGCAGAGCTATTTTATTAATAGAATTGAAAAATATTTAAATACTAAGGGCAAAAACATTATTGGTTGGGACGAAATTTTAGAAGGAGGCCTTGCACCAAATGCTACAGTAATGAGTTGGCGTGGCGAAGCTGGCGGCATAGAAGCCGCAAAACAAGGCCATAAGGTAATAATGACGCCCGGTAAACCTGTTTATTTTGACCATAGCCAAAGCAAAAATGAAGACAGTGTAACCATTGGAGGCTATAATAGTATAGAAGATGTGTATGCGTACGAACCAATTCCAGCAGCCTTAAATAGCGAGCAGGCAAAGTATGTATTGGGTGCACAAGCTAATATATGGACGGAATACATGAAAAACGAACGTAAAGTAGAATACATGCTTTTCCCTAGAATAGCAGCATTAAGTGAAGTATTATGGTCGCCAAAGGAAAAACGTAATTGGAATGATTTTGAAAGAAGATTACCTGCTATTTTTGAAAACCTAGAAAAGCAAAAAATTAATTACAGTAAGGCCTATTATGATTTGAAGGCGACTGTATTACCAACAAAAAATAATGAAGGATTACACTGGAAATTAGAGAGTAAGCAAAAAGAAGTATTAACAATTAATAAAAACAACTGGGATTCAATTTGGGGATACTCAAAACCTGAATTACTTAAAGAATCAGCAACATTGTATGCGTATAATAGTAAAACTAAAATCGCTCAAAAATTCTTATTTAACATAGCCACAGGCAAAAAAATAACCCTTGCAAACGAAGCAAGTAAAAGTTACCCCGGCGATGGTGCTTTTACTTTAGTGAATGGAGTACAAAACGAAAAGGGCTTAGCAAAAAGTAGTGAGTTTTTAGGCTTTAATGGAACCGATTTAGACGCTACTATAGATTTTGGAAAAGAGGTAGAAATTTCTAAAATCAGTTTACACACACTCAATCAAAATGGTAGTTGGATTTATTTGCCTGCCGCAATTGAAGTGAGTTTTATACCATACGTTGATACAACCATTATCACTCATCATTCTCCAATAGAAACTATTACACAAAATATTGCAGACGAAAATAATGTGCAAACTATAAAATTAACACAGCCAAAAACTTGTAGATACATAAGATTAGTTGCAAAAAACTACGGCATTATTCCCAGCGGTAAACCCGGTGCTGGTAATCCTGCTTGGTTGTTTGTTGATGAAATTGAGGTAGAGTAAAATAGTTATGAATTATAAATTATCTTTACCATGAAATTACAGATAATTCATAACTAATAATTTATAACTTGTATAAATATGAATAAAATAGACCTTACAGACTCTTTAGAAAAAATACCCGTAAAAATATTTGCTTCATCGGTAGATGGCTCATTTTATGTTGCTCAACAAATAGCCAATCTTATCAAACAAAAACAACAAGAAGGCAGTAACTGTGTTATAGGTTTAGCCACAGGCTCATCTCCAAAAACATTATATGCTCATTTGGTAAAAATGCACAAAGAAGATGGGTTAAGTTTTAAAAATGTAATTACGTTTAATTTAGATCAATACTATCCCATGGATAAAGATGCTTTACAAAGCTATCATTATTTTATGCGGAAAAATTTATTTGAGCACACCGATATTAATCCAAAAAATTATCATTTACCTGATGGAATGATAACCAAAGAAAATGTAAAAGAGCATTGCCTTGCATACGAACAACAAATTGAAGAAGCTGGCGGATTAGATTTGCAAATTCTAGGTATTGGAACAAACGGACATATTGGTTTTAACGAACCTGGTAGTGGCATTTATACAAAAACAAGATTAACAACTTTAGATAATAGCACAAGGCTTGCCAACAGTTACGAATTTGGCAATATGACTGAAGTGCCACGTATGGCAATTACCATGGGCATTAGTACCATTTTAAAAAGTAAAAAAATAATATTAATGGCTTGGGGACAAGCCAAAGCATCGATAATAAAAAAAGCAGTTGAAGATGATGATACCGAAGATGTGCCAGCCTCTCTATTACAAAATCATGATGATTGCACTTTTATTATTGACGAAACCGCAGCATCAGCATTAACTCGTTTTAAAAGTCCGTGGCTTACCGGTGAGTGTGATTGGACAGATAAGATGATTAAAAAAGCTGTTGTTAATTTGGCTATGCAATTAAAAAAACCTGTGTTAAGCCTTACCAATAACGATTACAACGATAATGGCTTAAGTGATTTGTTGGTAGAAAAAGGCGATGCTTACGAAATAAATTTACAGGTATTTTATTTATTAAGAGATAGTATTACCGGATGGCCCGGTGGCAAACCAACCGACCAACGTACAACCCACCCCGAAAGGCATCAACCTTTTCCTAAAAAAGTAATCCTCTTCTCCCCTCACCCCGATGATGATATTATAAGCATGGGTGGTACGTTTATGCGTTTGCATGATCAAGGTCATGATGTGCATGTGGCCTACCAAACAAGCGGAAACATTGCTGTTACCGATGAATTTGTAACACGGTTTATTGATTTTGCTGTAGGTTTTGAAAATATGTTTGATATAGATGAAACTAAAAGCAAAAAAATATTAGATGAGGCCATAGCCTTTTTAAAAACAAAAAAAAGTACCGAAAAAGATACTGCCGAAATACGAGCTATAAAAGGATTGATACGTAGATGTGAAGCAAAAGCTACTTGTAAATACGTGGGCTTAACGAATGAACAAATTCATTTTCAAAATTTAACTTTTTACGAAACAGGTACAATCGAAAAAAATCCGATGGGAGAAGAAGATGTTTTAATAACGATGGCGTTACTACAAAAAATACAACCTCACCAAATATATTGTGCTGGTGACTTTGCCGACCCACATGGTACCCATAAAGTTTGTTTTGATGTAGTTATAGAAGCATTAAAAAGATTAAAAATGGAGAGTGGAAAATTGAAAGTTGAACATAGTTGGATAAACGATTGCTGGCTTTGGTTGTACAAAGGTGCTTGGCAAGAATGGGATATTACCGAAATTGAAATGGCCATACCCATGAGCCCCGATCAAGTGGTAAAAAAACGCAGCGGAATTTTTATTCATCAATCACAAAAAGATAGTGTGCCCTTCCAAGGAAGTGATAGTAGAGAGTTTTGGCAACGGGCAGAGGAACGAAATGCTAATACAGCCCAACTTTATGCACAATTAGGACTTACACAATACGCTGCTATGGAGGCTTTTGTACGCTGGGAGTTTTAGCTAGCTGTAGAATTCATTTTTCCTAATTTTAAAAAAATAATTACTAAATTAGTATTCAATGTTTAAGCAATGGATAATAAAAGAGTGTATATGAAACCCAGAAAAATAATCAATTATTTCTTTCCTAAATGTCTTGCATTGGAGATACCCCACAAAAAATGAATGGTGAAGTTGTTCCTACAGAAAACGATGAAACTGCACAGTATAAAAAGTTATAAAAACTATCGATGAGCTTTTTATTAATGTAGACTAATACAGAAATAACCAAAGTTTTAATTTAAACTACTCTTTTAAAGGGTGGTTTTGCATCTTTTTAAAAAATCGTTATCTTTAGTTACTTATAAAAACTATATCAGCAATGAAAAGAATTTTACTTGCTATGACCATTTTGTTTTTTACAATTAATGTAAATGCACAATCTTGTTTAAATATTAATTCCAATCCAGATTTGGATATGGACTGTACCATTGCTTGCTTTAATGTAAATGTTCAAGTTCCAGATATAAAATCTACAGAGTCTTATCAAGTAATTCCGACTCCTTATAATCCTTTTGCTTTAACTGGTGGACCAGCTGCTTTTTCAAGTTATATAGACGATAGATGGACCGATCCACCTCCGATAAGCATTCCGTTTACTTTTTGTTTTTATGGGCAAAATTTTAACAGTTTAGTGGTTGGTAGTAATGGCGTAGTCTCTTTCAACATAGCACTAGCAGGGGGCTTTAATAATTATGTAGTTGGTGCAGGAGTTACTATTCCAAATGCTACCTACCCTTCAAATGTAATTATGGCTCCTTTTCATGATATAGATCCAGCGAATGCAACCACAACAAACCCTCCTGATAGAGTTATTGAATATAAAACTTTAGGAGTTGCCCCTTGCAGAAAATTTGTAATTACCTTTTATAAAATCCCCTATTATAATTGTGATGTAAATCCAACAGAAACAAATCTAAATACAAGTCAAATTGTTTTGCATGAAGGAACAGGTGTAATTGACATTTTTATTAAGGATAAGGTAATTGCTTGTGGTGCAAGTACTAATGCTGGTAGAGCAATTTTAGGTATTCAAAAAGATGGTACTACAGCAACTGATGTGCCTGGTAGAAATGCAACTGTTTGGTCGGCCGTTAACGAAGGTTGGCGTTTTATTCCAAGTGGAACAACTTCTTTACTAAATAGAGTTGAGCTACAAAGAAATGGAACTTCCATTGCTACTGGAATACTTACACCAAACGGTTCTGGTCAAGTAGATGTAGCATTCACCCCTCAAGTTTGTCAGCCAGAGGACAGTATGCAATATGTGGTTAAAGCATTTTATGGTAGATGCGATAATCCAACAATAGAAACAGAGGCAACAGATACAATCATAAGATATAAACGAATTACACCTTTTACAACAACTACCACAAAAACAGATGTTTTATGTAATGGAACAAATACTGGTTCAATAACAGTATTAACCCCCCTAGGTGGAGCATATGAATATAGTATAGATGGTATAAATTGGCAATCATCTCCATTTTTTCCCAATTTGTCAGCTAACACCTATAATGTAACTGCAAGAATAATTGCTAGTTTCTGTGCAAACAGAACCACAGTTACCATTACTCAACCAACAGCTTTAACCTTAACCGCTGCTGCTACACAAACCAACTGCTCCAACAAAACTGGTGAAATTACGTTAACCGCAGGCGGTGGCAGACCTGCCTACCAATACTCTATAGATGGTGGTGTTACCTATGTTGGTAGCAATGTATTTAGTAATCTACCAGTAGGCACATACAGTGGCTTACAAATAAAAGATGCTAATAATTGTATACGTACAAACGCTCCAGTAAATATTACCTTATTAGATACGATGCGTTTAGAACTTGGGCCTGATAGTACCATTTGCATTGGTCAATCGGTACTTATGCTTACGCAAACAAATGCCGAAACCGATACCTTTAAATGGAATCGAATACGCCCCTTATTAGATTACGATACCGCAAAAACACCCATCTTCTCCCCTATTGATACGTTAAATTATAGTGTAGTAGCTAAATGGGGCTTATGCAACCGTACTGATAATATTACGATTAATGTAAAACGCAAACCAGTGCCAGATGCTGGAATAGATACAACAGTTTGCTACAAAACCATTGCTTACTTAAAAGGTAGTGCAAGTAATTTAAGTGGCTCCGTAAATTATGCTTGGGCCCCATCTACTTTAGCTGTGCCAAATAATACTGCCAATGCAATTGCTTATCCAGACACAACAAGATACTTTTACCTAACGGTTACGGATAACTATGGTTGTAATTTTACTGTGGTAGATAGTGTAAAAATTACCATGAGAGACCAAGTAAATGCATTTGCTGGTAACGATACCATTGCTATGTTTAATAAACCTCATCAGCTAGAAGCTACTGGTGGTGTTGGTTTTGTATGGACACCTGCTGCACCACTAAACAATCCTTTTATACGCATGCCCTTTGCCAAGCTAACGCATGATCAATATTTTGAAGTAAAAGTTACAGATGATATTGGGTGTTCTGCAATAGATGGTGTTTTTATAAGAGCCTTAGTAGGGCCTACCTATTATTTACCAAATGCATTTTCCCCTAATGGCGATGGATTAAATGAACTATTTACGCCAATACCGTCGGGCATACGCACAACAGATTATTTTAGAATTTTTGATAGATATGGTACATTGATGTTTCAAACACAAGAATGGCTAAAAGGATGGAATGGCAAATTTAACAATCAACCAGCCTTGGCAGGTACGTATGTATGGATAATAAAAGGTGTTGATGTAAATGGATCAATTGTGGAACAAAAAGGAACAGTTATTTTAATACGATAACTATTTATCAACACTATAGGTATAAAAAGCATCCACAAAAAAGGGCTATTTTTTTATTAAATTGTAAGTTTGTTAGATGAGTGATAATAGTTCTAGATCTATAAGAATAGCTATACTGGATTTGTACGATGGTTTTCCAAACCAAGGTATGCGTTGTATTAGAGAATTGGTAAATCATTTTGCTGAAAACACACGTATTGATGTTGAATGGGATGAATTTGAAATTAGAAAAGAGGAAAACTTACCCAATTTAAGTTATGATGTTTATATAAGCAGTGGTGGTCCTGGAAGCCCTTTGGTTAGTAAAGATAGTAGTTGGGAAAATAAATTTTTTAACTGGATAGAGAGCGTTGAGAAATATAATAACAAAGTAGAAAATAGAATTAAGAAAAAAATATTTTTTATTTGCCACTCTTTTCAATTGGCTTGCAGGTATTTTGAAATTGCACAAGTTTGCCAACGAAAAAGCACCGCATTTGGCATTTTTCCCATCCATTTAATGCAAGCCGCTGGTGAAGAGTTGGTTTTTGAAGGACTAAATAACCCCTTTTATTCGGTAGATAGTAGAGACTATCAAGTTATAGAACCTAATCATAATCGTTTAGAGCAACTTGGTGCAACCATTTTAGCAATTGAAAAAGAAAGACCACATGTTCCCTACGAAAGAGCCTTAATGGCTGTGCGTTTCAACGAAAATATGATAGGAACTCAATTTCATCCAGAGGCCGATGCAATTGGTATGAGTTTACACCTTAAAACAGCTGAAAAGAAAGAGACCGTTATTAAAAACTATGGTTTAGACAAATGGCAATCTATGATTGATCAGTTAAACGACCCTGAGAAAATAATGTGGACTTATAAACATATCATACCAAACTTCTTACAAAATGTTGTGAATGAATTTTCATTGGTAGAAATTTAAGTTTAGTTTTTTACATAAAAACTTTCCCCGACCACAAGTAGCACAAACTTTCTGTTTCAGTCATGTTGAAAAACGCAACCTCTTTTTTTGTAACTTTCCAAAACATATTACCTTTTTAAAAATGATAAAAGAATTAAGAGAAAAGTTTAATACAGCCTTTACTCCAGAAAAGTATGCTGCGTATATACAAAAAGTAGAAAGCTTAAGCCCAAACAATTTAGATTTTAGAAATGCAGAAACGCCCATTTTTATTCCAAAAGATTTTAAGAATAAAATGTTAGCCGCTTGCGAATGTATTATTGATGTAATTGTTGATGAAAAATTTATTGCCTTAACCGATAGAGGGATACCCCAAAATATAAAAGTACCTAACGAAAGTAAACAAGCAGAGTTTATTGTATTTGACTTTGGTATTTGCAATAACGCAGCAGGGGAACTAGAGCCACAATTGATAGAAATGCAAGGCTTCCCTACCCTATATGCATTTCAGGCTTTTCATAGCGAATTAACTGCAGAGTATGCTAATATGCCAAATAATTTTTCGCCCTATTTAAATGGCTATACCAAAGAATCATATTTAAATGATTTAAAAGAAATTATTTTAGGAAAACATAAACCAGAAAATGTTATTTTATTAGAAATTTTTCCTAATCAACAAAAAACAAGAATAGATTTTAAATGTACCGAGCAAGTAGTTGGTATTAGTACTGTTTGCTTAACTAAAATAATTGCTGAAGGCAATAAATTATTTTATGAAAAAGAAGGTGTTAAAATCCCAGTTAATAGAATATACAACCGGCTAATTTTTGATGACTTACAAAAGCATGAAGGTATAGGTGAGGTAGTAGATTTAACAAAAGAATACGATGTAGAATGGGTACCACAACCTAATTGGTTTTACCGCATTAGTAAATTCACTTTGCCCTTTATTCATCACCCTTATGTACCAAAAACCTATTTTTTAAATGAACTAAAACAAGTGCCAACTGATTTAGAAAATTATGTTTTAAAACCTCTATTTTCATTTGCCGGCATGGGTGTACTTATTGATGTTACTAAAGCAGATATTGATGCTGTAACCGACCCAGAGAATTGGATACTACAAACAAAAGTAAATTATGCAGATGTAATTGAAACCATGGATATACCAGCAAAAGGAGAAATTAGATTATTTTATTTTTGGAAAGAGGGTTGGGCAAGACCAATAGCAGTGCATAATTTATCAAGATTAAGCAAAGGCAAAATGATTGGTACAAGGTATAATAAAGATAAAGAATGGGTTGGTGGAACAGTATCATTTTTTGAACAATAAAAAATTAGTATGAACAACGGTTTAAATAGATTTACAAATCATGTACAACAACTAGAAATACTAGTTAATAAAGCAAAAAAGCAAAAGAACCCTGCATTATGGCTTTTTAATAATAATGCCCGTACTCCATTTTTTATGCTAGAAGGTTTAGCAAAGTTGTATGCCGGTTTGCAAAAAAAAGTTTACCAAATTTAAAGAGCATTTTAAATTAATTGAAGATAGTTAAGTAAAACATTGGGGCTAGGTTATAATATTGGTGCAGAGTGACATGGTTTTGCAAATGCCCCTACTTGGATTTATACTTTTGCTCCTGGGTTTACCCTTAGTAAAAAATGGTATGATTACATAGATGCATTTGGTTTTATTAACAAAAAAGAAATCCCCCAGCATGTTATCTATGTAGGCTTAGGCTATTTTTTAAATGATAATATTAAGTTAGATGTTTCATCTGGATTTGGAATAAGTAAAGCTGCTCCAAATTGGTATTTTTCTTTAGGGGGGTCAATACGGTTTAATACAAAATCAAAGTAACGATTTTATCATTTTTTCTAACGCTGCACCCTCTAAATCAATAGCTACAATTTTGCCCGTTTTATCTATTAAAAAGTTTGTAGGTATTGCTTCAATTCCATAGTTTAATGCTACGCTAGATTCCCACACATTCACATCAATTACTTGCGTGTAGGTAAGTTTATCTCTTTTTATAGCATTAATCCATTTCTTTTTACTTTCATCTAATGACACTGCATATACCTCAAAACCTTGTTCTTTATACTTTTTATATAACTTAACTATACCTGGGTTGGCAGCTCGGCATGGGCCACACCAACTTGTCCAAAAATCAAGTAACACTATTTTGCCTTTTAATGAAGATAAGGTTATTGTATTACCTGCTACATTTGGCAAACTTATTTCAGGAGCCTCTTGCCCAATAGTGACTTGAGCAAAAAGTGATGCAGAAAACAGCGTTAAAACAAAAGCTACAATTATTTTTTTCATACGATTTGTAATTTATTTGCAATTACTTTAAAGTAAATTTAATTGAATGTATTTAAATACATCATACGTTCGTTTTTATGCTTCTAAATTTGGTAATAATTTAACAGCTAGTTGCTAATTTACAAAGCCCCACAATATACCCAACCTAAACATAAAACCTTGTGTTGGATAATGCGGAGCAGCAAAATTGTTATTGATAAAACCAAAACCATTTTTAAAACTTAAGGTGTTTAAATTTTCGGTACGTATAAAGGCTGTAAATGCTTTTATTCTAAAATGCATAAAAGCAGATACATCGGGTAAATTTTTTATGTTAACCGTATCTTGTGGTACAAAACTGCCCATTACTGGTGAGTAATTATTAGATTTAAATGGGGTGTAATACCTAACTTCTAACCCCGTGCTTAAATTTAAATTCTTAAAATAAACACCTTCGTAAGCAACCCTGTTTCTAGTAAAAAGCAATGGTACTTTTATTGGAGAAGATTTATCAGTTTGTTGTACAGTAAAATCAACATACCAATTCCATTTTTTAGTTAGCTTAATTATTTTTGATGCAGACAATTGTAACAAATTAATGATTTTGCTGCTTTGTGTAGCTTGATAATAATTAGTAAAATAAGTATAGTTTGTTAGTAAATGATTTTTAAACGCCAAGGTTACAAATTGGTTTGTTGTAGTTGCACCAAAAGAAATAATATTTTCTTTTTTGGTGTATGATTTATTATCTAGATTAAAGGAAGATAAACTATTGAAAATAAAAGAAGGGGTACGACTTGTATTAATAAAAAATAATTTTATATCGCCTAATTTTTTATTTAAATATCGGCCAATATAGGCTTGGGCTGAGTAGTCGCCTGCATTCAATCCATTAACATAAAACTCTCCTTTTAATAAAACATCCCACAAACGATTACGTGTTTTATTTCGATACTCCCCATGTACTAAAATATTATAGAATTTTTTTGTACCTGTTGTAAATACACCTTTTATATTGTCTAACCGTACACCTGCCAAAATAAATTGTGCTGCATTTTTTGTATCCGGAAATTGTAGTAATGAAAAATCATTACTAATTGTTGTCCAGTTGTCTTGTAATAAAACAGTATCGGTTAGTGCTGATAAGGTTGTATCGTACCAATTTTTATATACAATAGAATCGCCTGCAAAATCATTAAATAAATAATTATCGGTTTTATAACTAAACGTATGTTGTAACCTAAGCTTTGGATAAAATAAATAATCTGTTGTACTATCGTTTACAACTAGTGAATCTTTTTTACCAATATCATAACTATGTCTGTAAAAAAAAGTAAATTCTTTATAAATATTTCCCGTAGTTACAGATGTATTAAAAGGATTAGGGCTGTAATTGGCTGCATTACCTAAGTTTACAGGTATACTAAATCTTTCTTTGTTATTTGGATTATTTAATAATGAATCGTTTTGTATACCGCCATTTTCAGAATTTTTAATTTTATTGCCTTGCAATACTACATAAGCAGCATAGCGTTTTCGTAAGCCTTGATAATTACTAAATAAACGATAGCTTTTATGATTTGAGTTTTGTGTAATAAAAAAACCTGGTGCACTTATTAACTTATAATCAAAACCAAAATTCCAATTGGGACGTGGGCTTTGCGTATGAAATGCTTTTATCATTTGCTCTTGACCACTTGCTAATTGATAACTTAGTTGAGAGTAAGGTCGATTAGTTTTATAAAACCTGGTGTCAGCAATCTTAAATTTATACAAATCAAAGGCGTGGAAACCTGCATCCCATCCTGCTTTGGTATTGGGTATAAAAATTAGCGAATTAGCAGCAGCTCCATTATTACCCAAATAAATATATGAGGATGGTACAGAAAAATAACGATCAAAATCGTTGATAATCGAATCTAGTCGTCCGTTTCGAATACTATCTAAAACTCTAAATGTAAGATTGAGAGAATCTTTTCTATCATCCCTACGTTCAAATCCTAGGGCAGCACTATCTTTTCTTTCGCTAGTTTCTCCTCCTTTAAAACCATCTGTTGTCGATTTTATTCTGCCCATTACCCCTTCAATTTGAGCAAATGACAATTTGCAAACAAATAAAAAGAGTAGCAGGTTTATAAAAATCTTCATCTGGTTTGTTATATTATATTAGATGTTTCGTTCCTTATCATGACAAAAGCAACGTGTAATTGTAAATATAAGTTGCCCATTTACCATTACAGTTGTGCAATTAACGCTGCAAAAATATAGGTAAGCTTTGGTTCTGCATCTTTAGCTGCTTGCAATACTTCATCATGTGTAATCGTGTTCTCTTCATCTCTTATTCCAATATCGGTAATTACACTCATAGCAAAAACGGGCAATCCCATATGTACTGCTGCAATAACCTCCTGTACAGTACTCATTCCAACAGCATCGCCACCAAGTAGCTCAATCATTTTATACTCGGCCCTTGTTTCAAACGTAGGACCAGTTACCCCAAAGTAAACGCCTTCTCTTAAAAAAATATTTTTTGTTGCTGCAATTTGTTTAGCCTTATCTATCAACACTTTTTTATACGGCTCACTCATGTCTGGAAAACGAGGTCCGAATTCTGTTAAATTTTTACCCACTAATGGGTTGGGTGTAAACTGACTAATATGATCTTTAATAATCATTAAATCCCCTACTTTCCAATGTTTATTAGTACCACCAGCAGCATTACTAACTAACAACGTTTCTATGCCCAAAAATTTCATCACACGAATAGGAAAAACCACTTCATCAGTTCCGTAGCCTTCGTAAAAATGAAAACGACCAGCCATGGCCACTACTTTTTTTCCGCCCAACTCACCAAAAATAAGTTTGCCACTATGACCTTCAACCGTACTAATCGGAAAATGAGGAATATCGCTATAAAGTATTTCTTTTTCTACAACTATTTCGCTTGTAAAACTACCCAAGCCACTACCTAAAACTATCCCTACTTGAGGTTTGGGAGCATATAAATGTTGAATGAAAGATACAGCCGTATTTATTTTTGAGAGCATAATTAGTTACCTATTTTTGTTAGCAAAGATAAGGAATTAGTTTATGGGTTATAATTGATGAATGATAAGTTTAACGTTGCATTTATAAGTTGATTTAGGTTGAAATGATGTTGAATAATTTACACTAAATGACAATCAACTTATACCTTCTAACTAATCATTCATAAGTGATTTTCCCTATCTTCGCCAAAATATTTTACTATGAATTTGCATGAATATCAAGCTAAAGAATTATTAAAAAAATACAATGTTCCCGTACAAGAAGGAATTGCTTGTAACACCCCCGGCGAAGCAGAGGAAGCCTACAAACAAATACATACACAATACGGTAGTAAGTTTGCGGTAGTAAAAGCTCAAATACATGCTGGTGGACGTGGCAAAGGAAAAATTGTGGGCACAGAGCAACGAGGTGTTGCGGTTGGTAAAAATGCAGAGGATGTAAAACAAATTGCACAAAATATTTTGGGAGGCACATTAGTTACTATTCAAACTGGTGAGGCTGGTAAGTTAGTGAACAAAGTATTGGTAGCACAAGATGTGTATTATGATGGTGCTAGCCCGGTTAAAGAATTTTATTTAAGTATTTTATTGGATAGAGCAAAAGGTGTAAATGTAATTATGTATAGTACCGAAGGTGGTATGAATATTGAAGATGTGGCACATGATACGCCTGAAAAAATATTTAAAGAATGGATACACCCAGGTGGAGCTTTACAAGGCTTTCAGGCACGTAAAATTGCTTTTAACTTAGGTTTAAGTGGAGAGGCGTTTAAAAGCTGCGTAAAATTTGTTACTAATTTATACAATGCCTATGTAGGATTAGATTGCGGTATGTTAGAAATTAATCCGTTGTTTAAAACTAGTGATGATAAAATAATTGCAGTGGATTGTAAAATGAATATTGATGATAATGCCATCATACGCCATGCTGATATCGCTTCATTAAGAGATGTAAGCGAAGAAGACCCTACCGAAGTTGAAGCCGGACAATTTAATTTAAATTTTGTAAAATTAGATGGCAATGTGGGTTGTATGGTAAATGGTGCAGGCCTAGCTATGGCAACAATGGATATGATTAAATTAAGTGGTGGAGAACCAGCTAACTTTTTAGATGTTGGCGGTACTGCTAATGCACAAACGGTAGAAGCAGGTTTTAGAATTATTTTGAAAGACCCTAAAGTAAAAGCAATATTGATTAATATTTTTGGTGGCATTGTTCGTTGCGATAGAGTGGCGCAAGGCGTTATTGATGCTTACCAAAGCATTGGTAACATTGAAATACCTATTATAGTAAGGTTACAAGGTACAAATGCCGATGTTGCAAAAAAATTAATTGACGAAAGCGGATTAAAAGTACAAAGTGCTATTTTATTAAGTGAAGCTGCTAGTTTAGTTAATAAAGCGGTGGCATAAAAGAAGAATTTATAGTTTAAATAAAATAAAAATCCCATTCAGTAAATTGAATGGGATTTTTTAGTTATGCTATAATTTTATTCAGCTGTTTTTTCTTCAATTGTAGGTTCTGTGGTAGTGGGAGCTTCTTCCTTTTTTACATCTGTACTCCTCTCTAATAATTTACCCAACTCCGATCCAGATTTTTTCTTAATTACTTTTGGAGCAAACATTACCAACATTCTTTTTCCTTCCATTTTTGGCATACTTTCTAGTGCACCAACATCTTTTAAGCTATCTGCGAATTTTAAGAGTAAGATCTCCCCTCTTTCTTTAAACATAATAGCCCTGCCTTTAAATTGTACATGAGCTTTTACCTTATCGCCATCTTTTAAAAATTTTTCGGCATGTTTTACCTTAAACTCAAAGTCATGATCATCTGTATTGGGTGTAAAGCGTATTTCCTTAACCTCACTGGTTTTGGCTTTGGCTTTCATTTCTTTTTTCTTCTTCTTTTCTTCGTACAAAAACTTATTATAATCAATAATTTTACAAACAGGTGGTTTTGCACCCGGAGAAATTTCTACTAAATCTAACGATTGTTCGTTTGCAATTTTTTGTGCATCTTCGGTACTATAAATACCCGGAGTTAAATTTTCGCCAACCAACCGAACCTCTTGGGCTCTTATCATGTGATTGGTTTTGTGTTCTTGTTGTTGTTCTTTTTTAAACCGAGGATTAAACGTTCCCCGTGGTCTTGGTGGAAATGCCATTAATTTGTTTTGGTGATAAATTTATTTTATAATTATTATGAAAAAGTTTTAATACTGTTAATATACAAATTTAATACTTCTTATCCTATCCTATTCAAAATTTCTTCTTTAATAGTTGCAATAAAGTCGTCTACGCTTTTTACCCCTAAATCGCCTTGTCCTTGTCTACGAACAGCCGCTGTTCCTTCATTCATTTCTTTTTCTCCAACTATCAACATGTAAGGTACTCTTGCTAATTCTGTATCTCTAATTTTTTTACCTATTTTCTCTTGTCGGTCATCAATATCTACACGAATATCTGCATTTTTTAGCTTTTGTAAAATACTATTTGCATAATCCATGTATTTATCGCTAATTGGTAAAATTTTAACTTGAACAGGGCTTAGCCAAGTGGGGAATTTACCTGCATAATGTTCTAACAAAAACCCAATTAAACGTTCATGCGTACTTAATGGCGCTCTATGAATAATTAGTGGTATCTCTGGAGCATTATCTTTATTGGTATAACTTAAATTAAAGCTTTTGCCTTGGGCAAAATCTACTTGGTTGGTGGCCAATGTAAATTCTCTACCAATTGCACTCCAAATTTGTACATCAATTTTAGGTCCATAAAAAGCACCCTCGCCTTTTACCTCAACATAAGGGAAATTATTTTCTATTAAAACTTGTCTTACTAAATCTTCTGTTTCAAGCCATAGTGCTGGTTCGTTTACATATTTTTGTCCCAGTTTTTCAGGGTCGTGTAACGATAAACGAATGACATACTTTTCTATCCCAAATATTTTAAAATATTTAAAATACATATCAATTACTGCCTTAAACTCCTCTGCAAATTGCTCTCTGGTACAATAAATATGAGCATCGTTCATGTGCAAACAACGTACCCTCATTAATCCAAATAATTCGCCACTTTGTTCGTATCGGTAGCAAGTTCCATACTCTGCAATACGGTAAGGTAAATCTTTATAGCTTTTTGGCTCTGCATCAAATATTTTATGATGATGAGGACAATTCATTGGTTTTAAATAATATTTTTCGCCATCCATTTCCATTGGCGGAAACATACTATCGGCATAGTAAGGTAAATGTCCACTGGTTAAATACATCGCTTCTTTAGCTAAATGTGGCGTTACTACTCTTTTGTATCCTGCCTCATTTTCTGTTTTTTTTGCTAAGTTTTCAAGCTCTTCAATAATAATAGTACCATTTGGTAACCACAAAGGTAAACCTGGTCCCACATTATCATCAAAGGTAAAAATGCCTAATTCCTTTCCTAATTTACGGTGGTCTCTCTTTTTAGCTTCTTCAATTAAAAATAAATATTCTTCCAACTCCTTATTACTAGGGAAGGTAATACCATAAATACGAGTAAGCTGCTTTTTGCTAACATCGCCTTTCCAATAAGCACCAGCAATACTTGTTAGTTTTATAGCTTTTATTGCACCAGTTGCTGGTATATGTGGTCCACGACATAAATCGGTAAATGCTCCTTGGGAGTATAGAGTAATATTACCATCTTCTAAATTTTGTAATAAATCTAGTTTGTATTCATCATCTTTTTGGGTAAAATAATTGATGGCGTCGGCCTTACTAATTTCTTTACGTAAAAAAGTATTATTTTGTTTAGCCAACTCCCCCATTTTCTTTTCTAAGCTTACTAAATCTTCCTCAGTAATTTTATTTTCGCCTAAATCAACATCATAATAAAAGCCATTTTCTACCGCAGGGCCAACCCAAAATTTTGCACCAGCAAAAGTAGCTTCAATGGCCTCGGCCATTAAGTGGGCAGATGAATGCCAGTAGGTAGATTTTGCCTCAGCATCATCCCAGGTTAATAATTTTAATGAGCTATCGGTTTGTATTGGTCTGGTGGCATCCCAAACTTCGTTGTTAATAATAGCTGCCAGTACTTTACGGGCCAAACCTTCGCTTATAGATTTGGCAACATCTAATGCAGTAACGCCTTGTTCGTATTCCTTTACTGCACCATCGGGTAATGTAATCTTTATCATATTTTAATAGAAAAATGCTTAATGGCCATTTTTGCAAATTTAACGAAGTATTAGCTAAGGAAAAAGTAAAGTGAAATATCTTTGTAAAGATGGCAATGAGGTTAATTATTTTATTTTTCACATTTTTACATCATAGTTCGTCTTTTGGGCAGCCTTTTTTAGGAGAATGGAGTGGTGAATTTGCTAATAATAAAATGAGCGTTGTTAAGCCTTTTGCCGCTAAATTGCTTTTAAAAAAAGATTTAAATGGTAAATTGGAAAGCTATAGTATTAGCTATTATAAAACTAAAGAAAGTATTGACTCCATTATTTGTAAATTAAATTTTTTAACTAATAAAGGAGATAGATATTTTTTTAGAGAAGCTGAAATATTAAACTCCAACTCATCATTTATAGATAGTCATTGTTTTCAAATTATACATTTTATAATTGGGAAACGTAAAAAAGAAAATTATTTACATTGCAGATTTATAGAAGATATTGAAGGAAATGAAGATGATGAAGAAGGAAAATGCACTTATGGTTTTTTGAACCTTTATAAACACAAAAAATAAAATGAAAAAATATTTACCACTCCTTTTTGTAATATTATTAAATACTAAAATAAAAGCCCAAAATTTTACTGGCCAATGGAAAGGTACATTTATAGACCAAAGTACTTCCTTTAATGGCTGGGGGGGAGAAAAATGTGATTATGTATTAGAGCTAGAAGTAAATGGAGAAAAGATTATAGGATTTTCGTATACTTATTTTAACGATGGGGTAAAAAGATATTACACTATTTGCAGATTAGAAGGGTTTATAAAAAAAGTCAGTAAATATGTAGAAGTACGTGAGGTAGAGCGTACAAAAACTAATGTACCAGCAGATGTTAGAAACTGCTTTCAAGTTCATAAACTATCGTATTTTAAAAAAAGAAAAGAAGAGACACTTGAAGGAAGTTGGATACCAGCCCCTAATCAAGAGGGTGATTGTGGAAAGGGTATTACTAACTTAAGTAAAAGAATACTACAAGTTAAAAAACCAGATTTTAACAACACAATTGCCAGAACGGGCAAACCAAAACCAGTTGTAACAAAAATTACACCTAAACCTACTCCCCCTGCCATTGTAAAAACTGTTACACCTTCAAAACCTAAGCCTATAATAAGCACATTAAAGGAGCAACCTCCTGTTGTTAAAAAAGATGTAATTCCTAACAATCCTATGGTACCGGAGAATGATTTGGCCTTGAAAAATTTTGATAAAAGAGACAACACTGTAATACAAACTATTGAAGTAGAAAATGAAACGTTTAAAGTTGATTTTTACGATAATGGTGATATTGACGGAGATACCATTTCCGTTTTTTATAATGGCAAGTTAATAGAGGCTAATAAAAGACTTACCGATAAAGCTTTAAGTTTAACTTTACTTATAAACCCTAATGTTATTATAAACGAACTTATTATGTATGCCGAAAATTTAGGTTCAATACCGCCAAATACGGCTGTAATGATTGTTACAGATGGAGGTAAGCGCTATGAAGTACGCATTGCCAGCGATCTTAAAAAAAGTGGAGTAATTCGATTTGTTCATAAGCCTAAATAAATACAATATTTCCTAGAGCAACAGCTGAAACGTATCATAGCTTAATTAAATAGTTTTAATCCGTACTTTTTTAACAAGGCATTTTCTTAACGAAGGTGCTTTTTTATTTAAAACTTAAAGTTCCAGGTTACAGCTGGTATTATTGGAAATAAGGAAACTTGCTTGGCTTGGATATTTAACGTGTTATTTAGTGGACTACCCGTTTGATCAAAATAAATAAAATAAGGATTTTGACGGCTGTATGCATTGTAAATACTAAATACCCATTCGCTTTTCCAGTTTCTATTTTCATTTTTCTTTGGCGTTAATATTGCCGCAAAATCAACTCTATGGTAGCTAGGTAGGCGATATTCGTTTATACGGCTATACTCTTGTGTTAGCACACCACCAACTATATAAAATCGCTGTGGTAAAGTTGCTGCATTACCTGTACCATAAACAAATGTGGCAGACAATTTCCATTTTTTATTTAGCTCGTACATAGCCACAATACTCATATCATTTCTTCTATCATACTTAGCTGGGTATTTCTCTCCAAAATTTAATTTATCAAATCTTCTCCAAGTCCAACTTAAGGTATATCCTACCCAACCAGTTAATCTGCCTCTTGTTTTATTTACAAAAAATTCTGCTCCGTAACTCCATCCTTTTCCAAACGTAAAAAAGTTTTCGGTATCCTCTAACGTATTAGGGGTGTATCCTTCTTGATACTCAATTTGATTTTGCATATTTTTATAATACAACTCTACCGAAGTTTCGTACATATTATCTTTAAAATTTTTGAAGATACCAGCTGCATACAACCAACTAATTTGTGGCTTTACAGCATAGGTACTTGGCACCCAAATATCGGTTGGTAAAGTTGTGCCTGAGTTACTTACCAAGTGTATATATTGTAGGTTTCTAGTAACCGATGTTTTTATAGAAGTTTCATCGTTAAAGGCGTAACGTAGAGTAAGCCTAGGCTCTAAACCTCCATAATTTTTTACTACCTGTCCTTTTTTATACACCGTACTGTCCAATCGATTACCATTAGCATCAGTTTTATAAATTTTAAAAGCGCCTATTTGCTGAAAGGCACTATAGCGTAATCCTGCATTTATTTTTAGTTTATCGCTAATTTCCCAATCATCTTGAACATAAATAGCCCCTTCATGTGCAAATTTTATTTGTGCATTATTGGGCTTAAACTCAATACTATCTTGCCGTCCACTTGCAACAGATGGGGTAAATTTATGATACGTGTAAATTGCTCCAAATTTTACTTTGTGCGCACTAGCAGGGTATAAATCAAAATCTTGCTTAAGGCTTATATCCCTTATTCCAGAGGCTAGTTTTACAGAAAAATTATTTTGTGCAGCATTAAATGTAAAATTATAATCGTTGTACACTGCAGTTGTATTTCCAAATAAGCGTTTGTTAAATACGTGGTTCCAACGTAAAGTACCAGTAGCATTTCCCCATGGAATATTTACATTTAAACTTTGTCTATTATTTTTAAAATCAAATACATCTCTACCAAAATAACCACTTAAATACACTCTATCTTTTTCAGAAATTTTGTAGTTAACTTTTGCATTTAAATCGTAAAAATAATATCCGGAGCCATTAAACTGGCTAGTTTTTTTAATAAAAGGTTTGGTTAAAGCATCAATATACGTTCGCCGTGCACTTATAATAAAACTGGCTTTGTCTTTTTTAATGGGGCCTTGTAACGAAATTCTGCTGGCTATTAAACCAATACCACCTTCTACTTGAAAATTTTGATTATTTCCTTCCTTCATCGAAATATCTAACACACTGCTTAATCTACCGCCATACTGTGCTGGCATACCCCCTTTTATTATGGATACATTTTTTATAGCATCGCTATTAAAAATGGAAAAGAATCCAAATAAATGCCCTGTGTTATAAACTGGGGCATCATCTAACAAAATTAAATTTTGATCTGGCCCTCCACCACGTACATAAATACCTGCACTACCCTCTCCTGCATTACGCACCCCGGGCAACAACTGTACAGTTTTTAAAATATCTACTTCGCCTAAAAAAGCTGGTATCGATTTTATTTGTTCTATGGGTAAAGTAAACTTGCCCATTTGGGCATTTTTAACATTATTATCACGTTTTTTTGCAGTCACTATCACTGCTTCGGATACTTTTGTTTTGGGTAATAAATCAAAATTAAATACCTTATCGGCCGTAAGATTTAGTTGTATAATATTGGGCTGATAGCCAATATAGGAGCATATAAAAGTATACGTACCCTCATCAACAGTAATACTGTAAAAACCATATTGATTACTGTTTATACCTTTTGTTTTTCCTTGTAGGGAGATCGTTGCATTTATTAATGTTTCGCCACTTAACGAATCTTTTATGTAACCACTTAAGGTAACTTTTTTTTGTGCAAATGATGTAAAGCCTACTAACAACATTAACCACAAAACCGCCTCTTTTTTCATAGATAGAATAAGCTTACTTAGTTTACAACGAATCTTTTACTTCGCCACAATGTAGCATTGAGCCTTTATATTCGGGGTGATTTTTCCCCATGTATGGATTAATAATTTCTTTTGTACTGCTGATCCAATTAGCGCCTTTATCTTCTCCAAAAGCCATTGGGCAATTTTGGTAATACATTGTTGGCCCATTATAATTGATAGATTTAAAGGCGGGATATAAAATATCGCTAACCATATTAAAGTCTTTACGCATTTCTGTAATATCAGTTTGTGTTAATAAAGAAACTGCGTTTGCCTTAGCATCTGTAAAAAATAATTTTGCATTTTGGATAACTGCGGCAGAATCGTCTTTTAATTCATTAAAATCAACACTATCTATTAAGGCTATAAATTTTTTGCAACTTTCTTTTGCATTAGAAGTATCTGCAAGTACAAAAGCATTTTGCATATCAAAATAGGCGCTCATCATAGTAGAAACACTTGTATTAAATTTATCGGAGTGTTTTTTAATGGCAATTGCAACCTGCTTTTCGCCACTAAAGCCATTTTGGGTTTTTCGCATTAAAAACCAATAGGCTGCAAATGCAATGGCGGCTAATAAAACAACTAAAATTCCTTTTTTCATTTGTAAAATTTTTCACAAAAATACAAATAAGAGTAATTCCTTTTTAAAGTTTAACGATTACGTTACTTTTGCGGCAAAATTGGTCATTTGTCATTGGTCAAAATAAAATAATACATTAAAAAATATTAAATACTACAATGTTACTTGGTTTACAAAATGCAACGTTTGAATTTGGGGCTCGTACAATTTTTGAAAACGCTACTTGGCATATTCATCCTAACGAACGTATTGGTCTTATAGGCTATAACGGTACCGGAAAATCTACATTATTAAAAATTTTAGTAGGCCAGTACAGGCTTAGTGCTGGCACGGTAGAAAAAGGCAGAGAAACAACGATTGGTTTTTTACATCAAGATTTATTAAGTTTTGATACCGAAGACAGTATTTTACAAGTTGCCATGAGTGCTTTTGAACGAGTGTTAGAGGTTGAAAAAGAATTGGAAGATTTAGCAAAAGAGTTGGAAACAAACCCTACCGATGAATTGGGTATTAAGTACGCCGATTTGTTAAATGAAATGGATGTGCTTGATGGCTATAGCGTTCACCATAAAACAGAAGAAATTTTACAAGGGTTAGGCTTTAGTAATGCAGATGTAAGCCGTCCCTACAAAGAGTTTAGTGGAGGTTGGCGTATGAGGGTTTTATTAGCAAAAATGATTTTAATGGCTCCTGATGTTTTATTGCTGGATGAGCCTACCAACCACTTGGATTTACCTAGTATTGAGTGGTTAGAAAGATACCTGATACATTACAAAGGATCTGTAGTAATTGTAAGCCATGACCGATTTTTTTTAGATAGAATGGTAAACAAAATTGTAGAAATTTACCAAGGCGAATTGCACATTTATAGTGGCAATTATACTTATTATCAAACGGAAAAAGCGGTACGTATAGAAATGCAAAAACGTGCTTTCGAAAATCAACAAGATTATATACGCCAACAAGAACGTGTGGTAGAACGCTTTAAAGCAAAAGCCAGCAAAGCTGCCATGGCACAAAGTATTATTAAAAAGCTAGATAAAATTGAACGAATAGAAGATACCAATTTAGAGCGACCTAACATAAAAATTAACTTTAGTATTGATAAGCAACCTGGTAAAGTTTTATGTACTGTAAAAGATATTAGTAAAAGTTTTGCCACTACAAAAATTGTTGAAAATACGGGTGCCGAAATTAGCCGTGGCGATAAAATTGCCTTAATTGGTGCTAATGGAAAAGGGAAAAGTACGTTGTTAAGAATTGTAGCTGGTGTAGAACCTTTTGAAGGCGGCGAACGTACTTGGGGACATAATGTAGTTGATGCTTTTTATGCACAGCACCAATTAGAAGCTTTAAATATTGAAAACCCTATTTTAGAAGAAATGGAAAGAGCTGGTAGTGGTAAAACTACTTTAGAGCTTAGAACATTAATGGGTTGTTTTTTATTTGGTGGAGATGATATTGATAAAAAAATTAAAGTACTAAGTGGTGGCGAAAAAGCCAGAGTAGCACTAGCTAAAACTATTGTTAGTAAAGCAAACTTTTTATTACTAGATGAGCCTACCAATCACTTAGATATGCACTCAGTAGAGTTATTGGTAGAAGCATTAAATAAATACGAAGGCAGTTTTATTTTAGTTAGCCATGATCGTTATTTTGTTAGTAAAACTGCTAATAAAATTTGGGAAATAGATAACTACGAGATAAAAGAATTTAATGGTGGTTATGATGAATGGATGGAATGGAAAGAAAGACAAGCGGCGAATGTAGCTGTGGGTGACAAGAAAGTTGAAAAAGTTGAAAAGGTTGAAAGAGTTGAAAAAAACATAGAAGCTATAGCTCCAGTAAATCCCAAACAGCAAACTTTACAACCCATAGATAAAGAACTTAAAAAAGAACTGCAAAAACATAAAAACCGTTTTGCACAATTAGAAGATATAATTGCAGTTGTATCTAAAACAAAAGCCGATTTAGAAACCAAGCTAGGGCAACCCGATATTTTGGCCGACAGAACAAAATTTGTTGTGGCCGAAAAAGCTTATAATGATGCTGTTTTAGAGCTCACAATTTTAAATGGTGAGTATGAAACAGTTTTTGAAAAAGTAATGGAGTTGGAGGAGAAGATGGTATAGCGAATATACAAATTAAAGATAGCTGTTTGCGTGAAGAGCAGTACATTGCCTTTACACCAAAATTAACATTACCATTGAAATGTAAACACTCTACACATTCTCAATAACCATTGCACTAGCACCTCCCCCGCCGTTACAAATACCAGCAGCACCGTATTTAGCGTTATTTTGTTTTAATACATTTATAAGTGTTACAATAATTCTTGCACCACTACAGCCCAACGGATGCCCTAACGAAACTGCACCACCATTTACATTTACTTTACTTGGGTCTAGTTTCAACCGGCGACTATTTTCAATACCTACTACACTAAACGCTTCGTTTAATTCCCAGTAGCTAATATCTTCCATGGTTAATCCAGCTTTAGCCACTGCTTTTGGTACAGCCAATGCAGGAGTTGTTGTAAACCATTCTGGAGCTTGCTCTGCATCGGCATAACCTATAACTTTTGCAATTGGTTTTAAACCTAATTCATCTGCTTTTTCTTTGCTCATTAAAACAAGTGCAGCAGCACCATCATTCATTGTACTAGCATTGGCTGCAGTTACGGTACCCTCTTTTACAAAAGCTCCTTTAAGCTCAGGTATTTTATCAAATTTTACATTAAAAGGTTCTTCATCTTTTGTAAATAAAATAGGGTCGCCTTTGCGTTGCGGAATTTCTACGGGCACAATTTCATTCTCAAACTTACCTTGGCTTATTGCTGCTTGGCTTCGTTTATAACTCTCTATTGCAAATGCATCTTGCTCTTGTCTGGTAACCTTACAAGTTGTTGCACAAAGTTCTGCTGCATTACCCATAGCCTTTCCATCATACACATCGGTTAGGCCGTCTTTTGCTAAACCGTCAATAAAAGTGGTATTACCGTATTTATTTCCCCAACGCATTGCATCTGTATAAAAAGGAACATTACTCATACTTTCCATTCCACCAGCAACAACAATATCAGCATCTCCTAGCAATATACTTTGAGCAGCTTGTGCAATAGCCTTCATACCACTAGCACATACTTTGTTTATGGTTGTACAATTTACTTCGTTGGGTAAACCGGCAAATTTTGCTGCTTGCCTTGCAGGTGCTTGGCCAAGATTAGCCTGTAACACACTACCCATCAACACATCATTTACAAGCTCTGGTGCAACACCGGCTTTTGCAATGGCGCCTTTTATAGCAACTGCACCTAATTGTGTAGCAGTAAATTGTTTTAACGATCCTCCAAAACTACCCAATGGTGTACGTACCGCAGCTATAATATAAACTTCTTTCATGTTGCTTTTTTTAAGAGTGTGCAAGGTACGAATATTAGAAATCACCCCCCTTATCTAGGTTAATAACATTTTTTAAATGTTTAAAGTCTTTAAGCAGCATAACTTCCGTTAAAAAATTTAAAAAAATATTACCCCTATTTTATTTTTACGAATGACTTCGTATATTTACAAAAATTATTAAGATGAAATATATAACATTAACCCTTTTAGCACTTTGTACTACTGTTGTATTTGCCCAGCAAAAAACAATTTCACAGGCTACTATTACCACAAAAACAACTATTGTATCTCTAGAGGAAGATGATTATACAGTTGCCCCACCCCCACCTTCTGCAGAGGGTGCAGAAGTACGAATAATGCGGTTTGGAGGCGATGGTGAAACAAAGTCGATTACCCAAATAAAAAATAATTTGGTTAAATCTGTTATTAATAATGAGATAAATATTACAACAACCATAAGAGATAACGATAAAAAAATAACGACTACGCTTATGCAAATGAATGGTAGTATAACAGGTTTTTATGCTACAGATGAAGATCAAGAAAAAATGCGTAAACAAATGGATAGCCTAATGCAAAGCAGAAGAGAAAATGGACAAGTTGCAGAGAGTATTGTCACTCCCACCACAGACATTGTTTATATAGACGAATCGAAAAAGATTGCGGGTATGCTATGTAAAAAAGCGATACTTATTACAACCAGAAAAAATAAAACAGATAGTAATATGGTTTGGTATTGTCCTGATTTTAAAGTGCAAGGTGTTACTTCAACAGGCGGCATAGCTGGCTTTGGTGGAAGAGCTACACAGGTAGCAGGATTAGAAAAATTAAACGGATTTCCTATGCAGTACGAAACAATGATGAACCGTAGTAGAAAAATGATAGTAGAAGTAACGAAAATTGATATTGAGAAAGAAGTAAAAGATAAGGAATTTGATATTCCAAAAGATGTTGAATTAAAAGCGATGAAAGATATGCAACAAATGGGTGGTGGTAGAGGTACTTTTCAAATTAGAGTAGGCGGATAATAAATAAAAAACCTCCTGAATTTTTCAGGAGGTTTTTTATTTATATTTTATAATTATAGAGCTTCGCTTTTATTTTTTACTTCATTAGATTTTGCTACATTTCCTTTCAAGCTATACATACTCTCTTGTAAATTGTAACAACTTTTTAAATTTCCTTTTTCTGAAGGTTTTAATTTAGGCATTTTAAGAAATTCTGCAATAGCAACGTCGGAGTATAAAATGCATTCGTCTGCCATTTTAATCATAATTGCTTTTTTATCTGCCCTCAGCTTTATATCAGCTGGCTTTGCTCCTTTTACTTTATTATATTCTTCTTGTGCATCATAGGTATCATTGTAAATACTTTTTGCCATTAATAAATTAGCATCTGGGGTATTTTTAAGTTCAATTGCACTTTTTATAGCATTAACTAATTTACCTCTAGCTGAAGTAAAATCGCTAGGCTTTGGATCACTAATGTATACATAATTAAACAATTCAACACTGTAATTATACGATAATAGATAATTCGATTTGTTTACTGCAAGTATTTCTTCGTATTTAGCAAATAATGCAATTTTATCTTTTTTATCAACTTGCTCAAGCTCTACCTCTGTCCAATATTCATTTTTTGGGTAAAAGTTTTTAGCCTTGGCTATAACAGCATCAAATGCAGGTTTGTTTTTTGTTTTAATATAGTGTTCAATTAAAAACTGATACATTTCTAGATCATTTTCACCTTGCATATTAATAGCAACTAATTTTTCGTAGTACACAGCAGCTAAATCATCTTTATTTGCTAATCTTGCTGCCAGGGCAGTATTCTGGGTAAGTGAGGTATCTAAAGCCGGAAACTTAAAGCCATTATAACTAAACCCTTTACTAGTAATATAATCTGAAACTAGTGCAGTATTCTTAAAATATTCATATGCCCCTTCATAGTCTTTAGCATTGTATTTTTTTGCTCCATTATCAAAAAAACCGTTATAAATATCAAATAAGCGTACATTCTGCTCTTCATTCATCAAGGTATTTTTAACATCTAAAACTTGGTATTTTTTAAATGCTTCAAAAGCTTCAAGTCTACAATTACTGCAAAGGCCAGCAGTTGCATCACTTTTTGCAACTTCATTGTAAATAACACCTTTATAATACCAAACATCAGCCTTAGTTGCATTTTTTGGATCAGCCAATAATACATCAATAGCCTTTTTTGCATCAGCATTTTTGCCAAGTATAACAAGCTTTCGTAGATCATCTAAAGTTTGTCCAATTACTATATTGCTTAAAAAAGCTAATGCAATAAAACATAAATTTTTTTTCATTCTTGTAAAATTTTATTGTTAAAGATATTCCTTAATTAAATATACAAAAGGATTTTTGAATACTTTTTCATAAAACAAGCCATTTTTTCTAAAAATTAAGTATAGTATATACTCTAACAGAAATTTATTTTCTTTAAAAAAGAAGCCTTAATTTACAGCCTCAATTTTTTTGGATTGATTATTGCGCAAAATACCATACAACAAATTTTAAGCCGAGTAGATATTATTGATATTATAGGCACGTTTGTAAAACTTAAAAAAAGAGGTGCAAACTATTTAGGTTTATGCCCATTTCATAACGAAAAAAGCCCCTCTTTTACCATTTCGCCAGCTAAAGAAATTTATAAATGCTTTGGCTGTGGAAGAAGCGGCAACAGTATTAGCTTTTTAATGGAAGCTGAAAAATATAGTTATGTTGAAGCACTACGCTGGTTAGCCAATAAATATGGCGTAGAAATTGAAGAAACCGAAACTAGCCCAGAATATAAACAACAACAACAAGCTGCCGATAGCCTTTACATCATTAATAATTTTGCACAACAATTTTTTAGCACCCAACTCTTTGAAACCGATGAGGGGCAAGACATTGCACTCAGCTATTTAAAACAAAGAGGCTTTAGAGAAGATACGATAAAAAAATTTCAATTGGGGTATAATCCCGAAGCAAAAGATACATTTTCAAAAGCTGCCTTAGCAGCACAATACAATCAGGAATACTTATTAAAATCGGGTTTAGTAAATAACCGAGAAGGTGTTTTGAACGACAATTACCGAGGCCGTATCATTTTTCCTATACATAACCAAAGCGGCAAAGTGTTAGGTTTTGGAGCAAGAATTATAAAAAAAAATGACAAAGCTCCCAAATACATAAATACACCCGAAAACGAAATTTATGTAAAAAGTAAAGTATTGTATGGCAGTTACTTTGCAAGGCAGCCTATTGACAAGGCTGATGAATGCTTGCTGGTAGAAGGTTATACCGATGTAGTTAGTTTACACCAAGCTGGTATAGAAAATGTGGTAGCAAGTGGTGGTACGGCTTTAACTCCCGATCAACTTCGATTAATAAAAAAATACACCAACAACCTTACCATTATATACGATGGCGATAATGCTGGTGTTAAAGCAGCTTTACGTGGTTTAGATTTGGCGTTGGAAGAAGGTTTAAATGTGCAGTTGGTTTTAATACCAGATGGCGAAGACCCAGATAGTTATGTAAACAAAGTAGGTTCTTCTGCCTTTACTACTTTTATTGCTACTAATAAAAAAGATGTTATTCTTTTTCAATTAAATATAGCTTTAGCTGAAGCGGGTAATGATAACAACAAAAAATCGTTGGTCATTAATCAAATTGCCGAAACCATTGCAAAAATAAATAAGCTAGAAGATTTTAGTAAACAACAAGCCTATATAAAGCAAAGCGCCGAAATTTTAAAAATTGAAGAAAGTGGCTTAATTGCACTTGTAAATAAGCACATAAAAGAAAAGGTTTATAAAGATGAAACAAAAGCTTCCCGAAATCAAGAATTTTTAAACGAAGCTGTTGATAATGCTTTACAAATTGATAACGATGCCGCTCTATTACTAAGTAAAGATGAGCAACATGAAAGGGCTATGGTTAGAAGCTTATTGGAGTTTGGGAATAAACCCTGGAACGATGAAGAAACAGTTGCCAAGTATATGTTTGCAGAAATTGCAGAAAATCAATTATCAGATTTAATTGATAATAAAAATTTAGTTCGACTTTTAGATACCTACAAAATTTGGTACGATAACGGCATAGAACCTACTACAAAAAACTTTTTATACCACGATGATGTTGAACTAAGTACATTAGCCGTAAGTATTATGGACTTTAATTATGAAATTAGTCCAAATTGGTCTGCACATTTTGAGGGCCACATACCTACAAGAGAAGATTTATTTAAAGAAGAAGTGTTTAGTACGCTCAACTATTTAAAATTGCGTAAAATAAAACGCCTAATTGATGAAAACCAACTTGAACTTGAAAAAGCAATTGGTAATGATGAGCAAATGATTTGTTTGCAAACCCATCAACATTTAAAACAAGTAGAAATGGAATTAACAAAGCAGTTAGGTACTGTTATTTTCAGGTAAATAGCGTTGTCCAAACGTTTTCTTTCCTTCTGCTAATTTCTCTAACGTAGTATACAAAGGTTTAGTTTTTGTTTCTGCTTTTTTGGCACTTAAAATCCATTCTACATATTCTTTTTTATGTGAAAAGGATAAGGCGTTGAAAGTATTAAGGGCTGTCTTATTTTTATTAAGTAAAACTTGTAGCTCACCAGGAATTTCTAGGATTCGTTTTTCAAAATCGATACCAGGAGCAGAATTTGATGAAGAAAAATTTTCTTTTTTTTATTTTTTTGTGTCTGGTTTTTTAAATCGTAATGCGGTCCATATGGTATCTAAGGCAATAGCACGTACAGTTTCAAACCCCATTTTGGTAATACATTCCCAATCGGCATCTCTGCTTAAATCACTAACAATTTTACTGGTTACTTTAGGGTAAGCAATCCACATTTTTGCATCTTTTTGTAAGGCTGGCAAAACATCTACTAAAATATCTTTTAATTGCTTTTGATTTATAGCAAAAACTAAGGCAAAATCAATTTTTTTACTTTTTAATAAAGGAGTAACATTTTTTGCAAAAGATAATTTTACAAACTGCTTTTCTATAGAAGATGGTAATCCTTGAATTAGCACATTTTTCTCTTCTTTTAATTGCAGTTTTTCCAATACAGTTAAAAGCGCCATAAGTATTTAGTTAGGTTAAAAACGAATCATTAGCTAACGTATATTTTATACTAGACTAGCTAGGTTTTAACGTTGGAAAAGGATAATAAATATCTATTTAGTACATATTTCAATAAAATTACAAATTTTATTGAAATATCCCTGTGAAAGGTCATTTTTCTTAATCAAAAACCAGTACAGCTTTAAATTGTACTGGTTTACTATTAAGTTATAATATGTTTATCTAGATCCAATTGGTTTGTAATAACTTAATGCTTCTGGCATAAATCGTTGTAATTCTGCAATTCTTCTATCATCGCTTGGGTGAGTAGCTAAAAATTCTAGAGGTTTTTGCCCACCAGCTTGGCTCATTCTTTTCCAAAAGGGAATAGCTTCATTTGGATTGTAACCAGACATGGCGGCAAAATTTAATCCATAGCGATCTGCCTCCAATTCTTGTTTTCTAGAGTTTGGTAATAAAACACCCACTTGTGCTGCTGGGGCAAAAATATTGTTAAAAAGTCGGTTTGCCTTTTGATTACCACTAGTAAAAATATTACCTGCAACCTCAAAGCCCTCTGCTATGGCAACTTGGCTAATTCTTTCGTTTCCATGATGTGCAACTGCATGTGTAATTTCGTGCCCCATTACAACAGCTAAAGCAGCTTCATTTTGTGTAACTGCCAATAAACCTGTGTACACAACCACTTTTCCGCCGGGCATACACCATGCATTAACTTCTTTATTATCTACCAATTTAAACTCCCATTTATAGTTTTCTAATTCTTTTCCTAAGCCTTTAGCCGTGTAATAATCTGTAATACACTTAGATATTCTAAGCCCTACCCTACGAACCATTACAGCATCTTTATTTACGTTTTCGCTTAATACTTTATTGGTACTTAAAAAACTACGGTACTCAGTTAAAGCCTGATCTTGTAAAACACTTTCGGGAAATAATTTAAGCTGCTTACGACCTGTAACTGCATTTTTACTACATGCAAAAAAAAGAGTTGCAAGAAATAAAACTATGCTTACTTTTTTCATTTTATTTATTTTAATGATACTGGTACAATTAATAGACCAAACTATTAACGTAAAATACAAATTGCATTTGATAGTTAAGACGTAAATTTTTGAAAAAGGTTGTAGAAGGAAATGTTAATCATTTCTACGTCGAGATTTTCGACGATCTCTGTACTTTAAAATAGGCACTCTAGTTTCCACGCCACGTAAAATTCTACCTATATTTTTTTGATGAGTAAGTACCACCATTACAGCTATTATTAAGGCAAACAATCTATATAAGAATTCTTCTTCGTTCCAAATCCATAAAACACTAATGGGTAACATTATAGCTCCTAATACAGAACTTAGGGAAACATATCTTGTTAAAAACAAAGCCAATAAAAAAACAACTACACAACAAATGGCAACTATGGGTTGCACAACTAATAACATTCCAAATAGTGTAGCCACTCCTTTACCACCTTTAAAACCGGCAAAAATTGGGAACACATGACCAATTACGGAGGCCAACCCTAAACCAATCATAAAATTGGTTCGAGCTAACTCGTTATTTAGATAAAATGGAAGAAAATAAAATAAGGATACAGCAGCCATTCCTTTTAAAATATCGCATATCATTACTATTGTTCCGTAACGTTTACCCAATACCCTAAACGTATTGGTAGCACCCATATTACCGCTTCCATAGTCACGTATATCAATTCCAAAATATTTTTTACTAATGATTAGTGCTGTTGGTATTGAGCCAATTAGATATGCCAGTATGATAAGCCCAAGTTCTCTCATTGGTTTTCCTTAGTTGAGTTGAAATACAAAGATAAGACATTATTAAAAACATAACGTTAATTTAACATGGAACTCATATACATATTATGCATTATATGTACACTGAATACAAAGCCAATTATTTTTTTCTATGGATCTAATGTTGATGAATTTATGATGAGTTAATAACTTTTCCATTTGTGCATAATCGGTTGGTAAAAACCCACTAAATAGTACTTGAGTTTGGAGCTTACAAATACCTACAATTTGGTTCATAGCAGCAGAAATTACATTCAAATTTATATTGGCTAACACAATATCAACTTTATTAATAAGTTCAATAGCATCTGCTTTTTTTAAATTGATGTTGGTACAGTTATTAGCTAAAATATTTTCGTTAGTGTTCTCAATGCTCCAATCATCATTATCAATTGCAAAAATCTGCGTTGCCCCCATTTTTTCTGCCAAAATCGCTAAAACCCCTGTACCCGTACCAAAATCGTAAACCCATTTATGAGTAAAATTAATTTTACTCATTTGTTGCATCATTAAAAAAGTAGTAGCATGGTGCCCAGTGCCAAAGCTCATTTTTGGGGTGATGATAATTTCATATTTTACGTTAGTTATAGGCTTATGAAAAGATGCTCTAACTGCCGCAAAATTATCTACTATTACTGGCTCAAAACTACTCTCCCATTGTGCATTCCAGTTTTGTTGCTCAATATTTTTTTGTGAAAAGATAAGATGATTTTTAGTAATAATTTCTGCAACATCTTTCTCTATAAAATCTTCTTTTTTAATAAAAGCTTGTAAAGTATTTTCTTTTTCTTCAAAGCCTTCAAACCCAATATTAGCAAGTAATGCTATTAATATTTCCGATTGCGCTTGATTGGTTATTTGTATTTCTATTTGTGTGTAGGTCATCGTTATTATTTGTAGTAAAGTTATTTGATTTAAGTTAAACTGATTTTCCACAAAATCAAAAAGGATACTAAATATTATTAGTTTAGGCTATTTTCTTTATTTGGCTTTGTGCTTTTGTGGGATATTTTTATTCCATAAATTTGTACCATGCAAATAGATTTACGTTCCGATACATTTACTAAGCCATCTACAGCTATGTTAAATGCTATGTTTACCGCCAAAGTTGGGGATGATGTTTTTGGTGAAGACCCTTCTGTAAATTATTTAGAGGCTTTAGCAGCAGATATGTTTGGACTGGAAGCATCCATTTTTTGCCCTAGTGGCACCATGACAAACCAAATTGCCATAAAATGCCATACTCAACCTGGCGATGAGGTTATTTGCGATGAGCTTAGCCATGTGTACCAATTTGAAGGAGGTGGAATTGCTTTTAATAGCGCTAGTTCTGTAAAGTTGCTGCAAGGTGATAGAGGGCGAATAACAGCAGCGTTAATTTCAGCATCTATCAATAATAAATTTGATGTACATAAATCGAATAGTAGTTTGGTAAGCCTAGAAAACACGACCAATTTTGGAGGTGGTGCTTGCTACAATTTTGAAGAGATAATAAAAATAAAAGAAGTTTGTTTTCAACATAATTTAAAATTGCATTTAGATGGGGCAAGGCTTTTTAATGCCCTAGTTGCTAAAGGCGAAACGCCAAAACAGTATGGAGAAATATTTGATAGTATTTCTATTTGTTTAAGCAAAGGCTTAGGTACACCAGTTGGTAGCTTATTATTGGGCAACCAAAATTTAATTAAAAAAGCTAAACGTATACGTAAAGTTTTTGGTGGAGGAATGCGGCAAGCTGGCTTTTTAGCTGCTGCAGGTACTCATGCATTACAAAATAATATAGAAAGATTAACTTATGACCATGTTGCAGCAAAAGAAATTGCAAGAGCTTTAATAGAGAAAGATTTTATTGGTAAAATAATGCCCGTAGAAACTAACATTATAATTTTTGAAGTTATAAACAGTTGTACCCCCAAAGAATTGGTTGAACGATTAAAGCAAGATGATATTTTATGCCTTGCCATTTCTCCTACACAAGTGCGTATGGTTACCCACTTGGATGTTACAAAAGAAATGTTAAAAAAATTAATACAGGTAATTGAAGCACTATAATTGGAAAAATAAATTAGGCAGCTTAACGTTTAATTTAAAAAATCTAAGGATTTTTTGTAACAAATAGCGTATTACTTTCACCCTTGCGTCTATGTTGTTATTCCTTAACTTCGTAATCTAAAAACTAAACATTGAGTTTTCCAAAAATTAACCCCACTACAACCGCTGCTTGGTCAGAATTGCAAAAACATTTTTCCGAAATGCAATCGGTACATATGAAAGATTTATTTGCACAAGATGCAGATAGATTTTCAAAATTTTCGATGTGTGTAAAAGATATTGTATTCGATTATTCTAAAAACATACTAACCCAAAAAACAATAGATACACTTTTACAGTTAGCTACCGAATGTAAGTTGAAGGAAGCTATTACTGCACTATTTAATGGCGAAAAAATTAATGTAAATGAAGATAGAGCTGTTTTGCATACTGCCTTACGCAACTTTAGTGGCAACCCAATCTTTAGAAACGGGCAAGATGTAATGCCAGCTATAAAAGCGGTTTTAAAACAAATGGACGTGTTTTGTAACGACATACACACTGGAACTCATAAAGGCTATACCAACAAAAAAATAAAATACATTGTAAATATTGGTATAGGTGGTAGCGACTTAGGCCCAGTTATGGTTACAGAGGCATTAAAACCCTATTGGATAGAAGGTATACAAGCATATTTTGTAAGCAATATAGATGGCACACATATTGCCGAAACCCTAAAAAATATAAATGCTGAAGAAACGCTTTTTTTAATAGCTAGTAAAACGTTTACTACTCAAGAAACGATGACCAATGCACACACTGCAAGAGAATGGTTTTTAAAACATGCAAAGGATGAAAAACATATTGCTAAACATTTTGTTGCCTTAAGTACAAATAAAACAGCCGTAGAAAAATTTGGTATTGATACTGCAAATATGTTTCCGTTTTGGGATTGGGTAGGTGGAAGATATAGTTTATGGAGCGCTATTGGTTTAAGTATAGCATTAACTATAGGCTATAGCAATTTTGAACAACTATTAAAAGGTGCACACGAAGTTGATGACCATTTTGCAACTGAGAAATTTGAAAAAAATATACCTGTTTTAATGGCCTTAATTGGACTTTGGTATACCAATTTTTTTGGCACAACGAGCGAAGTTATTTTACCCTACGACCAATATATGCATCGCTTTGCCGCTTACTTTCAGCAAGGCAATATGGAAAGCAACGGTAAATATGTAGATAGAAATGGAGACAAGGTAACCTACTCCACCGGTCCAATAATTTGGGGTGAGCCGGGTACAAATGGGCAGCACGCCTTTTATCAACTACTTCATCAAGGTACACAAAAAATACCTGCCGATTTTATTGCAACTGCTATTAGTCATAATTCTATTGGCGATCATCATCAAAAATTATTAAGCAATTTTTTTGCACAAACAGAGGCTTTAATGAATGGCTCAGATAATGAGAATAATTACAGGGTTTTTGAAGGCAATAGACCATCTAATTCTTTTTTAATAAAAGAAATTACACCCTTTACCCTTGGCGAATTAATTGCTTTATACGAACATAAAATTTTTGTACAAGGTGTAATTTGGAATATTTACAGCTTTGATCAGTTTGGGGTAGAGCTTGGTAAAGTATTAGCAGTGAATATATTACCAGAATTAAATGGTGATGAATTCGTTAATACACATGATTCCTCAACCAATGGATTAATAAATTGCTATAAGAAAATGCGCTAAAGTTTATCGTTTAACTTTAACATGATGCAATTAGTATTTATTTTACTTCTAATAAAAGATTGGTATTAGTTAATATTAAATTCTACAATTACAAAAAATCTTGTGTACTAAGAACTTACGAATGACTAGACTGACACTTTTATTTTTATTGATTTTTTGTATAAAGATTAGCAATGCACAAAATGTAACTGCCGATAAAAACCTTACCCAGAAATTATTGTTGCACCTAAGCAAAAATACCTGCAATGCTGGCGAGGTTGTAGCTTTTAAATACTATGTTATAAACAACATTAATCATATAGAGGATGACCATAATTTGTATATCCTTTTAACAGATAAAAAAGGAACAATTCTTTCAAAAGAAAAATACCCCCTATTTAATTCAAGTGCAAACGGCTTTATTACTATTCCAAAAGAATTAGAAGCAGGAAGTTATTCCATACAAGCGTTTACGCCCTATATGATTAATAATAAAATAATAAAAAGCAGTCCACTAATGGTAAACACTTTACAAAGCGGAGTGTATGATTTACCTATCCTTTGCAACATTTTTTACGATAATAATAAATTGATAAGTAATATACCCAATACATTTTTTATTAAAACTGCCTTCTCCAATGGTTTACCAGCACCTTGTGATGTAACGCTAACGGATAAAGATGATAAGCAACTAAAAGGATTTACAACAGATAATAATGGAGTTGCAAAAATTACATTTACACCGCTAAAAAATCAACAATACACGTTAAGCATCAACAATAAAAAGTTTTTGTATCCCTTGATAAAACCAGATAGCAATGGGGTAAATATGCAAGTTTCTTTTGAAAAAAATGTGTTGAATTTTATGCTTACAAAAAACTATAAAATTCAGCCTAAGGAAGATTCTTTTAGTGTTGTTGTCTATCAAAATAATAGTGAAGTGTATAAAGCTGCATTTTCGTTTGAAAACTATGCTAGCATTACATCTGGTGTAAATATTGCATCATTACCAACTGGTATTATTAGGCTTGTTTTACAAGATAAAGATAGGAACGTAGTTTCGGCTACTTCGATTTATGTACAAAACAAAAATAATTTTGATGACATTATTTTAACTAAAGAAATTATACCAACAAATAACAGTTTGCAAGCAACTATTTCATTTCCTTCAAAAGCAAATAAATATTTATCTGTTTCTGTTGAAAAAATAAATGCTAAAGATTCCATACTTACTGATGATGGTGATTATTTTTATTCTGCTAATGTTAATGCAACTAGCAATGAAGAAATTATTGATTTTTTTCAACTATCACCTAACCCGAATAGTACGATGAATGCCCCATATAAAATACTTAAACCTAATTTAAAAATACAAGCTAAAAATAGGGACTTTCCAAAAATTGCCGATGATTATGCAACTATTATAAGAGGAAAAGTATTTGACCCTACTGGAGAAAAATTTTATGGATCTGGGTTTTTGAATTTTTTGTATGAAACCCTAGATAGTGTTTATAAATATACTGCAAAAGTAAAGCCAGACGGATCGTTTACCTTAGACTCACTTGTGTTTTATGGCATTCAAAAATTTACCTATAAATATTACACTACAGCTAACAAAGAGCTTGCTAGTTCTTTAGAACTTACTGAAAATAAGAATAATAGTTTGCTAGATTCGTTACTTACGTATGGTTACGGATTTATATTAAAAGATAAAATAGTAATTACTTCAGTTTCGGTTGATTCTAATCTTACTAAAGCAAAAATATTAGATGAGGTTAAAATAAAATCTGGTGGAAAACCAAAAAGCAAAGCAGAGGTTGTGAATGATTTATTTACCACAGGAATCTACTCAACTCAAAGTAGCATTTTTATAGACAATATTAATAATCCACCTAATGATACTAAAATGAGGGGAGTACAATTTGTTAAAAATAGAGTATTTATACTTCAAGTACAAAACGGAAATTTTGTAAATACAAGGAATTTCTCTTTGCAAAACGCTCAACCTTGGGTTGTAGGTATTACAATTGATGAAATACCTGCAGGATTAAGTGACTTAGACCAATTAAATGTAGACGAAATTGCTCTTGTAAAATTTTTTGATGTTGGGCACATAACGGTAGGTATGATTAACCCTGGCGGTCTTTTAGCAGTATATACAAAGGGAAATAAGTCAAAAATTAGTGTAGATAAATTAACGTCTAAACCCACCCCTGAAAAAGTAAAACCACAAGAATTTGATTATGAAGGCTTTGGCAACAACGTAGTTCTTTTTTCAGAAAAGGATAAAAATGTAAACGCATACAAATCGGCATATTGGAACCCATCTATTATTTTATTAAAAGATCAAAATAATTTTTCTTTTAATACCGATAAAATTAAAGCTGCTAACTGCTATAAGATTAGTATAAAAGGATATAATGAATTAGGTAAATTAATAAATGTTGAAACAATAATAAAAAATTAACTCCATTTACAAAAAGAAAAACCGCCTAAAAATTAAGCGGTTCTTATACAGTTGGTTTGAGTAAAAAAGTTTACCATTTATCCACTTCCTCAGTACTACCATTATCAACTGGTGCTGCGGGGGTTTCATCAATAGCTGTGGGAGTTTGTACAACTTCTGCTGCTTTATTGTCTGCCGTAGCTTCTTCTAAAGGTGTTATTGTGGTAATTTCTTCCGTTTGTGCTTTTATAGGGCCTCTTGCTCCTTCTTCACCACCTTCATATGGAGTATCATGGTTAAATGCATCAAAATCAAAATCGGGCATTAGTTCCGTCTTCACATAATCCACCGCTTCGCTTAAGCCTTTTACAAATTTGTTAAAATCTTCCTTATACAAAAAGATTTTATGTCTATCGTACCCATCACTATCAAAACGCTTTCTGCTTTCAGTAATAGTTAGATAAAAATCGTTACCACGGGTTTCTCTTACATCAAAAAAGTAAGTACGTCTTTTTCCTGCTTTAATGCGTTTACTATAAACGCTTTCCATTTTTTTTTCGCTATTGTCGTTGTTTTCGTAAGCCACTTTTAATTTTTTTAAATTTTAACGATTTTCCTATTTTTGAAAGGCAAAGATATAGTTGTTTTTTAAATGACAAAATTTTGACACTTAAATATTTGATTGTTGTTGTTGAATACCATACATTTTTGCATAATACCCCTCCTTTTTTAATAACTCACTATGTTTACCTTGTTCAACAATAGCTCCGTCATCTAACACAATAATTTTATCAAAATCAAACAAAGAAAAAATCCGATGGGTAATGATTATAGCAGTTTTGTCTTGTAAATACGTATATAAATTGCCAATAACCTCATTTTCTGTTTTAGCATCTACTGCACTTAAGCAATCATCAAAAATTACCATTTTAGGTTGTTTTATTAAAGCCCTGGCTATAGAAATGCGTTGTTTTTGTCCACCACTTAACGTTACGCCTCTCTCTCCTATTAGCGTTTCGTAACCTTTTTCAAATTTTTCAATTTCTTGGTGTATACTAGCTTGTAGCGCAGCTTTTTTTATAGTTTCAAAATCGGCCTTTTCAACTCCAAAACTTATATTATTTTTTACGCTATCGCTAAATAAAAAAACATCTTGTGGTACATAGCTAATTTGATTTCGTAAGTCGTCATTATTAATTTTTTCTAGATCCACTCCATCATACAATATTGTTCCACTATTAAGTTGATACATATTTAGTAACAGCTGTGCTAAGGTGGTTTTGCCACTACCCGTTTTACCAATAAGGGCAATTTTTTCTCCTTTATTTATATTTAAATTAAAATTTTTAATTGCCTGCACACCTGTATGTGCGTATGTAAAATTTACATGTTTAAATTCAATAGATCCTTTTAGCGTAAAAGGTGGGTTGTTATTTTTATTTTTTGTTAAAGAGTCATGTAGTAAAAATTCGTTTATTCTTCGTTGAGATACTGCTGCCCGTTGTGTCATACTGGCCGTCCATCCTATAGCACTTACAGGAAAAGTTAGCATTTGAATATATAAAACAAACTCTACAATTGTACCCACTTTACTTGCATCGGTTGGGTTATGTACAACTTCTAAAGCGCCTACCATTATAGTTATTAATGTACTAAGCCCAATTAATAATGCCATACTAGGGAAATAAATAGCTTCTGTTTTTGCTAACCCAATGGCATTATCCATATACTCCTCACTATCTTTTTTGAAAAAGCTAAACATATTTTTTTCTTGCCCGAAAGATTTAATAACTCTTATACCAGCATAGGACTCTTGAGCATTGGTAGTTAAGGAGCTAAGTAAGGATTGTATTTTTTCGCTTTTTTTATTTATAATGCTATTTATAAAATAAATAGTAATAGCTAAAATAGGTAGTGGGGCAAGTGCCACAACGGTTAGTTTTGGGCTACTTTTTAACATAAAAAAAACGTTAAAACCTATAACTGCTGCTAGATTAATAAAGTACATTAATGCTGGCCCTGTATACATTCTTACACGGCTTACATCTTCACTAATGCGGTTCATTAAATCGCCTGTAAAATTTGTTTTGTAAAACGTAGCATCTAATTTTTGGTATTGTTTGTATATTTCATTTTTTTGATCATACTCAATATGGCGGCTCATTACAATTAATGTTTGGCGCATTAAAAACATAAAAAAGCCACTGATAATGGCTAATAATAAAAGTGCAACGCCGGTAAGTAACACTTTATTGGTGGTAGATTGATTGAAATATGCAATTAATGTTTTTACGGAATAATCATAACTAGAAATATTTAGGCTAGTTGTTTTTCCGCTTATGCTATGTACAACACTATTTACAATATAGCCAGTGAGCTGTGGAGCTAAAATTCTAAAATAATTTGTTAGCACAACAAATAAAATACCTAAACCAAAAAGCCATTTATATTTCCAAAAATATTTATTTAAAGTAGAAAGATGTTTCATTTGATAATGAAGATAAAATAAAAAGTCGTTCCAATTTTTATGGAACGACTAGTTTTAGCGGAGAGCTAGGGATTCGAACCCCAGGACCTGTAACAGTCAACAGTTTTCAAGACTGCCGCAATCGACCACTCTGCCAGCTCTCCATGGCAAAGATACGTTTTGAAAAAACTCAACCCAAAAAAATGAGGAAACTAATTTATTCTACCACTTTGTCTTTTACGACTACTAAATCCTGTAAGTCAACGGTAATAGGCATTACACCAACTTGAAGTATGGCTTTTTTGCCTTTTATTTCTTTTACAATACCTATTTGGCGGTTTTGTTTCATCTTTACTTTTGCACCTATTTTAATATCTCCGCCTATTTCTATAAACTTTTCATTTAATTTTTTTTGTTGTTTTTCGGCTACTATTTTTTCTTTTTGGTTAAAAAGTAAGGCATGAATCATTTTTACCACTTTATCCTTATCCTCGGCCTTTCGCCACTCAATAACCATGGCTTTAAGGCGGCGTTCCATATCTTTTAAATAGCTAAATTTATCTTCGCTTATTTTATTTTGATGCATTAATTTTTCAACTTCTTGCAAATGTTTTTCTTTGTTTAACACTTGTTGCATTTCCTTTTTAAGCCGTTCATTTTCTTTTAAAAGCTGTTGCAATTCGCTTTTATCTTTATCAATTCGTTGTAAGTCTTGCTCGGTTCTATTCAGTAATTTATCTAATGTAAAATGGTCTTCATCAACTAACGCCTTTGCTTTTGTAATTAATTTTTTATCTAACCCAATACGTTCTGCAATAGAAAAAGTGTAAGAACTACCTGGTTTTCCTACAATTAATTTATACATAGGTAATAAATTCTTTTCATCAAACTGCATAGCCCCGTTTATAATACCTGGCACTTTATTAGCCATTACTTTTAAGTTAAGATAATGTGTGGTTACAATACCAAAACTATGTTTAAAGGCTAGCTCCTCCATTATTACCTCTGCAAAGGCACCTCCCAAGTTTGGATCGCTTCCGCTACCTAATTCATCTATAAAAAACAAGGTTTTTCCATTTGCATTTTCCATAAAATGCTTCATATTTTTTAAGTGAGAGGAATAGGTACTTAACTCAAACTCTAAGCTTTGGGTATCGCCAATATGAATCATAATTTGCTTAAAAATACCCATCTCACTATCGGGGTGTACAGGCACTAATAAACCACTTTGCACCATTAATTGCAATAAACCCACTGTTTTAAGTGTAACAGTTTTACCCCCTGCATTTGGACCACTAATAACCAATATCCGTTGTTTTTCATTTAAGGTTAGGGTTACCGGTATAGTTGGCTTATTATTTACTTTGTTGTATAAAAAAAGTAAGGGGTGATAAGCATCTATTAACTGTATATGTGCTTTATCAAAAATTTGAGGAAAATTACCTCCCATTTCTATGGCCAATTTTGCCTTTGCTTGAATAAAATCATACTCACCAGCAATATCAAAATAGGTTTTTAACACAGCCGCATAAACGCCAATGTTTTTAGTAAGTATTCGTAAAATTTTATAAACCTCCCTACTCTCCTCATGCTCTAAAGAAAATATTTCGTTGTTTAGTTCTGTTGTTTCCTCTGGCTCAATAAAAGTAGTACGGCGGCTATCGCTTTCGCCATGTAAAACGCCTTTTATTTGTCTTTTTTGTTCGGCAAATACTGCTAATACTCTCCGACCATTCATAAAACTTTCTTCAATATCTGTAAGGTACCCTTGCTTATTTAATTTGCTTACAATTTTATCAAATAGGCGTCTTAACTCATTTCTACGCTTATATAAGCTCATGCGTATTTTATACAACTCTTCACTTGCATTATCTTTTACATTACCTGTTTCATCTAAAACTTCATCAATTAATTGTGGAATAGCTTTTTCGTAATAGGTATCATTTATAACTTTTGCTAAGGCACCATAGGCCTGCCTTTTTTCAGCATCAAACCATCTAAAAATATTGTTTGTATTTTGGGTAAGGCGTTTTATTAATAAAAACTGTTCGCCACTTAAAACGGCACCTTGTATACTTAACAATTTTAATTCTTTAGCAATATTGGCTACAAAATCGTTTGGAAAAACTTGTCCGCTTTGAGTAATTAGTTTGTACTCATTTGTTTGCCTTAATTCTGTTTCAATGAATTCTTTTTTGGTATGTATGCGTAATGCAGCACATTTGGCTTTGCCAAACTCGGTTTTACAATGGTTAGATAAAAGGACTTTAACTTTTTCGTATTCTAATTGTACTAAGGTTGATTCTGGAAAAAATTTCAAATGTTAGTTGTTTTTAAAATGTAAATTTCGGATAAAATTGGTCATTATAGTGTTATAACAATTTTGTTAAACCTTTGTTATGCAATTTTGTTAATAAAACTATTATACTACGCTATGCATAAATAGAAAAAACAAACCATGATAAAATCTTTTATTTTTAGCACCATTAGCTTTTTTGCGTTAAGTTCTTGTGCACAAAATCAATCATCCACAAAAAATAAATCAATGGATAATTCAATTACTACTAGTAATACTGAAACTACTACTGCTGCTGGCGTTTCGTTAGATACAGCCACCTTTGGTACTGGATGCTTTTGGTGTACCGAGGCTATTTTTCAGCAATTAAAAGGTGTAGAGAAAGTTACGAGTGGCTATAGCGGCGGACATGTAAAAAACCCTACCTACGAAGAAGTTTGTAGCAAAACAACAGGACATGCAGAGTGTTTATCTATTGTTTACGATAAAACTAAAATTAGTTTTGATGAATTATTAGAAGTGTTTTGGCAAGTACACGACCCAACAACACTTAACCGCCAAGGCGGAGATGCTGGGCCACAATACCGTAGTGTAATTTTTTATAATAGTGAGGAACAAAAGACAAAAGCAGAAAAATATATAGTGGAGTTAAATAAAAGTGGGGCTTTTAATAACCCAATTGTGACTACTTTAGAGAAGCTTGATGTGTTTTATGCTGCAGAAAATTACCACCAAAATTATTATAACAATAATAGCGAACAGGGTTATTGTCAAATGGTTATACAACCTAAGTTAGATAAGTTTCAAAAGGTTTTTAAGGATAAATTAAAAACCAAAAAACCCTAATGGGAATTGTACGTTTTTGCATTATAAATGCTAAGTATTGACTTATAAATAAAGGCAAAGACAAATTTTAAACCAAAATCCCTCTTTTAGTGGATTTAGGGGGTTTTCTTTGTTCTTCTTAACTCCAATAAATTTAAACTATTGGGTGGAAAGTTTTTTATGTTTGAATGTACTAAATGAATTGCCATATCATACCAGAGTGGCACAATGGGGGCATCTTCAATTATTAACTTATCCATTTGCTGGTATAACTTATACCTGAGGGTATCATTTTTTTCGGCTAACGATTTCTCGTACAATGCATCATACAAACTATTTTTATACCTGGTATAATTAGGTGGAGCTGGATTTTTGCTATAGAAAACACTTAAATAATTTTCAGCATCTGGGTAATCTGCTATCCAACTGCCTCTAAAAAAGGCTGCCGTACCTTTTGCCATTTGTTCCATCAACAAACTTTTTTGAATAACCTCTACCTGAATGTTAATACCAATTTGTTTTAACTCGTTTGCAATATAACTACCCAAATCGCCATAAATTGGTATGGTTAATAATTTTATTGTAGGTAAATTTTTGCCATTTGCAAAGCCTGCTTCCGCTAATAATACTTTAGCTTTTGCTGTATTAAACGAATAGCCTTTTATTGTAACAGAATCAAAGCTGGGTAAACCACAAGGAACAAAACCACTTTCTGCAGCAATACCAATACTATTCCGCAAATACAACATCATCTTTTTTCTATCAAAACCATAGTTAATAGCCTGCCGTATTTTTTTTTGTTTTAAGGGAGAATTTTTTACTAACTCATTTTGCTCATCTACCAAAATACCCAAATACTCAATGTTTAAATAAGGTTGTTTTTGTAACTCAATTATACCTTGCCACTTGGCTTTTAAATTACCGGTTTTAGTTAATAGTTCATCTTTAAAGCTAGCATCTATATCATCAATAAAATCTAACCGGTTTTGCTGAAATTCTAAAAATTCTGTTGCTTTACTATCAAAAAAACTAACTTTAATTCCGTCTAAAAAGGGTAATCGATTACCATTAGCATCCTTTTCAAAATAATGTTCATTTTTTTTCAACACCAACGCCTGCCCTTCTTCCCAAGTAACAAAGCTAAACGGGCCAGTACCAACCGGATGCCTACGAAAATCGTTTTCATAAAAATCCACCGCTTCTTTAGCAACAATGCTACAATATTGCATACTTAATATACCTAAAATACTTTGAAAAGGTTTTTGCAATTTTAGCTGAAACGTAGTATCATCAATAGCTTTAAAGGGTTCTAGACTGTCTACTCGGTTATTAAAAATCCAAGCACCAGGGCTTGCTGTAGCTTTATCAATTATTCTATAAAAACTATATTCAACATCTTTAGCCGTTAACTTTCTGGGGATATTTTTAAAGCAATCATCATTCGTAAAAAAAACATCATTTCGTAAATAAAAGGTAAATGTTTTATTATCTGGGCTAACCATCCATCGTTTAGCTAAAGAGGGAGACATTTGCATGGTGCTATCAATTTCTATCAACGTATTGTATACTTGATGCACAGCCCACATTACTTGTTTATTTTTTGCAAATGCAGGATCTAAGCTAGCTAAGCCACTACTTTCGTTGTAATGAAATATTTTTTTGTTGGTGTGTTTATGATTGGTGCAAGATGAAAGGAACCATAGAGACGCAAGGACGCAGAGAAAAATTAATATTTTTTTTTGCCTTGAAAACAAAGAGATAAATAATTTAATCTTTCCCAATTGGTGAATAAAACCTATGGTGTTCTGTGGTAAAAAAAATAATTGCCGATTAGGCGATAAGCTGATAAGATTATATTTATTTGTTAAACGGTTCATTTTTGATAAAAAACTAAACTAAATTAGCATTTATAAACAAACAAATATGATGTTCCTTGCAAAAATTGTAATAATTCTTAATTCTTGCTTCTTAATGCTTAATTGTATTAATGCACAACTTTTACAACAGCCTCAAAAGTTTACCCATAAGGACAGTTTACGTGGTACGTATGGTGCAAGCAGAGATTGGTGGGATGTACAACGATATGATTTGAATGTGAAATTTAATTTTGAGGATAGCACCATTAGTGGCTACAATAAAATAAGTTTTAAAGTGCTTAAAAACGGCACATCCTTACAAGTAGATTTACAAGAACCAATGATTGCAGATAGCTTTAAAATGCATATTCCAAATTGTAAAGTTACCGGTGCAGAATATGCTGTTGATTATATAAAGGATGGTGATGCTTATTTTTTAAAATTAGACCAAACTGTAAAAGATGAGCCTTATAGTATTTTAACCATTTACTTCCACGGCAAACCTCAAATAGCTAAGCGCCCACCGTGGGATGGTGGTTTAATTTGGAAACGCAGTGCCGATGGTAGCCCTTTTGTAAGCGTTGCTTGTCAAGGCTTAGGTGCTAGTGTATGGTATCCTGTTAAAGATCATCAAAGCGATGAGCCAGATAATGGAGCTAGTATTACCATTACTTACCCAGATAGTTTAGTTGGTGTAGCAAATGGCAAATTAATAAAAGAAACAAAATCCAAGGGTTATAAAACCTCCAAATGGTTAGTAAGCTTACCTATTAACAGCTACAATTTAGTTCCTTACATAGGAAAGTATGCACATTTTAATGAAATATATAAAGGTGAAAAAGGCAATTTAGCTATGCATTATTGGGTGTTGAAAGAAAACTTGGAGAAAGCAAAAAAACAATTTGCAGATGCTCCAAAAATGATGAAGGCTTTTGAACATTGGTTTGGTGCATTCCCGTTTTATAATGATGGGTACAAATTAGTTGAAGCTCCACATTTAGGCATGGAGCATCAAAGTGCTATTGCATATGGTAATAAATATCAAAATGGCTATTTAGGAAGGGATTTAAGTGGTACAGGTTGGGGAAAAAAATGGGATTTTATTATTGTGCATGAAAGTGGACATGAATGGTTTGCCAATAACATAACTACAAAAGATGTTGCAGATATGTGGGTGCATGAAGGTTTTACCAATTATAGCGAAACGCTTTTTACCGATTATTGGTTTGGTAAAAAAGCTGGTAACGAATACTGCATTGGCACTAGAAAAGGCATACAAAACGACAGACCTATTATTGGCCCCTATAATGTAAATAAAGAAGGTAGCGGCGATATGTACCCCAAAGCAGGTAATATGTTACACACAATACGGCAAGTAATAAATGATGATGAAAAATTTAGGCAAATTTTACGAGGTTTAAATAAAGACTTTGGGTTGAAAACCGTTACCACCGAACAAGTAGAAAAGTACATAAGTAAAAAAAGTAAACAAAATTTCAATAAAGTATTCGACCAGTATTTACGCACAGCACAAATACCTGTATTGGAGTATAAACAAGATGGATTTAAGGTAGAATATAGATACACCAATTGTATAAAAGGGTTTGATCTTCCACTAAAAATTAATTTTAAAGGCGAACGTTGGATAAAACCTACCGAAGAATGGAAATTGTTAAGCATTTATCCAGAGGGTGACAATAGTTTTAGTGTTGATGAAAATTTTTATATAAAAACAAAAAAGGTAGAGTAAAAATTTATAAACTTAAAAGTTGTCAGCCTGAGCTTGTCGAAGGCGGTTAATTCCCAAAAAATATATCCTACAAAATGAAAATTGCACATAACTATTTTGTTTACATTTTAGAGTGTAGCGATAAAAGTTATTACACTGGAGTAACCAACGATTTAGAGAGAAGAATTTGGGAGCATAATAATGGAGAAAATACTTTGGCCTATACTTTTAAAAAGAAGCCAGTAATTTTAAAATATTTTCAACGATTTGAAGATATCAGCCAAGCAATTGCTTGGGAAAAGCAATTAAAGGGGTGGTCAAGAAAAAAGAAAGAAGCATTATTTGTAGACGATTGGGAACAAATAAAACAATTAGCAAAACCTAAAAAATAAGTGGCCCCGCCTTCGACAAGCTCAGGCTGACATTCTTCAACTTGCACTACCTCTATAAAATATCAAACTGTTAAAAAATATTATTTTATCTATTTTAGTTCGCTTTTAATTACCCTCTTTAAAAAATAATCTAATTTAGCACCAAATAGCACTATGAGTCAATTACGAAGGCAAAGCATTATTTCGTCGGGTATTGTATACATGGGCTTTGCTATTGGCTTGCTAAATACGTATTTATTTACTATGAAAGGTGGTTTTACACCACAACAATATGGATTAACAAATATTTTTATTGCACTAGCCACCATAATACAATCCTTTGGCAACTTAGGCATGAGTGCCTACATTTATAAATTTTATCCTTACTATAAAGATAATCTTGAGAATAAAAAAAATGATTTATTTACCTGGGCTTTATTACTTTCCTTAATTGGTTTTTGTATTGTGCTTATTGGTGGTATTTTTTTTAAAGATTTAGTGATACGGAAATTTAGTGCAAACTCCTCTTTATTAATAACTTATTATCATTGGGTTTTTCCGTTTGGTTTAGGATTTAGTTTATACACTATTTTTGAAGCCTATGCTTGGCAACTAAAAAAATCGGTATTAACAAATTATTTAAAAGAGGTACAGTTTAGGTTATTTACCACAATTTTAATTGTGTTAGTTTTTACAGGACTGCTTACCAAGTTTGATTTGTTTATTAAAATTTATTCCTTTTTATATTTAGCCATTGCTGCTATTTTAATAATAAATTTAATTGTAAAAAAGCAAGTTCATTTTACGTTTACCAAAAGCAGAGTTACAAAAAAATTCTTTAGTAAAATTTTAACCCTATCCAGTTTTGTTTACGGAGGATCTTTAGTGTACACTTTAGCCGCTGTGTTTGATACCATTGTTATAGCATCTGTATTAACAGATGGACTTGCACTAGCAGGTGTTTATTCTTTGGCACAAAATATGGCAAGTTTAATACAGGCTCCCCAACGTGGTATAGTATCATCATCTGTTGCTACACTTTCCCGAGCTTGGAAAGATAAACAACTAGAGAAAATTAATACCATTTACCATCGCTCCTCTATTAATATGCTAGTGTTTGCTGTGGCTGTTTTTTCGTTAATATGGTTAAATTTTACAGATGGTGTTTTTACCTTTAAACTTCAAAATCAATACTTAGATGCTCGTTGGGTTTTCTTTTTTATTGGCCTAATGAAAATTATAGATATGGGTTCAGGTGTAAATGCTCAAATCATTGGTACATCTACCTTTTGGCGCTTCGAATTTTTTACAGGTATTATTTTAATTGTAATAACCCTACCGCTCAATTATTATCTCACAAAAAAAATGGGTATTATAGGCCCCGCCATTGCCAATTTAATTTCGTTTACTATTTACAATGCAATTCGTTATTTTTTCTTGCTAAAAAAATTCAAGTTACAGCCTTTTACTAAGGAAACTATTTATACAATTTTATTAGGTGTAGCAAGTTTTTATATTACTCATTTTCTATTTAATAATCAGCAAGGTTTTAGTTGGCTGGTAGTACGTAGTTTATGCTTTATTGGGCTGTATGGTAGTGGTACATTGCTATTAAAGCTATCGCCAGATATTATGCCGGTTTGGCAAACCCTACTTAAAAAAATAGGCATAAAAAAAGAGCGTTTTTAGCCGCTCTTATCAAAACTATTTTAAGTTTACTTTATTCTTCAATTATTTCTTCTTTTTCTGTTGTTGGTCTTCCTCCACCAATATACTTTTTGCTATAATAGGTTTCATTTAAACTACTAATGGTAACGCCACTATGTACACTACTATGTAAAAAATAACCATTCGCTAAGTAAATCCCTACATGGCTTACACCTCCTCTTGTATTAAAAAAAACAAAATCACCTTCTATTAGCTCCTCTCTTTTAAGTTTGGTAGATACTCTATATTGTTCCCTTGCTGTGCGTGGCACACTAACACCATAAACATCTTTAAGTAATGTTCCGGTTAAACTACTACAATCAATTCCTTTTTTTGTAGTGCCGCCATAACGGTAACGAGTAGCCCACCACTCATCTATAAAATTTAGTAATTTGGTATTGGTCATTGTTTCTACCTCTACATTCATCATTTGTGCAAATTTAAACTGCAAAGGAGTACATGTTTCAATAACATCTTTAACCTCACTAACTTTTGATGTAAGTGTATTTATTTTAGAGGAAGAAGGTATTGGTGTAACCTCAACCGCTTCAACAGCTTTGAAGTCACGTAAAACTTCTATAGCATCAATAAATTTTACCTTTTTTGGGGTTTTTGGCACTTCAATAACCTGTATAGAATTTAAAGATTTTTGTGCTATGGAATCAATTGGTGTTGCTGAAAATAGTCCAATTAAGACAGCAACAATAAATAAGTTTTTCATACGTAAACTTGGGGGTTTAGGCGTATGTACTACTTAACCTTGTATTCGCTCAATCATCTTTGTGTCGTTACTTCTTTTGTTTAGCTTTTAACTTTCTATCTGTCTTGTTGTACAAACTAGTAAATAAATAAATTTCTTATGCGTTGCTAAGGTAAGTCACAAAACCTTAAAATGCAACCCTCAAATGTAAACAATTGGTTATTAAGGAGTAAATGCTAAAGAGATGTATGCTACAATCCAATTCTACTTAATTAATAACCAATTGAATAACTATTTTTTTATAAGAGCATTAAGATTTGTAAGTTTGATGATTAGCATGATTTTTAAAACGAAACAATCAAAAAAAGGCCTTTTTGGGGTTTAGGATATGAAATTTTCTCACTTGCACGTTCACACACAATTTTCTTTGTTAGATGGCGCAGCATCTATTAAAAACCTATATAAAAAAGCCATTGCCGATGGAATGCCAGCCTTAGCCATTAGCGACCATGGAAATATGTTTGGCGCTTTTGAGTTTGTAAAGGAAGCTTACAGCGATTATAATAAAAATGCTGATGGTACTTTAAAAGTAAAACCAGTAGTTGGCTGTGAGTTTTATATTACAAGCGATAGGCATCGTAAAACATTTAGTAAAGAGGAAAAGGACCCTCGAAATCATCAAATATTATTAGCAAAAAACGAACAAGGCTATAAAAACTTAGTTAAGCTAACATCGCTAGGTTATATAGAGGGGATGTACAGTAAATACCCTCGTATAGATAAGGAGCTTATTCATAAATACCACCAAGGTTTAATTGCTACCACTTGTTGTTTAGGGGCATTAGTACCGCAAACTATTTTAAAAAAAGGCGAAGCCGAAGGCGAAAATGAGTTTAAATGGTGGCTAAATATTTTTCAAGAAGATTATTATGTAGAGTTACAACGGCATGGCATACCTGATCAAGAAAAAGTAAACGAAGTACTTTTAAAATTTGCAAAAAAATACAATGTAAAAGTAATTGCCAGTAACGATAGCCATTATGTAGATCAAAAAGATTTTAATGCCCACGATATTTTATTGTGCATAAACACCGGCGAAAAACAAGCAACCCCTGCCCTACGTGAGTTTACCGATGATGATGTGTATGCAAAAAACAAACGCTTTGCTTTTCCTAACGATCAGTTTTATTTAAAAACGACGGAGGAAATGTCACAAGTATTTGCAGATTTACCACAAGCCATTGATAACACAAACGAAATAGTTGATAAGATTGATTTACTTAATTTAAAAAAAGAAATTTTATTGCCTTTTTTTGAAGTACCAGCAAACTACAAAACACAAGATGACTATTTAGAACACTTAACATGGAGTGGTGCAAAAGAACGGTACAAAATTCTTACGCCAGAGGCAGAGGAACGCTTACAATTTGAGCTAGGCGTTATTAAAAAAATGGGCTTTGCTGGTTATTTTTTAATAGTAAGCGATTTTATAAAACATGGCAGAGATATTGGCGTATTTATTGGCCCGGGCCGTGGTAGTGCTGCAGGTAGTGCAGTAGCGTATTGCATTGGCATTACCAATATAGATCCTATAAAGTATAATTTGCTTTTTGAACGTTTCTTAAATCCAGAGCGTAAGAGCATGCCCGATATTGACACGGATTTTGATGATGATGGACGACAAAAAGTAATAGATTATGTAGTACAGAAATACGGGAAAAATCAGGTGGCACAAATTATTACTTACGGTACTATGGCTGCTAAAAGTAGCATTGCCGATGTTGCCAGAGTAATGGATTTGCCGCTGGCAGAAAGTAGAGCCTTATCTAAATTAGTACCAGAACGACCGGGCATTAATTTGAAACGTTTATTGCATGCTCCCTACACCATAAAAGAAGCCAATGCTTCAACCAACACAACAGGCGAAAAATCGTTAGAGGAAAAAGAAGCCTTACAAGCTGATGATGTAGAAAATGTAAAAAAGCTAAGAGAAATTTACAACCGAAAAGATTTATTAAGTACCATTTTGCATGAAGCAGAAATATTGGAAGGTTCTGTTCGTAATACAGGTATTCATGCCTCTGCCATTATCATTGCACCAAAAGATTTAACCGAACTTTTACCTGTTGCCACCAGCAAAGAAAGTGAATTATGGCTAACACAAATTGAAGGAAATAGTATTGAAGAAGCTGGTGTAATTAAAATGGACTTTTTAGGGTTAAAAACCCTTAGCATTTTAAAAACTGCTCTTCGTTTAATAAAACAAAACCACGGTGTAGTTATTGATATAGATACCATTCCGTTAGATGATGAACAAACCTACAAGCTTTACCAACATGGCGATACAAATGGAACGTTTCAGTTTGAAAGCCCAGGTATGCAAAAATATTTACGAGAACTTAAGCCCGATAAATTTGATGACTTAATTGCCATGAATGCCTTGTACAGGCCAGGCCCTATGAGTTATATTCCTGAATATATTGACCGTAAACACGGCAAAAAACAAGTGCAGTACGATTTGACAGATATGGAAGAGCACTTAAAAGAAACGTATGGCATTACGGTGTATCAGGAGCAGGTGATGTTGCTATCGCAAAAGCTAGCAGGTTTTAGTAAAGGAGATGCTGATGTGTTGCGTAAAGCAATGAGTAAAAAACAAATTTCGGTGCTCAATAAAATGAAAACACAATTTGTAGATGGAGCAACTGCAAAAAATCATCCGCTAGAAAAACTAGAAAAAATTTGGACCGATTGGGAAGCTTTTGCTCAATATGCTTTTAATAAAAGTCATAGTACTTGTTATGCTTTTGTGGCCTACCAAACAGCATATTTAAAAGCCCACTACCCTAGCGAATATATGGCGGCGGTGTTAAACCACTCTGGTAGTATTGATAAGATTACTTTTTTTATGGAAGAGTGCAAACGCATGGGCTTAAAAGTATTGGGACCAGATATTAATGAAAGCCAAAATGGATTTGCAGTAAATAAAAAAGGAGAAATACGCTTTGGATTTAGCGGCTTAAAAGGCGTTGGCGAAAAAGCTATTGAAGATGTAATTATTGAACGAGATAAACATGGGCATTTTAAAGATATTTTTGATTTAGTAAAACGAGTTAATCAACGTACGGTAAATAAAAAGTCGTTAGAAAGTTTGGTGTATGCAGGTGCTTTTGATTGTTTTAAGGCTTGGCATAGAGCTCAATATTTTTATCAAGCCCCTGGCGATGTGGTGGCGTTGGAAAAAGTAATAAAATTTGGAAGTGTGTATCAAACAAATTCGGCATCCTCTACCAACACCTTATTTGGCGATATGGTAATGCCCGATATTGTGCCGCCAAAATTATTGCCTTGTGAGCCTTGGCAGCTTATACAACAATTAGATTTTGAAAAAGAAGTTACGGGTATGTATATGAGTGGACATCCGCTAGATAATTACAAATTTGAAATGCGCCATTACAATATTTCATCCCTTGCAGATTTTACAGAATATAAAAATGCTGTAAACACTATAACAAACCCTGCAAAGCAATTTAGATTAGCAGGTTTAGTTATAGATGTACAACATAGGCTTACCAAAACGGGTAAAAACTTTGGCATTTTAACCATTGAAGATTACAGTGGTAAAAGCGAATTCTTTTTGTGGAGTGAAGATTATGTACGCTACACCAACTATTTAGAAAAAGGCATTATAGTACTACTTGAAGGTGGTTTTAAAACAAGATACAATAGCAATCAATACGAATTTAAATTGGGCAAACTTCATTTGTTAGAAACCATAAAATCAGCCTTAACCAAACAAGTAGTTATTGATATTGAGCCCCAATTTATTAATGAAACCCTCATAGATTTTGTAGATAATAACATTAAAGAGCATCCTGGAAAAACGTCGTTAAAATTTAATATAAAAGAAAGTCGCCATAACCTAAAAGTTGGTTTATACACTTTAGAAAGTGGTTTTACCATGAACGATGATATGGCTATATTTTTAAATGAACATAAAGATTTGGAGGTTAGTGTTTTGACGGGTTAGCAGTTTTCAGTTGGCAGTTGAAAATCACTAAAATAGAAATTAAACAATTCAAACTAAAAATTCCTTTTTCGTTGCCTCCGTGGCATTTTAGGTAGTTTTTACAGTACAGACACAACAATAATTCAATTTACTCTCCGTCTCTTTGGTTTTCATTTTCTTCTTCGCGAATTCCGCCTTTTTTATATTCTGTGGATACGTGGCATACAAAAAAGCCTCTTTGGCACATTAACATAATGTGGATATGTCCTTAATGCACATTATAAGTATTGGTTGTAAATTTGCCAACTACAATAAAAATAAAATAATATTATTATGGCTTTAGAATTTACAGACGCAAACTTTAAAACAGATGTTTTAGAAAGTAATAAATTAAATGTAATTGATTTTTGGGCAGAATGGTGTGGCCCTTGCCGTGCAATTGGCCCAGTAATTGAAGAATTAGCAAAGGACTATGCTGGTACAGTAAATATTGGTAAGGTTAATGTTGATAATAATCCACAAATATCTACTACCTACGGCATTACAAGTATACCAGCTATTTTATTTGTAAAAAATGGCGAAGTAGTTGATAAATTAGTAGGTGCACAACCAAAAGCTAATTTTGTAAAGAAAATTGAATTACATAAATAATACCTACTAATTGCAACAATGATTTTAGTACGAAAGAGGCTGTCTTAAAAGGCAGCTTTTTTTTATATACAATAGTTTTAATTTTTTTACTAAGTAAGGATTTAAAAATACCGTCAATACAAAATGACAGTCATTAATATATTAATAACTAATTAACTAACCCCTATCAAAAAAATTGTAGCAAAAAGCAAACCAATTTATTTATTTTTAAAATCAATTCACTTGGCTGGCTTGCCTTGTGTAGCACTATAATGTTTTTTAAAAGCATCTTCAAAACATTCCAATCAATCCTGTTTGCTAAAATCTAAAGTGGATGTGAATGATTTAACTGTTCTTCAAAACTGCTGTAAAAACCAATTTGTGCATCGTTTTTTTGCTTTGCTAGCATGATACAAATCTGCAAGATTTTAAACGATTTGCTAATTTTCTTGCAGATTTATTTATCCATAATTTTGTATAAACTATTACTGATAAAGGGGCGAAGGGCTTTTTTAGAAGCGGCTAATTACAACATTACACCTGTACTTATTAACTTAGTTTATGGGTTTTAGGCAACTCAAAAATTAGGTTTTCGCCATATACTAATGCCGGAGTTTGGTAACCAATTTTAAAATTGCCCATAAGTATTTTTTGTACAATTATCAAGCTACTATGAGCTGTTAAGGAATATCCATCTAAGCAACTTATACTTGCCGTTACTTTTTCGCCAGCTAAATTAGTTGCCTCTCCCCAAACTAAACTTTTACTTTTTAAACGTTGTTCATCACTTGGTCCGGTAGGTTTTGCTTTTATTTTTTTCTTAATAATATTACGAATAAATCTTGTACGTAATAACCAATTAAATGCCCATTGAAATTTTAAAATGTTAACTATTTTGGGTTTTATGCCTGTGTAGGTTTCAATATTCAAAATACCTGTGGTAAAATGTGCAGTAGAAATGTCGCCCCAAGGAATAGTCATTACAAATAATTTTTGCTCACCAAAATTTAACCACATCCATTTGTGACCAAGCGGTGTTCTTTTAATCATGCCATTTTCCCTTACACAACCACCTTCGCCAATTTTGCTAGCCATGGTAATTGCAGTACCATGCGATAAGCCCCCATTAACAGATATAAATGCTAATTTTAAATGAGTAGCATTGGGTAATTTATTTTTTAATTGCAGTGCAATACAATCGGTTGGTACAACATCAAACCCAACGCCAGGCATTACCATTATATTTTTTTCTTTGGCTTTTGTATCAAATGTTTTTAAATATTCAAACACACTTACATCGCCGTTAATATCTAAATAATGTACACCCGTTTTTAAACATGCCGTTATCATTTGCTTAGCAGTTTGGCAAAATGGCCCAGCACAATGAAGTACAACTTTTACTTGTTGTAATGCAGTTTCTAATTTTTCAGTATCATTTAAATCAATAACTACGTAGGGCAGCTGCAACTCTTCAGCCATAGGCTTTATAGCTTCCTCTGTTCTGCCAGCAAGTATGGGTTGTAGGTTATATTTAGCAGCAAGTTTGGCAATTAATTGACCTGTATAGCCATTTGCTCCATAAAGTAAAAATTGATTTTGCATAATTTTTTGGTTATTCACACGCTAATTAAAGTGATGCTATAGAAGTTGAAATGAACAAGAAAAAATTACTTCAATCTTTCCTTATAATCTAATCCATTTTTTGCTAACGTATCTTTTGCAATGGTATACCCAGCATCGGCATGGCGTATTACACCTATACCAGGATCGTTACATAACACACGGCTAAGCCTAGCCGCAGCATCTGGTGTACCGTCTGCCACTATTACCATACCACTATGTATGCTGTACCCCATTCCTACCCCACCACCGTGGTGTAGGCTTACCCAACTTGCCCCACCTGCAGTATTTACTAGTGCATTTAATATTGGCCAATCGGCAACAGCATCGCTACCATCCAACATCGCTTCAGTTTCTCTATTGGGAGAGGCTACGCTACCAGTATCTAAATGATCTCTACCAATTACTATGGGGGCTTTTACTTTGCCTGTGCGTACTAGTTCGTTAAATGCAAGCCCAGCTTTTTCTCTATCGCCCTGCCCTATCCAACAAATACGTGCGGGTAATCCTTGAAAAGCAATTTTTTCTTTTGCCATTTTCATCCAACGTAGCATTCCTGTATTTTCAGGAAAAAGATTCATCATTACTTCATCTGTTAAGGCAATATCGTTAGGGTCGCCGCTAAGTGCTGCCCACCTAAAGGGTCCTTTTCCTTCGCAAAATAAAGGGCGTATGTATGCAGGTACAAAGCCAGGGAAAGCAAAACAGCGGTGGGGAGTGAATAGTGAATGGTTAGTGACTTTCGACTCTTTATTCACCACTGACAACTGAATTTTTTCATATTCATCTGCTCTGGCTCGTAAGTTATTTCCATAATCAAATGTAATGGCTCCTTTATCCATTAATTGCAACATTAATTGTACATGCAAATACATACTGGAATAGCTTAATTGCAAATAGTTGCCTTTATCGGCTTCCCTTAATATATTAGCTTGTTCGTTAGTTAAACTATGTGGTATATAACCAATTAATGGGTCGTGTGCAGATGTTTGATCTGTAAGAGTATCTGGTATATTATTTCTTTCGAGTAAGCGTTGCAGTAAGTTAATAGCATTACATAAAACTCCAATGCTTACTGCTTTACCTTCAGCTTTATATTTTAATGCCGCATCAATTGCTTCATCAATATCTGTATACTTTTCATCTAAATATTTTGTTTCAATACGTTTATCTATTCTCCATTCTTCCACTTCTGCAACTAAGGCTACACCTTCGTTCATTGTAATGGCTAATGGTTGTGCACCACCCATACCGCCAAGCCCTGCAGTTACATTTAGCGTATTACGCAACGTTCCGCCAAAATGTTTTGTTGCAATTGCTCCATAGGTTTCGTAAGTGCCTTGCACAATACCTTGGCTTCCTATATAAATCCAGCTTCCGGCAGTCATTTGGCCATACATCATTAAGCCTTTTTTTTCTAGCTCATCAAAATGTTGCCAATTAGCCCAGTTGGGTACAAGCTGACTGTTACTTAACAATACCCTTGGCGAATCTTTATGTGTTTTTAAAATACCTACAGGCTTACCACTTTGTATTAAAAGCGTTTCATCTTCCTCTAAAATTTTTAACGATGCTATGATGTTGTCTAACGCTTCAAAATTTCGGGCTGCTTTTCCTCTGCCTCCATACACAATTAATTCCTCTGGCCGTTCTGCAACTTCAGGATCAAGATTATTCAATAACATTCTTAATGCGGCTTCTTGCACCCAGCCTTTGCAATTAAGTGTTGTGCCTGTTGGCGTTTTGTATTTTATTGGATTGTAGCTCATATATTATTTTTTTCAGCCACAGATTACTCAGATTTTCAAAAATAAAAATACATCTGTGATAATTTGTGTAATCTGTGGTAAATTATTTTTGTAAAAATTTTACTGCTTCTATCATATCATCATGCAAAATTCTATCTTGTTCGTTAAAACTTACTTGTTTTCTAAACGCAGTAACTATTTCCTCTATTTGGGGAGATGATTTTAACGGCCTCCTAAACTCCAATGCTTGTATTGCCGTTAATAGTTCGATGGCCAACACTTTTTCTACATTATCTATAACTCGTTTACATTTAGTTGCAGCATTAGCACCCATACTTACATGATCTTCTTGATTATTACTTGATGAAATACTATCAACACTAGCTGGTGTACACAATTGTTTGTTTTCGCTAACAATACCAGCAGCAGTGTATTGTGGAATCATTAAACCGCTATTTAACCCGACATTTTTTACTAAAAATAAAGGTAAATTTCGTTGCCCACTAATTAATTGATACGTTCTTCTTTCGCTAATACTTGCCAACTCACTCATGGCAATACATAAAAAATCTAACGCTAACGCTAAGGGTTGTCCGTGAAAATTTCCGCCACTTACAATTAAATCGTCTTCCGGAAAAATATTGGGGTTATCTGTAACTGAATTTATTTCTTTAATAAAAATACCTTGCACATAATTTACCGTATCTTTTGTAGCCCCATGTACTTGAGGTATACATCTAAAACTATACGGATCTTGTACTTGATTTTTTTGTTGGGTAGATATTGCACTTCCATTTAATAGGGCTCTAATTTTTGCAGCAGTTTCTACCTGACCATTGTGGTTTCTTATGCTATGTATTTTTTCGTTAAAAGGTTCTAGTGTGGAATCAAACGCATCTATGGAAATTGCTGCAATAACATCTGCCCATTTTACCAATCTATCTGCTTGTACTAAACTATGTAAGCCATAAGCACTCATAAATTGTGTACCATTAATTAACGCTAAGCCTTCTTTACTCTTTAGTTCTATGGGTTGCCAGTTAAACTTTTTTAACGCTTCGCTTGAGGGCATTTTTTCACCTTGGTGCCAAACCTCTCCCATTCCAATAAGGGGTAAACTTAAATGCGATAAGGGTGCTAAATCGCCACTTGCACCTAAAGAGCCTTGGGTATATATAACCGGAAATACATCGGCATTGTACATATCCATCAACCGTTTTACGGTATCTATTTGTACACCGCTATATCCATAACTTAATGATTTTATTTTTAGCATCACCATCAGTTTTACAATATCCAAAGGCACTTGCTCCCCCATTCCGCAGGCATGCGATTGTATAAGGTTGCTTTGTAATTGTTGTAACTGGGTTTTATCAATTTTTATATTTTGTAAATAACCAAAGCCTGTATTTATGCCATAAAATAATGCATCACTTTCGGTTAATTTTTTATCTAAATAATTGCGACATTCTGTAATTCTAAAATGTGCATCAAAGGTTATGGATACCAATTGATTAAAAGCTAACAAATTTTTTATTTGTTGAAAGTTGGTGTGCTGTTTATCTAATGGCAAGTAATTATAGCTCATACCCCTTAATCCCCTAAAGGGGAGAATATTTAAAGTTTAAAAAATGAAGTTACGTTAAATAATTATACACCAAAAGCCCCTTTAGGGGTTTGGGGTATTTAACAAATCTCTAATAACCACACTAGCAGTAGTACACCCAACAATAGCTGGCATATATGATATAGTGCCAATTACCGATTTTTTTGGATACGCTTTTTCGGTTACTATGATTTTTTCTTGCTCTACTCGTTCTGGCGAAAAAACAACCTTTACCCCATTTTTTACCCCAATTTTATGCAAATATTTTCGTACATACCTAGCTAAATTACATTGATAACTTTCAGAAATATCTGCAACTCGTATTTGCGATGGATCAATTTTTCCGCCAGCACCTAAAGCACTTACAATAGCTATTTTTCTTTCAACACAGGCTTTTATAAACCAAACTTTTGGGCTTAGCGTATCAATACAATCAACAGCATAATCAAAATTACCAGCGTCTAAAATTTCGTTGGTACGTTCTTCTTTAATAAATTCGGTAATTACGGTTAAATCAAGCCCTGGATTTATATCTTTTAACCTTGCAGCCAGCACCGTAGTTTTGTTTTGCTTTTCGGTGGAGTGCAAAGCTACAATTTGACGATTAGTGTTGCTTAAATCAACTACATCGCCATCAATGATGGTCATTTTACCAACTCCAGCCCTAGCAATCATTTCGGCACAAATACCGCCTACTCCGCCAAGCCCTACAACTAAAACGTTTTTACTCATTAAACGATAAATACGTTCATCATCAAGCATTAGTTGTGTACGGCTCATCCAGTATGGAATCATGATAAATAAGAATTAAAAATGAGGAAATAAGAATTGTGGAGCAAATTTATTACTAAAGTGTTATAAAATTCGAAATCATAAATTCGAAATTCGAAATTTAAACTAGTATTTTTATCTTCTTGAATGATTATTAAAACACTACCATGCACACACAGTCGTCCATCGTCCATCGTACATCGTACATCGCCACATTGCTTATTGCCTATTTCTTATTGCCTATTTTTTGCAATGCACAAACCGTAAAACTTTTACACAGTGGTAATAAGATTAGTTTACGTGGTTTAAGTGTGGTAGATAATAAAACCATTTGGGTAAGTGGTAGTGGTGGCACCGTTGGCAAGTCTTTGGATAGTGGTAATACATGGAAATGGATGACCGTAAAGGGTTTTGAGAAAATAGATTTTAGAGATATTGAAGCCTTTGATAAAACTACTGCAATAATTATGGGTATTACAGCTCCGGCTTATATTTTAAAAACTGTAGATGGTGGAGATAGTTGGAAAGTGGTTTATGAAAATAAAGATACTAGCATGTTTTTAGATGCTATGGAATTTTGGAACGAACAAAGTGGCATTGTAATAGGCGATCCTATAAAGGGCAAAATGTTTATTGCTAGAACGTTTGACGAAGGAAATACATGGCAACACATTCCTGCACAAAATATGCCGAGTGTTGTGCAAGGTGAAGCCTGTTTTGCAAGTAGTGGCACCAACATTCGTAAACTAAATAAAAAAGAAGCCGTGTTTGTAACAGGCGGAATAAAAAGCAGAATGTTTATTAGAGATAGAATTATTGAAATGCCCATTATACAAAACGCAGCAACAACTGGTGCTAATAGTGTTGCTGTAAAAAATAGCAAAAAAATGATTGTTGTGGGTGGAGATTTTAATACTAAAGATAGTACTACAAGCAATTGTGTGCTTACATTTGATGGTGGTAAAACCTTTACTTTACCTACTATTCCGCCACATGGGTATAGAAGTTGTGTAGAATTTATTAAAAAGAAAATATGGATTAGCTGTGGCCTAAATGGCGTAGATATTAGTACAGATAATGGCATAACTTGGCAATGGATTAGTAAAGAAAGTTACCATGCTGTACGTAAAGCCAAAGATGGCAAGAGTATTTTTTTTAGTGGTGGAAATGGAAGGATTGGGAAATTGGTATTTTGATGGAACGCTGACCTGCCTGCCAAAAGACAGGTTTTTATGATGATTAAGATAAAATATGATTTTTTGAGACAGATAAAAAATCCCAAAAGTGCATTGAAATAATAACTGTTTTTGGTGAAAATTTGGGCAATCGGTGTTATAAAACAGAATAAAAAATGGATAACTGCCTTACACAATTATCCATTTCCCATTACTAAATTATTCTTTAATTCAAACTTCTAAAATCTACTGGCACTAATTTACTTACTCCAGGCTCTTGCATGGTTACACCATAAATTACATCCACCGCACTCATCGTCATTTTATTATGCGTTACAATAATAAATTGAGAGTTTTCGCTAAACTGCTTAATCATATTAGTAAACTTTCCTACGTTGGCATCATCTAAGGGTGCATCAACCTCATCTAAAATACAAAATGGTGCTGGTTTTATTAAATAAATAGCAAATAGTAAGGCAGTGGCCGTTAATGTTTTTTCTCCCCCACTTAATTGACCAATAGATGATGGTCGTTTACCCTTTGGTTTAGCTACAATATCAATACCTGTTTCGGCTAAATTATTAGGATCTACCAAAACCATATCGGCGGTATCATCTTCTGTAAATAAGGCCTGAAAAACTTTTTGAAAATTTTCTCTTACTTTATTAAACGTATCTAAAAATTGCTGGTTAGCAGTGGCCTCTACCTCTTGTATGGTTTGCATCAACGAATCTTTAGCAGTTACTAAGTCATTTTTTTGCTCTAAAATAAATTCGTAACGCTTTTTCATTTCGGTATAAGCCTCTATTGCCGTAGGGTTTATTTCGCCAATATTTTCTAAACGCTTACGCATTCTTTCACTTCTTTCTTTCAAACTATCCAAAGGTTCTTCACCGCTACGTGCCTCATTAATAATTACATCTAAATCTATTTTAAACTCTACATTTAAGCGCTCCTTCATACCAGCTAACTGCAATTTTAACTCGGTTAGCTTGTCTTTAATTTCATTTAATAACGTGTCTATACCTTCTTTACTTTTTTGCTTGTGGCGTAGCTCACTTTCTTTTTGGGCTAAAGCATGTCTATGGTTGTAATACGCTTGGTCAGCTTCGTTTAATTTTTTTTCTTCAACATCTTTATTTTGCAGCATAGTTACCAGCAATGCTTCTACTTGTTGTAAAGAGGTTGCAGTTTCGGTAATACTTGCTGCTGCTTCTTGTAATTGGGTATTACTACTCTCAATTTCTACTTTTAAATTATTTAATTGATTGCTTTTAAAGTCAAACTCTTGTTTTAAACTGGCAACTTTATTTTGTTGTTTTGCAAATTGAAGATTGCTATCGTTATAGGTATGGGTAGCATTGGTATAATCTTGCTCAGCCAAGGTATAATCTTGCTCAACGATACCAATTTTTTCGCTTAACTCATGTAATTGGGTATTAAATTTTTCAAGTGCTGTTCTTGTACTTTCAATAGCATCATGGTTATCTTGCAATTGCCCTTGAAAGTCCTCTACCCTTTTGGTACTTGTTTCTTCAAGGTGCAATAAATTTTCCAACTTATTTTGTAGAGAAAAAACGTGGTTGGTAAGGTTATTAATATCTTGTTGGGTTTGCTTAATTGCATTTTCTTTCAATTGCTCATTAAATGCAATTACTTCGTTATGCTTTGCATTAATAGATGTTTTTAATACTGTTACTAGAGCATCTTGTGTATTGATTTCTTCAATTAATTTTTCTAAATTTTTTGCTCTTCCTATTTTTTTCCCTTCAAACAAACCAACACTTCCTCCAGTTAAACTGTATTTTCCTTTTACATATTTACCCGTTTTTTCTAACACCACCGCACCGTTGGTATTTTGTAGGGCATCTTCATTTTCGGCAATAAAAACATTACCTAATAAATGCTTTGCCAAGTTACTATACTTACTATCTATTTCTACCACACTCAATGCTGGTATTGTTCCTGCTGGTTGGTATGTTTGTTCAAAGACTGTAAATTTATCTTGTAAAAAAAAGTTAGCTTTCCCTTTTTTATTATCATCTAACAAATGAATAGCTTGTAAACCTTCTTGTAAATTATTTACAATGTAATAGTTTAGGTAGGGCTCCAACACATTTTCTACTGCGGCTCTGTAGGCTTCTTTTACATAAATAATATCACTTAGTAAAGGAGCCTCATAATTCCAATCGGCATTTTTATGCAAAAATTTAACACTCTCTGGATAACCTTCCATAGAGTCTATCAAACTCTTTAAAAGATCATGTTCATTTTTTTTGCTATCTAACTTTCTATTTTCTTCAGCTAACTCGCTACGCAAACCTTCCAACATATTTTGTGATTGCAAAATTTGTTCTTTGGTAAATTCTTGATGGTCTTGCAATTGTTGCAAATCCACTTTCTTTTGTTCAAGCTCTTGTTCTTTTACTTTTTTATCAGCTTCTAATTGTTGTACTTGTGTCTGGCGTTGTAGTTTTTCATCTTGTAGTTGATGAATGCTACGTTGTAAATTTTGGATAGACGTATCTGCTACTGCAACTTGTTTCTCCGCTTCAAATTGATTACGTTGAATAGCTTGATTATCTTTACGCAACTCATCAATATTACTTCGCTTTTCATCAAAAACTTTTCGTTTTTGCTCTACAGCATCTTTTAAATTAACTAACGCTTCTTCAAATTCTACTAACTTTATTTCATCTTCCTTAATTTGATTATTGGTAAAAACGATGCTTTCATCTAAGCCTTTTAACTGCCCACCAGCCTTATTCAAAAATTCGTTTAGACCCGTTTCTCTTTCTTTTAAATATTGTAAACGCTGTGTTGTAAGACTTTTATCACTTTCTTTATTGCGGACAGTGCTAAGCATTTCGTTGTAGGCTTGTTGCAAATCATGCAATGCTTTTTCTTGCTCAATAAACCCAAGCTTTTCTTTTTCTAATGCGGCTTCTTCTACTGCAATAGCGGTTTCAATTTCTATTCGCTTATCAACTTCGGATTGTTGTTGTTCGTTTAAATTTTTGTACGTAACATTAAAGCCTTCTAACGATGCTTTAGCTAATTCTATACTTACTTCTTTATATTCGGTTTTTATTTCGAAATATTTTTCGGCTTTTTTAGCTTGACTTTCTAAGCTTTTTAATTGATTATTTATTTCAAATAATAAATCTTCTATACGAGCTAAATCTTGCTCGGTAGCATCTAACTTTAATTTAGCTTCTTTTTTACGAGTTTTATAAATGGTAATGCCTGCAGCTTGCTCCAACATTTTCCGGCGGCTGTTTTCCTTATCTTTTATAATATCATCAACCATTCCTAGCTCAATAATGGCGTAGCTATCTGTGCTTATCCCCGTATCCATAAACAAATTATGAATATCTTTTAAACGACATTGTACATCATTTAAGCGATACTCACTTTCGCCATTTTTGTAATATTTACGAGTAACGGTTACCGTATTAAATTCGGTGGGTAAAAGGTTTTTTGTATTTTCAAACGTAAGGCTAACTTCTGCTAAACCGCTGGCGCTTCTGGTTTTACTACCATTAAATACCAAACTTTCTAAATTTTCGCTACGTAGGTTACTTATTTTATGCTCTCCTATTACCCAACGTATACTATCAATAATATTACTTTTACCACAACCATTGGGGCCAATTACGCCAGTAATCCCTTCATCAAAATTGAGTACAGTTTTATCGGCAAAACTTTTAAATCCTTTTATTTCTAAACTCTTTAAACGCACTTTTCTTATTTTTTGTGTAACAGGGCAAATATAAAGGAATGGGGTAAAATTTAAGGGTGATACTAGGGTAAGTTATTCTTAGTTATCCACAAGGAGATTAGGAGGTTAGGAGTTTGGGGATAAGGAAGTTTAGGGGGTTTAGACGGTTTAGGGAGTTAAGAGGGTTAGAGATTAAAATAAAAGTCATTCAGTCTAGAGAATTAGCATATTAGCAAATTAGCCCATTAGCTTATTATCTTTGCAGAATGGAATTGAGCAATAGAAAAGCTTATCATGAGTTTTATTTTGAGGATAAATACATTGCTGGAATTGTATTACAGGGTACCGAAATTAAAAGTTTACGTAGTGGAAAGGCAAGTTTTAACGACAGTTATTGCCATTTTGATGATGGAGAATTGTATGTAAAAAGTTTGCATATATCGGAATACGCCTTTGGTACATACACCAATCATGAGCCTATGCAAGAGCGTAAGTTGCTAATGACTAAACGAGAGTTGAAAAAATTGGAGACAAAAATTAAAGAAAAAGGGTACAGTATTATTCCTTTAAAAATATTTATTAGCGAAAAAGGTCTTGCCAAAATGGAAATTGGCTTAGGAAAGGGTAAAAAGTTATTTGATAAAAGAGAAACAATGAAGGAAAGAGATACGGAGAGAGATATTAAAAGAAAATATGGGATATAATTTACTCCCCCATACCCTCATCAATATCACCTGTTTTACTGCTATTCATAAGCATTTCATTAATGTTTTCAATCTCGGTTGGGGTAAAATAACGCCACTTACCTGTAGGTAAATTGCTTACCGTAAAATTCATAATACGAACTCTTTTTAATGCTACTACATTGTAACCCAACGCCTCACACATACGGCGTATTTGACGGTTTAAGCCTTGTACTAAAATTATTTTAAATCTATTATCGCCCTCTTGCTTTACAAAACATTTTTTAGTAACGGTTCCTAAAATTTTTACTCCATTCCGCATTTTATTTATAAAATCTGGAGAAATGGTCTTACCCACAGTAACGAAATACTCTTTTTCATGATTATTTCCGGCTCGTAAAATTTTATTTACAATATCGCCATCGTTAGTTAAAAATATTAGGCCTTCACTAAGTTTATCTAATCGTCCTATAGGAAAAATTCTATTTTTATGATTGATAAAATCTATAATATTTGCTTTGTCCTTTAAGTCTGTAGTACAAGTAACACCCTTGGGCTTATTTAAAGCAATATAAATAGGTAACATTTTTTTCTTAATTCGTTCTCCATCAATACGTACGTCATCCCCTACCTTAACCCTGTTGCCTTTATTAGCATCTTGTCCGTTAATAGTTACTCTGCACTGCTCAATGTATTTATCTGCCTCTCTACGGCTACAAAAGCCACTTTCACTTATATATTTATTTAAACTGACTTCCATATTTATAGCCAAAAGTACTACAAGGTTTTAATTTTTTTGTAACTTATTAGTATTTTCTAAACTCAACAATTGATTTTACATTTGTTCTTTTAACATTTCAATTATTACTGCCGTATATTACGGTTTTATAAATTTTTATATGTTGAGAAAATTAAAAATGGAAAGATGAAGATTCTTATAAAAAAGATTGCAGCATATTTTGACGACTCCTTTTTTCGATGGTTTATAAAGCTTTGTTACCCCGCCTATAAAAGACCAAGATTTGGTTACCGAAAAAATTATCAGGTTATTTACGATTATTTTTTTATGCAAAAAGTAGTAGGGTTTAACCGCCATGTACCCTGGCCTGTTCACCGTACTTCAACAATTATAGGTAGAGAATTTATAAAGAAAGGTATTTGTTGTGACCCAGGTGATAATCCGGGAATTTTCATTAATGCATCTGGCGGAATAACCCTTGGAAACAATGTAAATATTGGACCCAACAGTGTTATCGTTACTTCCAACCATAATAAATATGATCACCGAAAGACAACGGATATTAAAGGCGTTAAAATTGGCAACAACGTATGGATTGGCGCAAACTGCACTATTGTAGCTGGGGTTACAATTGGCGATGACGTTACTATCGGTGCAGGTTGTGTAATTTCCTGTGATATTCCTACAAAATCAACTGTTTTTATAAATAACAATATAGCACTGACAATAAAACCCAAATCATTAGATTATCAATGGGACTGTACTAAGGAAGAACTACTTTAAAATCTTGAATTATTTTCAAGCCTTCTCTCCTTTTAAATTTAACTATACATTTTACATTGCTGAATGGCTTACTTTTTTCCAAGCTGTGCCATCATAAAAACATAAAACTGCTAAAGTTGTGTCAAAAAACCAGACTTATACCAACATTAATAAATAGCAAAAAAATAGTTAATAAAAAAAGTGCTCCTCGTTACCAAACACCGTAATATAAATTTTTGAAAAAAGAAAAACTTAAAAGTAATTTTTTTGCTAACTAGTTACAAATTTTAAAAAAAGTTCTATTTGCTTCTACTAATCTTGATTCAAGGTTTTAGAATGATAAATCAAGTACATACTATAAATAAAATATCCAATACTACTGGCTAAAGCTGCACCATTAATATTATATGTGGGTATTAAAAAAATATCAAAAACTATAAGTATAAATAAGCTAAGAGATGCACCTATAACTTTTTGATTAATTTTATTTTTTCCAGAGTAAAGTGCTGCATATGGAAGAAGAATAGTCAATGCCAATATGCCTGGGAACAATAACAAAAATGGCTGATACATAAGTGTAAATGTTTTCCCAAAAAGAAATGGAAATATCCACTTACCCCAAATTAATAAAGGTAAACACAATATAAAAGTACTTACACATAATATTTTACTTAGTTTAATTGTTTTTTGCCCCATGTTTTCTTTTTTACCCTCTGCCGTTACAGCAAATATAGTAGAGGCCACTATGCTGGGAATTACTATAAACAACTGTCCTATTTTAGATACCTGGATATAATTACCCAACAATATTTTATCTTTTACAAAATAATCTATAAACCAATAGTCTACCCTATACATTAAAAAAAATAAAACATTACCTATAAAGGCAATAGAAGCATATTTTAAGAGAGGTTTGAGGGCAATTTTATCAATGTTTTGCAAGGGCATTTTCTGCCTGTATTTTAATATATAGCTAAAAGCAATAGCTACCCCTTGTGCTAAAACACTTAAAAAAAATAACTGAGTAAACGCATTAAAATCATTTTTTAAAAATAACAACGAAATAGCTAAAATAGTATTAGCGATAGCTATGGTTAAATTTTGTGTAAAATAATGGTACTTTGCATTAAATAAAGCTGTAAAAAAAGTGAGCAACAACATGCCTCCAACATACATAAAACAATTAGTTGTACTAAAGCTGTCGTTTAAAATTTTATTGTAAAAAAATACAAAAAATGTTGCTAGCAAAGCACCGCAAAGGCTCCACACTATAGCTATTTTTATAAATTGGGTAGTATTAGTAGAAGGCTTTGCATTGTAGAATGTAAAACTTGAATCTAAACTAAAACCAACTAATAGCACTATAAAAGCAAGTGTATTTATATAGTAAAATAAACTACCGTAATTTGCAGCTCCAAAAACCTGTGCTATTAATACATTCAATACAAAAACACTAGCCATATTTAATCCTCGCCAAAAAATATTTTTGTATAGTAACTTACTTAGTTGCATTTGTAGTAAACCTATCTTTGTATTGGTTTACAAATAAAGCGATAAAATTTCATTATTTAACCATGGCAATACTCCGTAAAATAAATAGTAAAGCAAAAACCGAAAATAATACTGGGTTTGGTACAAATACTAATGATTATGGCGACAAAACAGTTTTAGATTTAGATAAATTAAATACTACCATAGAAGCAAACATTAGTATAAATACCAGTAAAACCTAAGCTTTTACAAATAAATTGCGTTTACTTAAAGTGCATTAATGAAAAAAATAGTCGCTATAATTTCAATTTTATTTTATTGTAAATCATCCTTTGCTCAAAACACATCCATCTCTTTAAATAATAATTGGCAGTTTAGCCAACACGAAAAAAACAAATGGTACAAAGCAACTGTACCTGGCACCATACATACCGATTTACTAGCAAATAAATTAATACCTGACCCATTTTATAGAGATAATGAACGTAAACTACAATGGATAGACACATTAAATTGGGCCTATAAAAAAACATTTGATGTAGATGCTAAAACTTTTGGTCAAGAAAATATTGAGTTGATATTTGATGGGCTAGATACTTATGCAGATGTTTACTTAAATAGCAAACTAATTTTACAAGCAAATAATATGTTTAGATGCTTTACAGTTGAAGTAAAAGCTATCCTAAAAAAAAAGAGTAACGAATTAAAAATAATTTTTTATTCGGCACAAAAAAAAGTAGATAGTATTGCTAAAACTATGTTACCCTTGGTTTTGCCAGATAATAATAGAGTATACGTCCGTAAAGCTCCCTTTCAATTTGGTTGGGATTGGGGGCCAAAATTTGTTGGATGTGGAATTTGGAAAGGAGTGAGATTACAAGCTTATCAATTTAAAATGGAAGATCAACAAATCTATTTGCCTGTCGCAAAACTAATCCAACTCCCCGACTCCATTGGTACATCTTTTTATTTTGAACAAAACGGAAAACCAATTTATATAAAAGGTGCTAATTGGATTCCGGCAAATATTTTTTTGCCCTCTGTTAAAAAACAAGATTACCGAAAGCTTTTACAAAGGGCAAAGGATGCTAATATGAATATGCTTCGAGTATGGGGTGGCGGTGTTTACGAAGCAGATGAATTTTACGATTTATGCGATGAAATGGGCATAATGGTTTGGCAAGATTTTATGTTTGCTGGTGGCATGTACCCTGCCGATGATGCTTTTATGCAAAATGTAAAAGAAGAAGTAAAATATCAGATTGAACGATTGCGCCAGCACCACTGTATAGTATTGTGGTGCGGCAATAATGAAATAGACGAAGCTTGGAAAAATTGGGGTTGGCAAAATCAATTTAATTTGCATAACGCCGATAGTGCTAAAGTTTGGAACGATTATAAAAAATTATTTGTAGATAGCTTGCCTGCTTGGGTAAAAGAGTTTGATGGCGTAAGGCCATACATTTCAACCTCGCCAAAAAATGGTTGGGGGCACAATGAAAGTTTTACCGAAGGCGATAGCCATTATTGGGGCGTTTGGTGGGGTTTAGAAGACTGGGAAGTGTTTGAAAATAAAACTGGTAGGTTTATTAGTGAGTATGGTATGCAAGCCATGCCCAACTGGAATACGGTAAAAAGTTATACTAACGAAAAAGATAGAAGCATCTTCTCCCCCATTATTAATGCACATCAAAAAGCAAATGAGGGGTTTAAAAAATTAAACCACTACTTACATCGTTATTTTATAGATCCAACTAAACTTACTACCCTTTCTTTAGAAAATTATACCTACTTAACACAATGCTTACAGTATTATATTTTAAAAAATAGTATAACCCTACATCGGAGTAAATACCCCAAAAATATGGGTACGCTTTTGTGGCAATTAAACGATTGTTGGCCTGTTACCAGTTGGAGTATTACTGACTTTAGCAGAGAGCCTAAAGCAGCCTGGTATGCCGTTAAAGAGGCATATAGAGATGATATTGTGCTACAAAAAGATTCCATCTACCCAAAAAATTTAAACCTTAAAAAACCAACCTTTACCATAAAGCAGCATGGCGAACATTCGTTTACTATTAAAAGCAATGTAGATGCAAAATATGTTTGTCTAAGTACCAATAAGAAAGATCTTGAATTAAGCGAAAATTACTTTGATTTAAAGGCAAACGAGGAAAAAGTCATAAGGGCCAAGGATACTCATTTTATCAAGAAAAATAGTTTAGATATTAAAATAAAATCGTGGTACGATATTTCAACTAAAAAATAATAGTATCAAAAAAAATCGCTAAAACAATTTCCAACTTATTAAGGTTACAGTTTAAAAAAGAGCATGCCGTAGCAGAAAAAATTAAGTTGAATGAAGAATAGTATTTAAGTTTTAAAGCAAACGCCTACCAAATATTTCTTGGGCAAGTATCTCCATATTTATTACCCAACAAAAACCCCACTAATACTTCATGCGTTCCTCTTGTATACGTACGTAACCTACTTGTAGTAGCGTTTTCATAAGCATAGCTAATGTTAAATTTATTACTTACGTTAAGGCCCACCATACCACTGTAACCACCAACTAAATCTGCAAAACGATAACTTCCTCCTATCCAAAATTTATCTAAATATTGTAATTTAACATTGGTATGCACATTTAAAAACTCGGGTTGATAATATTGTGCCATTAACGATGGAAGACAAGAAATTTGATCGCTTAAGAAAAAACGATATCCAGCAGTTGCAAAAAAATTGGGTGTGTAAAATGTTCCATATTTATCGCTTTGTACAAACTTGTTTTTGCCAGGTATAATGTTTAAAACAGACACCCCAGCAAAATAATTTTTTGAGTAAAGCCAAAGGCCAGCTCCAACTTCTGGCTTTAATTTTTTTAACTCTCCATTAGCATAGCCAATTGCAGGATCGTTAGGATCTAAGCTACCCCATACAATTTTACTTCTATCTAAATTAACACTGGTAAACCCTCCTAAAAAACCAACTGATAATGCTGTGTTTGCAGTTAACGGTCTATGATACGCAAATGCGCCATATACACTCCATCTATTTATATAACCAGCTCTGTCATTTACTGCAGTTAAGCCAACACCTGTGTGTGGGGCAGATACGGTGTATTCATCCCAATAACCCTTGCCTCTAGGGTTTTCGCCAGGTATTTCAACCGAAGTAATGTTGGTACGTAAATCTTTTTTATTAATGGGTGCATGTAAGGTAACATAACTAGTAGTGGGGTTACCCTCTATACCAACCCATTGATTTCGGTAACTAGCTTTTACATCTGTATAATTTTCTATCCCCGTAACAGCAGGATTTAAAATATAATTGTTTAAAATGTATTGTGTATAAAATGGTTTGGCTTGTGCCATTGCCGCAATACTACTAAAACATAACAACCCTACACTAACTATTTTTTTCATGGTTTTTTTGTTAGTTGAAAGTTGAAAATTGAAAGTTGAAATATATTGTAACCACAATCTACCTACTTTTAATTTTCAACTTCCAATTTTCAGCTTTCAATTTTCAACTATTTAACAATCGTTACATACCCAGTAATAGGATCTCTATTAGCTTGTGGTTCTATAATATAATAGTACGTATCAACTGGTAATTGTTTTCCTTTAAGTGTACCATTCCAAGGGGTACCATATCCTTTACTTTCAAATACTAACTGACCAGTACGGCTAAATACCTGTACTCTACAATTAGGATAGCTATTTAAATATTCAATGACCCATTTATCGTTTATACCATCGTTATTTGGCGTAAATGTATTTGGTATTTTAGGGAACCTAAGTACTTTAATACTTACATCATCACTTACGGTACACCCACTCCTACTCGTAACGGTTAGTTTATAAGTTACATCATCTTTTATATTAGATGCTGTTGGTTGCTTTACTCTATTATTATTATTAAAATAGATGTTGGGTGTCCATAAATAATCTGTTACATCTCCTGTTACAGTAGGATTAAGTGTTACAGAGCCAAATTCTAAAATGGTTTTATTAACACCTGCATCTACAGTTGGGTAAGGAAAAACTGTAAATACTTTAGGTAATGTATCGCTATGGCAACCAAAACTATTTACAATGTATAAAGTTGGAGCAAACGTACCAGCCATTGGATAAGTATACGTTACCGTTGGATTAGGGTTTGCAGGTTCAAATGTTCCATCGCCATCAAAATCCCAAAATCTGCTTACCGTTGTTGCACCAACAGTAGGGTCTGATAAATCAGTAAATATTACATCATCTGCAATACAAACACTTGGTTTGTTGGTAGTAAATGCAGCTTTAGGTTGTGCTTTTATGGTAGTTAATGGTATAACAACATCTCTTGTACAACCAATTGCACCACCATTAAGTACTGCTAAACTTGTTGCAGTAAGTCTTACATCGTAAGTACGTTGTATTGCAAAAAAGTGAGTAGGACTTAAAGCAGTAGAAGTATTTAACGTACCACTGGCTACATCATCAAAATCCCATACATAAGTCATTCCTGTACCATCTGGCATTGTTGAGCCATTATTAAATTTAACCGTAGCTACAGGTATACAATACACCGGCTTATCTGGTGTAAATGTTGGCACTGGGTAAGGATTAACCTTAATACTACCAATTGCATTTGCTGTTAAGCAAGTATTACCGGTTGTGGTTATGCTAAAATTAAATATTGGGCCTCCTGCTGTAGTTGTGGGTGTGCCACTAATGGTAATGGTATTTCCAGTAATTGCAGAGGTTACCCCTGGAGGTAAGCCAGTTACAGTGAACCCTGCAGCCCCACCACCAATGGTGTACGTAATATCATCAATAGGCGTATTTACACAAACCGATTGATTGATGTTACCTGTTGCCAATACAATAGTATGATCGGGTTGTACAGTAATTATTCCAGAAGCAGTAGCAATTATACAATCGTTGCCCGTAGTAGTAATCGTAAAATTAAATGGCGATGCTACCGTAGTTGTAGGAGAGCCTTGTATGGTTAACGTTGTTCCTGTTACCGATGCTGTAACACCTGCTGGCAAACCAGTAACTGTTGCATTGTTAGCACCACCGCCCAATGTATATATAATTGGGTTTAAGGGTGCATTAATACACACCGTTTGAACATTGTTTGCTCCTGTTAATGTAATTATATGATTAGGTTTAATAGTAATAACAGCACTAGTATCTCTACTTAAACAACCAGCAGCACTTACATTGTACATCCTAACCGTATAATTTCCAACTCCAGGAAAAGCATGTGTAAATGTACTGCCTGGTGCAAAGTTTTGAAGACCGCTACCGTCTCCAAAATCCCAAACCGTATTAGCCAAAACTACACCTGATGGCGCAGTAGATAAATCGGTAAACGATACTGGTACACCTTGGCATGTTGGTGTTACATAACTAAAGGTAGCATGCGCAGTATCCAATACAGTAATTCTATTACTCATTGTATCAACACACCCTCCAGCAGTAGATGTAAAAGTGTATAATATAGTGTGTGTACCAATGCCAGCAATACCAGGTGTAAATAAGCCGGTAGATGAAACTCCCGGTCCTGAATAAACGCCAATGCCTGGCACGCCCCCAATTTCACTAACTTGTGTTATTTGGAATGGAGGAATTAATAAACAGGAATTTGGCATTGCATTAAACTGTACCAAGGGCGCAGCATTAACGGTAATATTTGTTAGCTTATCATTTACACAAACACCTCCAGAATAAGCCCTATAGCGAATAGTGAATATTTTAGTAAGCGGTGCTTGAAAATTTGGGTATAAGTGTCGATAAATTTTTCCACTAAAAGGGTTGTTATCTATTTGAAATACTCCCGGAAAATTTGTATTATCCCAATAAATTTCTATTTTAGTTATTACGCCAGGGAAAACGGTAGAAGCTTCCACAATGGCAACAGAATCATTAGCACATAATGTAGCTGAATTATTTACTGTAAAATTAGCTACAGGAAAACTACCATTTACAGTTAATGACTGTAAAATGGTATCTCTACAACCCAATGCACTAGTAACAATTAATTGTACACTATCGTATATACCAACAGCCGTATAACTATGTGTTGGATTTTGCAAGGTTGATACATTTGGGTTAGCCACTGTTGCATTTGGATCATCAAAATACCATTGCCAGCTAATAATAGCTCCTGTAGCAATTCTACTTGTATCCAAAAACTGTGCATAGGTATCACTTAAACAAACTTCAGGAATAATAAAACCTGCCCTTGGGGTATCGTTTACTAAAACATTTTGAATAGCATTTGGGTCACTAATACAACCATTACTATTTACCGCATTTAACGAAACGGTATAGCCACCTGGTAATGCAAACGTATGGGATGGGTTAAATAAAGCAGATGTATTTGCAGCACCACTTGCAGGGTCTCCAAAATTCCAAGCCCAAGTTGAAACACCTGCCGCATTAGGGTTTGTTGTATTGGTAAAGTTTATGGTATTATTTGCACAAGATGGTGTGGTAAACGTGTAAGAAGCTACAGGTAGTTGATTAACAACTATGGTTCCATTTGCTGTTGGCTTAACACAAGGGCCTGTGGTGCTAATTGTATAATTAAATGTACCAGACACCGTTGGTGTGCCACTTATTCTAAAATTATTACCACCTAATGGTGTAAATACAATACCTGTTGGTACACTTGGTGCCCATGCAATGGTTGCTCCAGTTCCTGTTCCTCCTACAAAATATTCAATATTAGCAATAGCCACATTTCTACATCTTATTTGATTATTGGTACCTACAGCAGTGGTAAGAGCAATTGTTGCATCGCCAGTTACTGTAAGTGTACCGCCTAAAGCTGGTATGGGAAAAGCACAAGGTCCTGTTGGATTTATAATAAAATTAAATACCCCAGATACAGTTGGTGTACCAGAAATAGTTATTATTCCTCCTGCGTAAGTTCCCGTAACTCCCGCTGGTAACCCACTAACACTACCTCCATTTCCACTGCCACCAATAGTATAGCGAATAGTTGCTATAACATTATTTACACAAACCGTTTGATTGTTATTGGCTGTTGTTAAGGTTACTGTAGCATCAGGTGTTACTGTTAAGCTACCTGTTACAGTTGGTTTAATACATGGACCAGTTGTACTAATGGTATAATTAAATGTACCAGACACCGTTGGTGTGCCACTTATTCTAAAATTATTACCACCTAGTGGTGTAAATACAATACCTGTTGGTACACTTGGTACCCATGCAATGGTTGCACCTGTACCGCCACCTGCAACTAAGTAATCAATATTTATTATTAACGTATTTATACATTTTGTTTGATTATCTGTTCCTACGGCAGATGTTAAGGCAATAGTAGCATCGTTATCAACGGTTATAGTGCCTCCAACAGGTGGCACTGGAACTAAGCAAGGCCCTACTGGTAAAATTAGATAAGGGAATGTGCCAAATACAGTTGGTGTACCAGAAATAGTTATTATTCCTCCTGCGAAAGTATACGTAACTCCTGCTGGTAAACCACTAACTGTTGCATTTGTAAAGGTTCCTCCTAAATCGTACCGAATACTAGGTAT
>CAILUU010000053.1 GCA_903837525.1 uncultured Bacteroidota bacterium | reverse complement strand
TAATTCATGTAGATGATTGTATTTTGTTTGCTACACTTTTTGGTAAAAAAGAAGTGTTTTCCTCGTATGCTTTTGAAAATATGTATGCTGCGGATGCACACTTTTTTGAAAAAGTTAGCGAAAAATATAAAGTAAAAAAAGTTGATTTACGTACCTATATTTATTATAGAAATAACCCATCCAGTATTTGTTCTATTTTAAAACAAAATAGTAATCCATTACTTCAATAGATTAGTTCAAATGCACTCCAATTTAGTAAAACATAAAACAATAATTGCTGCATGCCATTTTACAGGAGTACATGATGTAAATAGAAATACTGTACTACTTCCAAATGATTATAGCTATGTAAAAAAATGGGCTGATTCTATCACAGCTTTAGGCTTAACGGGTATACTTTTTCACAACCACTTTTCTGAGCATACTTGTAATTTATATCAAACTGCTAATATTATTTTTATTAAGACAGCCTACAACCCTACTTATAATCCGAATGTTTTTAGGTATTTTGTTTATCGAGATTTTTTAAACTCCAATGCACAATTTATTAATTCCATTTTTGTAACTGATAGTGCAGATGTAGAGGTAATTAATAATCCTTTTTTACAACCACTTTTTATGAATAACCCTACTAGTATTTTTTGTGGTGATGAGCCTAAAACATTAAATAACAAGTGGATGCAGCAACACTCCAACCACTTACGTAGTAAAATTGATGATTATGCAGTGTACGAAGCAAAGTTTAAAAATGCCTCTTTACTAAACTGCGGAATTATTGGTGGAAGTATAAACGTTATGCAAAACTTTCTGCAAAATCTTTGTAAAATACACCAACAGCATAATGCAGATAATACTTCAAAATACACCGGAGATATGGGTGCATTTAATTATTTAGTACGAACAAAATATAACCAGAATTTTCTACATGGAGAGCCTATAAATACAACATTTAAGGCCTATGAAAACGATAGAGTAGATTGTTGGTTTAGGCATAAATAGTTTTTCTTTAATTTTTTGGTGCTATATTTTTATTTTCTACCAATTTGGTAATGGAACTTAAAGCATTTCCTTAGCTTAAAAAAATCTAGCACTTATTTGATAGACAAAAGCCTGCTGATATTGCAGAGGCTTCAAATAAAAAAGATGTCTTATAAGTTGAAGTGAGGCGTTCAACTTACAAGACAAGTAATAAAAAGTGTTACCGAATTACTAAACACTTACAAAGCTGACATTTCACTTTTACTTCACCTCCTCAAACGGCACATCCTCCACTTTACTATCTGCAGGTTGCGTTTGCTCACCGCCAGCATCAGCACCAGGCTGTGCAGCATCCCCTTGCGTTTGCTTGTACATATCTTCGCTTGCAGCTGTCCACGCGGCATTCATTTCGGCCATGGCAGTATCAATACCGGCAAGGTCTTGTATTTTATGTGCTTCCTTTAGTTTTTCTAAGCCAGCTTCAATAGCACCTTTCTTTTCGGCAGGTATTTTATCGGCGTATTCTTTCAATTGCTTTTCGCTTTGGAAGATAAGGCTATCAGCTTGATTAATTTTTTCTACTTTTTCTTTTTCTATTGTATCGGCTGCTTCATTAGCTTTAGCCTCGGCTTTCATTTTTTCTACTTCTTCTTTACTTAAACCGCTACCGCCTTGTATGGTAATTTTTTGCTCTTTACCAGTACCCTTATCTTTTGCAGTTACATGTAAAATTCCATTAGCGTCTATATCAAAAATAACCTCTACTTGTGGTACACCCCTTGGTGCTGGTGGTATACCATCTAGGTTAAACATACCCAAGCTTTTATTTTGATTACTCATTGGTCGTTCGCCTTGTAGTACATGTATTTGTACACCGGGTTGATTATCGCTAGCGGTACTAAATACCTCACTTTTTTTAGTAGGTATAGTAGTGTTACTATCTATTAATCTGGTCATTACGCCACCCATTGTTTCTATTCCTAAACTTAATGGAGTAACATCTAACAACAATACATCTTTAATTTCGCCTGTCATAACACCACCTTGTATAGCGGCACCTACTGCCACAACCTCATCTGGGTTTACCCCTCTATTTGGCTTTTTACCAAAGAATTTTTCTACAATTTCTAACACTTTAGGAATACGACTACTACCACCTACCATAATTACTTCGTCAATTTCGCCTGTGCTCATTCCTGCATCTTTCAAGGCTTGTTCACAAGGGCGTAAGCAACGGTCAAATAACTTATCAGCAAGGCTTTCAAACTTTGCTCTAGTCAATTTTTTTACCAAATGCTTTGGTACACCATCAACAGCGGTTATGTACGGTAAATTAATTTCGGTTTCGGTACTGCTACTTAATTCAACTTTAGCTTTTTCTGCTGCTTCTTTTAAGCGTTGTAAAGCCATGGGATCTTTTCGTAAGTCAATAGCTTCATCTTTTTTAAACTCATCTGCCAACCAATCCATTACTACCTTATCAAAATCATCGCCACCTAAATGGGTATCGCCATTGGTACTTTTTACTTCAAAAACGCCATCGCCAAGCTCTAACACACTAATATCGAATGTACCACCACCTAGGTCGAATACAGCAATTTTTTGATCTTTTCCACCTTTATCTAATCCAAAAGCCAAAGCCGCAGCTGTAGGCTCATTTACTATACGCTTTACAGTAAGACCTGCAATTTCACCAGCTTCTTTTGTAGCTTGGCGTTGTGCATCGTTAAAGTAAGCCGGTACTGTAATAACCGCTTCGGTAACTTCATGCCCAAGGTAATCTTCGGCAGTTTTCTTCATTTTTTGAAGCACCATTGCACTTATTTCTTGTGGCGTGTATTGTCTGCCATCTATGTCAATACGAACTGTATTATTGTCGCCTTTTACTACTTTATAGCTAGTTTGAGTTAACTCTTCGCCAACTTCATCAAACCTACGACCCATAAAGCGCTTTACGCTGCTAATGGTGTTTTGAGAGTTTGTAATAGCCTGACGTTTAGCCGGATCGCCTACTTTACGTTCGCCATTTTTTAAAAATGCCACTACCGACGGGGTTGTACGGCGTCCTTCTTCGTTTGCAATTACTACAGGCTCATTTCCTTCCATCACACTTACGCAACTATTTGTTGTACCTAAGTCAATTCCTATAATTTTTCCCATGATATAAAATTTTATTTTGTTTATAGAGAGTTGTCAATGATTGTGCCATTGGGGTTTGGGGTGCAAAAATGGCAGAGATAGAGAAAACGATAATTTATTTATGATGATAATTATGATATTTGCCACAGATTAGCAAAGATTTTTTTGGTTAACTAGCATTTATTTACTGATTGGGCTGAAGTGGCGACGCTCCGTTCGTCTTCATATTTTCAATTTGGCTTTTACCGAAGCGTAAATTGGAGAAACAGATTACAAAAAAATTTAAGAAGCGGTAAAACTGAAATCAAAATAATAGAAGTTATTAAAAAAAGCCTTGGAAGAATATTATGCCCAAACAATTGCTGACAATTTTTTGGAAGACAAAGGAGATAAAAAAAGCTTTTGGAAATTACTTATTTTAGGATGTTTGCTTACTATTATTTCGGCTTACTTATATTTTTTGCCAAAGTTTTATGGCTATTGAGGATCGTTGTATTGGGCTTTAGTTTGGTTGCCAATTATTGGTAGGGCAAGTATTATTATAATAGCGTTTGTATTTTTTAAAAAAGGGTATTAATACTTCCTCTTTTTACTATTAGCATACTTGGTCTGTAAAACCTCACTCAAAGTTTTACGTTGTAGTTTACTTTCTAGCCAGCTAATAATATCTAAGTAGGTAAACGACCTAGTTTCTAGCCTATTTTTTTCCAAAGTTTTTATTTTGATTAATAGTTTTTCTAAGGCTGCTCTCAGCTCACTACGTGGCACTTTAAACGATTTACGTAAAAACGAAAATATCTCCTCTTCTATAACAGTTAGATTTCCCCTTTTTGCCATAAATCTATAAACAGACTTAGTAAGATATTCTACCAAGCTAAAATTACCCAGCTCGTAATGACAAATTAAATGTAGCAATCTAGCATAACATTGCAAATCGCTACGTACATCGCTACTTTCATTAATTATTTTTTGCAAATAATCAATTGTTGTTCCATAATCTTCGTTACCAAAATATAAAGAAGCTATTTTGTAATTGATAATTAAAATACGATGTTCATCTATAAATAAATTATCATCGTTTAATTGTTTTAAAATGCCAGGTACTAGGCTAATACCCTGTGCAAATGTGCCTTTTAAAATATGCTGATTTATTTTTGCACTAGATATATATACAAACGTTTGAATTCTAAAACTATCATGCTCTTGCACTCTTGGTGTTTGGGCGAAATTTTCAAAATGCAGTAGTACCTCTCTTAACTTTTCGTTGTTACGCAAATAAAAACAAGAGCTAAGTAAAGTATGTAGCCCTTTTATGTAATTGGCTGTTTCTACCCTAATCATACTAGGTTGTTCATCAAAAATATTTACCCAGCGTTGTGCATGCCTATAATAGTTTAAAAAATCTTGTTTTATAAAAGCATAAAGGCAATATGCCTGATGTAGATACATTTTTTCGTAAAATCCTTTTTCATACCATGCCTTAGGCGGCATATGTTTTAATAAATACGCCGTCACTTTATTTTCGTCTGTTATATTTCGAGCATGCCCGTTTTTTATAAACCAACCTTGTAATAATAAAGCTAGGTTACTTAACCTTGCTAGAATATCTATTTGCTTATTAACGTTATTACTTTCATCTGCCAAAACCTCAGCCCTATTTTGTATAGAACGGCTGGAATGTATTGTTTCAATTCGTTTTTCTAAAGCAATGGCTTGTACTAAGTAATTTATTTTATGGTGTTGTCTTGCTGTTTCCTTTGCTTTTTCAATAATTCTTAAGCTTTGTATGTACAAGCCCTTTTTGTATAAAATGTGGCCGTAGTCTAATTGTTCGTTCAACTGTAAATCCACACTATCCCCTCTTTTTAGCAGCCTTAAACTAGATAGCAATTGTTTGTACAAATGCACTTTCACATTGGCTAATTGTGGCTTTTCAATGGTTTTAAGTTTTTTAAGTAAAATGGTTTCGTCGTAGTCCGTTAACTTATGGAGTGTATCAAAAAGTTCTACAATTTTTAAGTCTTCTTTGGCGGAGTTTCGTTTTATATATAACTTAAAATGCCTTTTTTCAGCCTTTTCTAAGGACTTTATAAGTTGAAATAAGGTATCTGAAAAACGGTTGGACATCATTATATATTTATTCTAAAAATCAATACCATTATGGGTTTTATACATTTTAAGTAAAGTTTACCATAATATAATTAACCATAAGTTAATTATGGTTATAATATAACTCATCCTACTTTTACATAAGTAAAGAGAATGAGTTAATAAATAGCAAAGAATCGTTAAAGGAAATACTCAACCAGTAGTGATTGAATAGTGTAAAACAAATATACAGAATTATTTAAGAATTTTCATATAGCAAGCAATCGTTAAAGTCCTCCTGTTTCTACAGAGAGGACATTTTTTTTTACTATTCTTCTTTTTTAATTTTAAACGTAAAATGCTTTTGGCTTAAATAACTAATCAGTACAATAATGCAAGTAGTAATAAATTGGCTAAGTATGGCATCCCATTGTAGTACTTCTACAAGTAGTTTTAACAAACAATAATTAAGGGTAAGGTTAAAAACAAAGGATAGGAAATATCGGAACAATTGTATTCTGCCTTTTAAATTACTATCTACAAATACCACAAATTTCATTAAGGTAAACCCAACAATAAAGTTTAAGATAAATGATGCAAAAAGTGCAGCATTGTGGGGTTTAAAGGCGTAAAAGCCAATATCAAAATTTTGCTCTTTTAAAATATATTTGTAACAAACAAAATAAAAGGCTAAGCCCAAAACAGTATTGAATCCACCACAGGCTATATAACGGAAAGTTTGCTCCGGCATTAATTTTTTAAATGGCGGATAAAAAAAATCGATGAATGATATAATCTTATTTTTAATCAAAACCTTTTAATAATTGAATGAGCTAATGTGCTGATAAGCTATTTTTTTAAAATTATAAGTTAACAAAATTTACTAGCTCTCTAAAACTATTAGCAGATTAGCAAATTATCGAATTAGCTCATTGCACCATTAAAAAATTATTTGTACAATTCTTCCCTCGTTTCCTTCACTCTCTCGTCTGCCAAATACTCATCGTAAGTCATTAGCTTATCTATAATTCCTTTGGGGGTAAGTTCTATAATTCTGTTACATACGGTTTGCATAAACTGGTGGTCATGCGTTGTCATTAAAATATTACTATTATAAGCTACCATATTATCGTTAAACGAAATAATACTCTCTAAATCTAAATGGTTGGTTGGCTCATCTAATGTAAGCACATTAGGGTTTTGCAACATCATTTTACTTAACATACAACGTACCTTTTCTCCTCCACTTAGTACATTGGTTTTCTTCATTATTTCATCACCTGTAAACAGCATTTTACCTAAAAAGCCACGTAAAAAATCTTCATCTACATCTTTTGTTGTTGGCGGCACATATTGGCGTAGCCAATCCATTAAGTTATATTGACTTCCTTCAAAATACTCGGCATTATCGTTTGGTAAGTAAGCCGTAGTAACGGTTGTACCCCATTCGTAGGTTCCACTATCAGCCTTTATTTTACCATTAATTATTTCAAAAAAACTGGTTAAGGCAAGGGGGTCTTTACTTAAAAATGCAATTTTATCTCCTTTTTGAATATCAAAGCGTACTCTATCAAATAGTTTTTTCCCTTCTACCGAATAACAAAGATTATCTACTTTTAAAATTTCGTTTCCTACTTCTCTTTCTTGCTTAAAAATAATACCAGGGTATTTTCTACTACTCGGTACAATATCTTCAAACACCAATTTATCTAACGCTTTTTTACGACTTGTTGCCTGTTTACTTTTACTTGCATTTGCACTAAATCGGGCAATAAATTCTAATAAATCCTTCTTTTTATCTTCGGCTTTTTTGTTTTTATCACTAGCTTGCCTTGCAGCTAATTGAGAACTTTCGTACCAGAAGGTGTAATTACCTGTGTAAGTTTTAATTTTGTTTTTATCCACATCACTTACATGCGTACAAACGGCATCTAAAAAGTGACGATCATGACTTACCACTAATACAATATTTTCGTAATCGGCTAAAAAGTTCTCTAACCAACTAATGGTTTCTACATCTAAGTTATTGGTAGGTTCATCTAATAATAAAATATCTGGATTGCCAAATAAAGCTTGTGCCAACAACACCCTTACTTTAATGTTTGCCGCTACATCTTTCATTAAGGTATAATGTAATTCATCTTTTACGCCTAATTCACTCAATAAAGTTGCTGCATCACTTTCGGCAGTATAGCCGCCCATTTCGCCAAATTTTTCCTCCAACTCTCCAGCTTTTATACCATCTGCTTCGTTAAAATCTTCCTTTAGATACAACGCATCTTTTTCATGCATAATCGTCCACATTTCTTTATGCCCCATCATTACGGTATGCAGTACCGAAAATTCGTCAAATGCAAATTGGTTTTGGTTAAGCACCGCCATACGTTCGCCAGGCGTAATATTTACTGTACCTTTATTGGGCTCAATATCTCCACTAATTATTTTCATAAAAGTGGATTTACCTGCACCATTTGCACCAATAATACCATAGCAATTACCTTTAATAAAGTTGATGTTTACCTCATCGAATAAAACCCGTTTGCCGTAAGCAAGGGTTACGTTATTTACACTAATCATAATTTTTAAAAAGTGTGCAAATATAGGCTTCAAAAGCCAATTATGAGTCATGAATTATGGATTACGAGTTTTAGCCTTGTTTGAATTCTCAACTTTCAATTTTTAACTTTCTACTATATTTGCAACATGTCGATCGTAAAACAAATACAACAAGCTGCAATACAGAGTTTAAATGAGCTTTTTAATCAATCCTTTACCAATAAAGATTTTCAATTAAACCAAACTAAGCCTGAGTTTGAAGGTGATTATACCATAGTGTTATTTAGCTTAGTAAAATCGTTAAAACTTTCACCAGATGATATTGGCAACCAATTAGGGAAACATCTTACTCAAAAAGAAGAATCCATTTTTACAAAATTTAATATAATAAAGGGATTTTTAAACTTGACGATAGTTGATGAATATTGGCTAACTATTTTAACACGTAGTTATAAAGATGTGTGTTTTGGAAAAAAAGAAATGAATGGCAAAAAAGTAATGGTAGAATACTCTTCTCCCAATACCAATAAGCCATTACACCTTGGGCATTTGCGTAATATTTTTTTAGGCTGGAGTACTGCAGAAATTTTAAAAGCAAATGGCAACGAAGTAATAAAAACCTGTATTGTAAACGATAGAGGCATTCATATTTGTAAAAGTATGATTGCTTGGCAATTATTTGCTAATGGCGCTACCCCAAAAAGTACGAATACAAAAGGTGATCATTTTGTGGGTGAATATTATGTAAAATTTAATGATGAGTTAAAAAAGCAAATTAATGAATTAAAGAAACAAGGAATGAATGAAAAAGAGGCGGAGAAAGAAACACCAATAATGAAACAAGCCCAACAAATGCTCTTAGATTGGGAAGCTGGTAAGCCAGTCTTAATTAGCCTTTGGAATAAAATGAACAGTTGGGTGTATGAAGGTTTTGACATTACCTATAAAAAAGTAGGTGCTGATTTTGATAAAGCTTATTACGAAAGCAATACGTACTTATTAGGCAAAAAAATTGTTGAAGAAGGGTTACAAAAAAATGTATTTGCACAAGATGAAGATGCAAGTGTTTGGATAGATTTGACTACAGATGGCTTAGACAGAAAAATTGTACAACGCAGTGATGGAACAAGTGTTTACATAACACAAGATATTGGGTTGGCACAACAAAAATATGAGGAGTACGCCATTGACCAGAGCATTTATGTTATTGGCGATGAACAAAATTACCACATGAAAGTGCTTAAATTAATTGCCGAAAAATTAAACTTGCCAAATGCACAAAATATTTATCATTTAAGTTATGGTATGGTAGAATTACCTAGTGGTAAAATGAAAAGTCGAGAAGGCACAGTGGTTGATGCTGATGATATTGTAAATGAAATGGAAAATGTAGCCAAAGCAAAAACAGAAGAGTTAGGAAAAGTAAAGGATTTTACGACAGAAGAGTTAACAACACTTTATACCACCATAGGGCTTGGTGCTTTAAAATTCTTTTTACTAAGAGTAGAGCCTAAAAAGAAAATGATTTTTAACCCAGAGGAAAGTATAGATTTTCATGGGTTTACTGGGCCATTTGTACAATACACACATGCAAGAATAAAAAGTATTCTTAGAAAATCCGAAATTCAAAATTCAAAATTCAAAATTCAAAATTTATTGCCTTTGGAGAAAAAACTGTTAATAATATTGGAACAGTTTGGTGGCGTAATAGATAAAGCGGCAAACGAACACAACCCTAGCGAAATTGCCATTTATGTTTTTGAGGTAGCCAAAATTTTTAACTCGTTTTATGCAGAGCATAGTATTACTAATGCCGAAAGTGAGGAGAAAAAACAACTACGTTTGCAATTAGCTAGTATGAGTGCTACGGTTATTAAAAGCGGTATGCAGTTATTGGGTATTGATGTACCAGAGCGAATGTAGTTTAGCTCAACGTTTTTTTTAACCCTTCTTCAAAACTAATGGGTATAAAACCCAACTCACTTTTGCTTTACTAATATCAAAGCCTGTTTTTGCAGGCCGTAATGCAGTCTGGCTAAAGGTTTGGGCAGTTACTTCTTTTATTAAAGATTTATTTAGGTTTAAATACTCGGCGGTAGCAATAGCCATTTGATAAGGAGTTACCATACTTTCACCACTTTATCTTTTTTTGGTGGTAATGTTATTAGATTATGTAAACTTAAGGTAACTAAAAAAATATTTTCTTCATCCCTATAAATATAACTAAAAGTAGTGTTTTATTTAATTTAGCCTATACACAATCTTGAGTATTTTTAAAACAAAAAGTTACTTTATGTTTTAGTTAACAAACCTATATAAACCTATGGTTAAAAATATATTGTGTATATTTGACACAATAAAATAAGTTTAAAAGATATAGTTTATCTTTATTCATATGGAAAAGAAAGTAACAAAAATTGGGGTGTTAACATCAGGTGG
>CAILUU010000052.1 GCA_903837525.1 uncultured Bacteroidota bacterium | reverse complement strand
CAGTAATATCGGGCAACCTCATTGGTTCTGCCACAGCAGGTAATAAAATTGGAGGAATAGGTATTCTAGTTAATAACCAAAGTGGTGTTTCTGTTACGGGTAATACAATCTTTGGTGTTACTACTTCAACAGATTATACAGTATCGGGTATTTACGTAGACGGTACACAATCAGGTGGTACAATTTCTGGTAATAATATTAGTGATATAAAGAATACAAGTCTTAATCTATATGATGCAAATGGTATTTTTCTTGGTTCATCATCAACAACAGCTAGTATAGATATTTATAACAATATTATTTTTGATATCACAGGAGTTGGAGATGCATCATTTTCATACTATAATGGACATGGTATTGTTTTGTATTCTGGGGGTGGGTACAATATTTACAGTAATACAGTTAATATGAATACAAATCAAACAGGTGGTCTTTCATCAGCTATTTATATAACAAGTTCTTTGGTAACTGCTGCTTCAGTTAATATCAGAAATAATATATTTGCTAATACCCAAACAGGAGGTGCCAATGCAGGTAAACGTTATGCAATATATTGTGCTGCTGCGAATACAATATTTGGAACAATTAACCATAATGATTATTATTCAGCAGGAACAAACTTGGGTTACATAGGGAGTAACAGAACAACATTAGCTAATATAGTTACAGGTTTTGGTGGAAATGCTAATTCTATTAGTGCCTTACCTACCTTTACCTCAGCCACTGATTTGCATTTAACTACTGCCAACTGTACTATAGATAACAAAGGAACTGTTATATCAGGTGTTACAACAGATATAGATAACCAAACAAGAGATTTAGTAACACCAGATATGGGTGCTGATGAATTTAGTTCTGCTGCAAGCAGTACTTTATATAATACATCAAGCACAACTATTACAGATACAAGAACCGTAGCAAGCTTGCAAGTTTTTAGAGCACCTAACTGTGAGCGTTTTGCTGCTTTACAACCAAATGGGGCTAGCCCTGTTAGTGGTAGTGTAACTGCAAGAGTTTATAAATATGCTACTGTGCAAACTTATAATTCAGAGCCTTATGTACAACGTGTTATAGATATTACACCTGCTACAGCAGCTTCCACCGCTACAGGTATAGTTACCTTGTACTATACGCAAACTGAGTTTGATGATTTTAATACCGCTAACGGCGCTTGGCCAGATTTACCAACAAACTCATCAGATGCAACTGGTATAGCCAACTTACGTATTACTAAGTATGCTGGTACGCCAAATGTTACACCTTCTGCACCTGGTACTACTAATTATAGTGGTGGTACAAGCCAATCTATTGATCCAGTTGATGCAGACATAGTTTGGAATGTTACTGATAGTAGATGGGAAATAACTCTTAACAATACTGGCTTCTCAGGCTTTTATATTCATACAGGATTAATACCTTTAGCAATTTCCGTTAACTACCTAACAGGTACTAAACAAGGCACTAACCATAATTTAAATTGGAAGGTGACGTGTACTAATAGCCCAAGTGCAACAATGGTGTTAGAGCGTAGTGGTAATAACAGAGGCTTTATAGCCATAACTACCATAACGGCCGATGCAGTGCGTTGTGCACAACCGTTTAACTACGTAGATGCTAGTCCGCTAGTAGGTATTAACTATTATCGTTTACGCATTACCGATGCATTTGGTAAAGTAACGTACAGCAATACCATTGCCATGGTTAATAAGCAAACAGGTATTGATATTGTGGGGATAGTACCAAACCCTGTAACCAATAATAGCGTAGCTATTTTAAATGTAGCCAGTGCACAAAAAGGTATATTACGTTTAGTAGTAACCGATGTTACGGGCCGTCAATTAATGATACAAACAGAGGCAATAATTGCAGGTAGCAATCAATTACCATTGAATGTAGCTAAGTTGGCAGCAGGTAGCTATCAAGTAACGGCTATTACCGAAGATGGTAAATCGACAAGTGTACGCTTTATAAAACAATAACTTTTCGTTCTGTCCTTTAAACGACAGGAGAAATCTACTACTAAAAAAGAGGCTGATTAATTTTCAGCCTCTTTTTATTTTATTTATTTCCCACAAAGCCACAAAGGCCACAAAGCAGAAAAAAATCATATCTAAAAACTCTTAGTGTGCTTACCCAAACTATTTCTGCGCTATTTTTATGTTAAATTCATTTCTCTAAGTGCATAAAAATTTATCTTGCATAGTATAAAAAAATCGTACGAAAACATGAAAAAACTTTTATTCACTTTTGCTCTACTTCTTACCATAATTTTAAGCAATGCCCAATCCTCTCCCATAGTATTAGATAAAGTAAGTGCAAACAATTTTCCAGAAAAAATTTATGTGCAATACGATAAACCAAGTTATTTTATTGGCGAATCTATTTGGTTTAAAATTTATATTACCCATAACGATACACCCTCTACCAAAACTACGGTAGTAAGTATTGAGTTGTTAAACGATAGCGGTAAAATTGTTGAAAAGAAAATATTACCCGTAACAGCGGGTGCCGCAGCAGGTAATTTTAATATTAATAAAAATACCAAAGGAGGTACCTATACTGTAAAAGCATTTACCGAAAAACATGTAGTATTAAACAATGAAGATTTTTATTTACAGCCCATAAATATTTATGGAAACGCTAATGAATTACAAGCTACTGCACAAAAAGACGAAACAGCCCTAGTGTACTTTTTACCCGAGGGTGGTAATATTATTAATGGGGTTAAAAATATGATTGCCTTTAAATGTAGCGATAAATATGGGGTTCCGTTAAAGATAGAGGGTACGGTAAAAGATAGTAAAGATGAAGTGGTAACTACGTTTAAAGACTTGCATGATGGAATGGGGTTGTTTGGCTATTTTCCGCAAGTAGGCGAAAAATATTACGCTGAGTGTACTATTAATAACACCATTAAAAAAAGAATTAATTTACCCGAAAGCCAAGGGCAAGGTATTACCCTACAAGTAAATAAGGTATATGATAAATCTATATTTACAATTGATGCTTCTACTATTACCACACCCTCTTTATTACCTACTAATTTAGTTGGTGTACAAAACGATAATATACTTTTTACGCTACCCCTACAATTAGGGGCAGATAAAACTATACAAGGAGCTTTGCCCCTTACTAAATTACAAAGCGGTGTTTTACAATTAACGGTTTTAAATAGTGCCAATCAGCCCTTGGCCGAGCGCTTAGTTTTTGTACTTAACGATGATTATAAAACGCCTATTGATTTTAAAGCGGATGCCATTAAATTACAACCTAGGCAAAAAAATACGTTTTCCTTAACGGTACTAGACAGTGTGCCGGGTACTTATGCGGTGGCTGTTACCGAAGTAATTGGCGACCCTAATAAGGCAGATAATATTGTTTCAAGGCTTTTACTAACCGAAAGTTTAAAAGGGTACATACACAACCCATCGTATTATTTTGAAAGCGACGATAAACTGCGTACTTTTTATTTAGACTTAGTAATGCTTACCAGTGGTTGGAGAAGATATAGTTGGAAGAATGCTAACAGCTACTCAAACAAAGGATTGGTTTTAAACAGTGATAAGTATATTACGTTTACAGCCACGGCCTTTAATTTAGACAACAAACAACTCCTAAAAAATAAGACCCTACAAGTGCAATTAAAAACTAGGGATAAGGATGAAGATATTTTAGTTTTAAATACAGATAGTAGTGGAGTCTTTAGTTTGCCCGGAATGATTTATGAAGATAGTTTGCAAATAAGTGTAAAGGGGAAGAAGAATGTAAATTATCCTGTTGGGGTTCAAATTTTATCAAAGCCGTTATCTGAGCAATTTAAGTTTTTAAAAACACCGATGTATTTTTCTACTTTTCCAGAACAAAAGCAAAAAAGCAGTTCATTTGTAGAAAATAATTTTTTAAAAGGCTATCAAGATCCAAAACAAATTTTGTTGCAAGAAATACAAGTTAAAGCTAAAGGAAAAAGTGAAAAAGAAAAGTTTACCGATAAATATGTTACAGGAAGATTGGGTATATCTGCCACCCAAATGGATTTAATTTCTAATCCGGTGGTATCTGCATTAAATATTTTAGATTATATAAAGAGTAGAATGCTGGGTGTTAGGGTTACAGGTACAACAGGTAATTATGCAATTAATTACAGAGGAATAAGAACCCTTAACGGGGGAGAAACTCCAATGGCCATATTTTTAGATGAATTTCAAGTAGAGGCAAATGATTTGACTGTTATACGAGCAAGTGATGTAGCTTTAGTTAGTGTACATAACACCGTTATTAATGGGCCTGGTGGTGTGTTGGCCATCTATACCAAAAGAGATAACAGTGGTAACAGGGTAGAATCTTCCTCAGGTTTATTTTTTACATACGAAGGTTTTTCCACCACCAAAGAGTTTTTTTCGCCTGATTATACAAAATCAGAAGATGCAAAATTAACCAACGATAACAGAATTACGTTGTATTGGAATCCTTATTTAAATACGACTAGTTTAAAAAATGCTTTTTCTTTTTCATTTTATAATAGCGATAACGCTAAAAAACTTAAAGTAACTATTGAAGGAATGCAAAATGATGGTAAGCTATTGCATTTTGAAAAAATTATTGAGTAGTTACCTTTTAAATAATTAAAATAAAAGCTGCTCAATTGGGCAGCTTTTATTTTCGTAAAAACTACTAGTTAAATTTCTTTACCAACACATACCCCAATACACAAAGTAGTAAGAGTAGTATAATGGTAAAATATAGCCAAGGGGCTTCTTTTAATGTACGTTTTAATTTACGGGCTTTTTTCTTTTGTAGTTTCTTTTGTAAATCGTAGTTTAATTGTTCTACATAATTGGCTACATTTTTTTTATCGTTAAAGCTGCTTAGCCCTTCCACTGCATCATTTACAAAAGGGTCATCGGCCATTTGCTTTTCTAGTTCATGTGCATCGGCTTCAGGTAATTGCTTATTTAAATAGCCCAATAATTTTTCTTGTTCTATTTCTTTATTTAACGTAGATAATATGTCTTTTAACTTATCGTTCATTTTGTTTTATGCGTTCCATTAATATTTTTAAATTTCGTTTGCCATTTTGAATATGGCTTTTTACTTGTAGTAAAGTATAGCTGGTTTGTTCTGTAATTTCTTGATAGCTTTTTTTCTGCAAATAAAATAAATCAATGCATTGTTGTTGCTCTGTATTTAGTTGTTGTAAAGCAATTGCCATTGCATTTAATGTATTGTCCTTAACAATATACTCATTTTTATCGGTCTCTTCAAAAGGGGTGCTTAGTAGCTGTTCATTAATTTCGGTCGTATATTTTCCTTTATTTCTCAACTTCATTAAACAGTGGTTTTTAGCCACCATGTAAATCCAGCTTTTAAAATAGTCTACTTTATACTTTTGTAATTCGTTTATAGTTTTTAAAAATACTTGTTGTACACCATCTTTTGCCTCCTCTTCGTTTTTTAAATACTTCATACAAACACCTAGTAATAACATAGTGTAGCGTTGTAAAAGTAAGCCAAGCCATTCATTGTTTTTATCTTCGTAATAACGTTGAAGTAAATCGGCATCTGTTATGCTATCGTATTTTTTTATATCCAATACCTAGTCGTATTTTTTATTGGTAAGATGTAAACTTAATTAATTTCCATAATTTAGATAAACAAAATTTTTATGTTATTCGCTATTTGCACTGTTGCTGTTGCACCCATTCGTAAACTGCCTAATCATGTCTCCGAAATGTCAAGCCAACTTTTATTTGGAGAAACGATGCAGGTAATTGAAGAAGTACAAGATGGGTGGCTAAAAATTACAACATCTTTTGATAATTACGAGGGCTACTGCCATCCCCTACAAGTAAAAGAAATAAGTGCAAGCGAATTTGAAAACTATACCACCTGCCTTACGCTAGAGTGGAGTGGGAGGTTACATATTAGTAATGAAATAATGCATTTACCCATGGGTAGTAATTTATCTTCCTTATTAGTTAAAGATACTGGTACGTACCAAGAAAAAATTATTGATGCCATTTATTTAGATTTTGATGAAGAAACTATACGAAGTATTGCCTTTAATTTTTTAAATACTCCGTACTTATGGGGTGGCAAATCTGTTTATGGTATTGATTGTAGCGGCTTAACACAAAGTGTATTTAAGTTTTTTGGTATTACCTTATCTAGAGATGCCCAGCAACAAAGCACACAGGGTGATGTCGTAAATTTTTTACAAGAAGCAACATGTGGAGATCTTGCTTTTTTTGATGATGCAGATGGAAATATAATTCATGTTGGAATACTACTAAATACAACCGAAATACTACATGCCCACGGAAAAGTTAGGGTAGATGCTATAGATGATTATGGAATAATAAATGCCTACGGACAAAACCGTGTGCACAAACTGCGTTTAATAAAGCGCTTTGGTTAAGTCTCTAGGGTAACCTGTTTACTATCTGTAGATTGCTTTAATGCAGTTTCTTTTTTTTGTTTATCAAAAAATAACATTTTAATAGCTATTAAAATAAGTAAACAAGCAAATACTTTTTTTATAGTACCAACAGAAAGACTTAACGAAATTTTACTACCAAAATAACTTCCTACCATAAAACCGATGGCTAAAATACCTATAATTTTAAAGTCTATAGGGTGCCCATTTAATTTACAGGAATTATAATATTGCAAAAAGCCTAAAATACCCACAGGCAGCATAATTAAACCTAGTGATGTGCCTTGTGCTGCGTGCTGGTTAATTCCTAAAAAATAAACTAATGCAGGCACTATAATAATACCTCCACCAACACCTACTAGGCCCCCAAGCATACCTGCACCAATACCTACTATAATTAATATTAGAATTGTTTGTGTATCCATCTTATTTTTTTTAGTATTCATAAACCAAATGTTGTTTTGTACATAGCAATAGCCTCTTCAATAATTTTGTAGGCTTTTTCTTTTGATTGAAATTTATCTATTTCTACTACTTTATTTTGTAGCACTTTATATTGCTCAAAAAAGTTTTTGAGTACGGCAATAAAATAGGGTTCCAAATCATCCATATTTTTTATATGGTTTACGGCAGGGTCGCTACTAGCCACAGCTATAATTTTATCATCAACTTCTCCATTATCTATCATTTGCATATTGCCAATAATATAAGCTTCAACCAAACATAGGGGTTGTATACTTTCACTACAAAGCACCAAAATATCAAGCGGATCTCCATCATACCCCAACGTTTGAGGAATAAAGCCATAATTAATAGGGTAGTGAAAGCTGCTGTAAATTACTCTGTCTAACCGCAATAAACCGGTAGGTTTATCTACTTCGTATTTGGCTTTTGTGCCTTGGGGTATTTCAATTATACAATTTACAAGTTGTGGTGCTTTGGTACCAAATGATGCACCATGCCAAGGATGTAATGTGTAATTATTTTTATCCATTTAAGTTAATTAATTTAAAGCCTAAAAATACGGCCACAATGCCCAAAATAGTTGATAATATAATATAAACCAATGCAGTAGTTGTTTTGCCGGTTTGTAGTAAGTGTACATTTTCTGCTGCAAAGGCACTAAAGGTTGTAAACCCTCCACAAATGCCTGTTGTTAAAAATAATTTCCAGTTATTAAACACTACCTCATTTTTTAATGAAAGGGCTAAAAAAATACCCATAATAAAACAACCTAATACATTTACCATAAAAGTATTTAACGGAAAATTTTTGGTTAAGGGTGCTAAAGAAAAAACATATCTAGCCATACTGCCTAATGCCCCACCTAAACCCACAAGTAAAATATTTTTAAACATAAAAGTACATTTTATTCAATGGTATATTTTAAATCGACCAGCCATTTACCTTGCTGCCACACTAATTTTAATTTTTGTTTAGTTTCTTTTTTATAGCTGTTAGCGTAATCAATTAATCGTATACTATCGCCTATTGCTTTTATTTCGTTTATAGTAATATCTGCAGTTTTATACCTTTTTAATTCTTCTTTTGATTTGTTTTCATACGATTGTTTAAAACGCTCAAAAAGTTGTAAATTTTCTTCATTTTTTAATAAAAACTGCTCTGCACCTACAAAATTATCATCTAATACATTTCGTATAAATGTGGTAGCTACATCCGCATCGGTAGTTGGGTTGGTTGGAGTAGTTTTAGTATTACAGTTAACTAATAAAAAAACGAGTGTAAAAAAGGAAATAAATTTAATCATACTTAAAGGTAAACATCTTTATACAACCGTAATAAAAAAGCATCCATTTTTTGTGGATGCTTTTTTAGGTATACGTTTAATTTAGTAACTATTTATTTTGACTTTTTTCATATTGCTTAGCAGCTTCTTCCATTTCTTTACCAAGCTCTTCTAATTTTTCTTTATTTTTTTCGGCTTCTTTAAATAAATCTTTCATACTATTAACAGCAGAATCCATATTTACCCCCTTTAATAAAGATTTAAGTGAATCGGAAGCAACCTTAAATTCATTCATATCCATACCTCCCATATCAGCAAACAACGAAATTTTCCATGCTCCATTTTCTTTAACTAAATTAAATTGTTGGGTATCTGTTTTATCGGCATCTTTTAGTTCAACATCAACGGTTGCTTTATCACCTTCTATTTTTTCGCTTTTAATAGTGTAGGTAGCACTTTTGGCTTTTAAAATATATTCATCCTTCAATTGTTTTGTAGTTTCATCACTTAAGCCCATTGATTTTGCCATTTTTTCTGCGACTTCCATAACCTCAACATCTTTTTTGGTTAGCATACTTTTAAAAGCAGTTTGATCGCCTTTTTTCATTGCTCCTAAAAAAGCATTTATGGCATTTGTAGGAGATGAGGTATCACTATTGTTACAGCTAAATAAAATTATTGAAACGGTTAGTAAGGCAACTATTTTTTTCATTTTATTAAATTAAGTTTAAAATATATTTGTATAACGGTATTATTTCTTTTCGAATTTGTGTCTATTTTCTTCCTCTAATTTAAACTCAACTTTTTTTGCATCATCTTTGTTATAGGCTTTAATAATTTGTTTTACCAATCTATGCCTTACCACATCTTCCTCATCTAACTCAATATGTGAAATACCATCTATATTTTTTAACAATCGAGTAGCTTTGAATAAACCACTCTGCTGGTTTTTTGGTAAATCTATTTGAGTAGGGTCGCCAGTAATAATAGCTTTAGCATTTGGGCCAATACGAGTTAAAAACATTTTTATTTGTAAGTCGTTTGTATTTTGGGCTTCATCTAAAATAATAAAAGCGTTATCCAATGTTCTTCCTCTCATATAAGCTAAGGGTGCAATTTCAATGGTTCTTGTTTGCATATAATAACCAAGTTTATCAGCTGGTATCATATCATCTAACGCATCGTAAAGAGGGCGTAAATACGGATCAATTTTTTCTTTTAAATCACCAGGTAAAAAACCAAGGCTTTCTCCTGCCTCAACAGCAGGCCTAGTTAGAATAATTTTTTTAACTGTTTTGTTTTTTAATGCTCTAACAGCCAATGCTACAGCAGTATAGGTTTTACCCGTACCTGCTGGCCCAATAGCAAATAAAATATCGTTCTTATCACAAGCTTCTACCATTAATTTTTGGTTAGCCGTTCTTGCTCTAATAGTTTTTCCATTAGGACCAAACACCAACACATCTGTTGGGTTTCTGTCCATAAAATTGTCGATTACTTTTTCATCATCGCCACCTAAAATTTGTTCGAAATAGTTGGCACTCATGTGGCCATTTCGTTCTAAGTACTGTAGTATCAAGTCAATTTTTTCTTTTGCTCCATCAATTTGCTCAGGTGCGCCGCTTAACTTAATTTGTGTGCCACGGCTTAAAATTTTTAGGAGGGGAAATTTCTTTTTTAAAAGGTCTAACTTACCATTGTTAACACCAAAAAACTCAATTGGGTTAACGGTTTCAAGGTTGATGATAGTTTCTGTCAACTGGGTTTAAATTTAATAGCTGTATTTGCTCTTTAGCATCGCAGCCTAGGTTAGAAGATATTTTGTTTGTTTCAAAAAACGTTATTTCAAATGTAAGATATAACCAACCATACTACAATGTTTTACTTATTAACAAAGTGTTAATTAAATTGTAGATACTAAAATAAAATACCCATAAAATTACCTAGTAATGTTTTACTTCGCTTAATAAATGTTAACAATGAGTGATACTATTAACCGCTATTTTATTATTAACAAACCATACAACATGGTTTCGCAATTTATAAGTAGCCACAATGTTCCGTTGTTAGATAGTTTAAATTTTGCTTTTCCGGAAGGTACACATGCCATAGGCCGATTAGATAGCACATCGGAAGGGCTTTTAATTTTAACAACAGATAAAACAGTTACTCGTAAATTATTTTTAGCACAACAACCACATAGCCGATCTTATTTAGTACTCGTGCAAAATAAAATGACAGCAGAAACCTTTAAAAAGTTACAAAACGGAATTGAAATAAAAATAAAAGGGGGTGAAAATTATAGTGCAAAACCATACTCAATAGAAATAATTAACCAGCCAACCTTACTTTATAAATATGCTACCGATTATAGAGAGGTGTATGCACATACCTGGTTATTAATTACATTAACCGAAGGTAAATTTAGGCAAGTTCGAAAAATGGTTTTAGCCGTAAAGCACCGCTGTTTAAGGCTTATACGCCTTAATATTAGTGGTATACATTTACAAGATATGTTGCCAGGTCAGGTAAAGGAACTAGCCGAGCAGGAGTTTTATACTTTATTAGAAAAATAGTTTTAGGGTAATAAGCAACAGAGAAACTTTTACAAACAAAAAAACGAGGACTACTCGGGAATTTAAAAACTAAAATTTACCCACTATTTTAAAATTTACCAACCTTGGTGTTAATCTATTAGGTATAGCATATGTAGTATTTGCAAAATCTTTTATTAACTGATACGAAATTGTATTTTGCCTATCAATTAAATTAAATACCTCAAAACTTGCCCAAATATTTTGAAAACTTTTAAAGGGACTATGACCACGTCGAAGATTTTTTTCGCTTAGTAACTGTGCACTTAATCCAATATCTAAACGTATGTAAGGCTCAATGATTAGTGCATTTCTATACCGTACACTATTTGGAATATTATAACTCATATTGCTGCCATACAATGCATTTAAATGAAATTTAAAATTTTTATTAGTAGGTAAATAATCTTCTAAAAATAAACCAACGGTAATTAACCTGTCCGTAGGGCGGCGAACCCAACCAACACTATTACGTATGCTATCAACAGGTGTTTGATCTACACTTTTTGATGTAATAATTTCCCCAGCAGCATTCTTATATTGATAAAAAATATCGTTATCTAAATTTTCTCTACTACGCATAAAGCCAACACTAATCCAGCTTTCAGCATCTTTAACTAATTCCCCAAATAACCTTGCCTCAAAACCTGTGGTATAAGCTTTAGCATTATTGGTACCACTGTATTTAATTTTTACATTATCAATGTCATAGGTATTTACGTTACGCATACTTTTGTAATACGCCTCTGCTGTTAGCCTAAAGGGCTTAGTTTTATCCACTTTAAAATTATAATTAAACCCAGCTACAACTTGATAGCTTCTTTGTGCTTTAATATCGGTATTCAACACAGCATCATAATTACGCAATTCTCTATAAAATGGAGGTTGGTTGTAACTACCAGCAGCAATGTTAAAAACAATGTCTTTTTGCCAATTAGGTTTAAAGCTTAGTTGCGCTCTTGGGCTTATTAAAAACTCTTTATTTAGCGAATTATAATTGTAGCGTACACCTGCTTGTAAACTAATGTTTTTGCTACTATCGCCTAATAGAATATTATCTTGTACATAGCCACTATATTTTTGAATAGATAAAGTAGCGGTTGTACTAATAGATTTAAACAATGCTAAATTTGTAGGGGAGTAGGGTAATGAATAACCAGCAGAATCTTGATACTCCCACTCCTTTAACTTATCTGTAATGTTGGTTTGTTCTATGGCATTTCCAAATTGTATAAAATGCTTTCCTTTATCTAAACTTCCTCGTAGTGTTGCATTATAAACAGTAATGTTTAAACTATTTCTACCGTAATTTTGATAGTACCCTGCACCAAGCGGATTTGTTATTTGTCCAAATGTGCTACTACTTTTATCAAAATCTCTATCCCCAAATAAATAGGCACCAGCTATATCAAAATTTTCGTTTTCAGTATTTTGAAAACGACTAAGCATTGCCTTTATACGTACTTTTTTATTGGGCTGATAAATGGTTGTTAAGCCCAACAGACTTGTTTTATAAGCATCTTTCTCTTGTCCTTCAAAAAAAATATCTAATCCTAAATTTGCCGTAAATAAAGGCGAAAATATTGCTGATGTTTTTTGTGCAGATTGCGGAATTAGCGAAAATTTAGTTGACGATAAATTACCTAATAATTCAAACTGAATTTTACTGTTTACTTTATAGGTAACAAAAGTTTGCACATCATTTGAAGAGGGAATGTATGCACCCGTTGTTTCTTGACTACTTAAAATATTTTTATTGCTACGGTTTCGTACACCCATCAAATAGGTAGCTTTTTCATTTTTAGAGGAGCCCTCAATATGTAGGCCTTGCTCTAATAAACTTATATAGGCCGAGCCCCCAAATGCTTTTGGTTTTTTGTATTGTATATCTAATACACTACTCATTTTATCGCCATACTTGGCTTGAAATCCACCGTTATAAAAATTTACACTTTTTGCTAACTCCGGATTAATAAAACTTAATCCTTCTTGTTGACCGCTGCGGACTAAGTAAGGTCTAAAAATTTCAAAATCATTTACATACATTAAGTTTTCATCGTAGTTTCCACCACGTACACTGTATTGCGATGTTAACTCGTTATTACTCCCTACTAAAATTTTAATTAATCCCTCTATACCGCCAATGGTACTAGGCAACACCAAAGCATTTTTTGGATTTATTTTTATTAAGCCAGCTTCTTTTCTATCTCTTTCATCGCTAATAATTACTTCATCTAATACTTTTCCTTTAAGTTGCATACGTACTATTATTTTTTCTTCTTCATTCGTACTAAGGTAAAATTTTTTTTGAACGTCAATATAGCCAGTGTAAGAAAAAATAAGTGCAAATGCCTTTTCTGCCGTAACTTTTATTCTAAAGTAGCCACTATCATTTGTAGTAATGCCAGTTGCTTTACCTAAAATAGAAATCGATACATTGGGTAATGTTTTCTCGCTTTCATCTATTAAAATACCGCTTACCCAACCTTGTTTTTTTTGAGCAATAGATGAAGAAAGAAGAAATAAAAAAAGTGCTGAAAAAAATATTTTCATAGAATGAAGATAAATATTTTACTGCGTTTAAAACAATCCTTATTTTAATAAAAATTATGTCATTGAAAATAATTGCCTTTTACTTATTTGCATATACTTGTTTAGTCGTTTTTTGTAATAATTAATCTGTTGTAGAAGAGGAAAAAGGAACTAGAAATTGTGTCGAGAATAGTATTGTAACTAAATACAGTAAAGGATTAGTGTTACTTTAAAATTCAACCGATATTAAGGATATTCTTTGCCAAGAATGGGTGCAAAATGGTAATACCGTCGATTTAAAATAATTTGATGATAACTTATCATTGTTATTAAGTATACGGTCGTTTAATTTTTTTGAAGATGAAAACTTTGTTTAAAATTATTTTTTTGTACTAGAGCAAATGATAAAAAATTTAGATGCAATGGAGTAACCTTATTCCATCCAAGCACCCATAACTTTATCTTCACCCACTTCTATGGTAATATGCTCATTTAATGTTGTGGAAATGCTAAGGCCTACATAATCCACATCTACCGGAAAAGTTTTATGGGTGCGTTCCACTAAAGCAAGGGTTTGTATTTTTTTAGGATGTTTTTCTAACAATGGTTTTAATGCATACAACATAGTTCGACCACTGTTAGCTACATCATCAATTAGTAAAATTGTTTTGCCATCAACATCAATATCTTTTTCAATGGTGATAGTGGTAGGCTTTTTTTTATTCATACTTAGTGCCACAACACTTATGCTGCCTGTAAAAACATCTTTCATAAGTTTTGAAATAATTTGGGCTATTACAATACCATTTTCCTTAATACCAATCAGTAATAATTCTTTTTCGTTAAAATTGCGCTCTGCCACCTCTAACGCTATACGTTTTAATTTTTTTAACGCTGCCTCTTCAGTTAATATTTGTTTTTTCATTTTTAACCTTATTAGTAATAAAATTACATTAATTACACTAATTATTTTGGTGTTACTTTTTATTGTCTCATAAAAAGTAACTAAAACAACCTTTCAGTATCATTAACTCAAAATAAAACATATTTATACAAAGATGACCTATAAAAATTTACTAGATTTAAGTTAACTTTACGCTATATAATAAAATTATGCAACTTATTTTACAAGTACTTTTTAGTGCACTTTTAGCATTTGCAAGTTGGCTTTTTGCAAAAAATATTATGCAAATTCGCCGTAATATTTTTTTAGGCAAACCTCAGGATATTTCTGATAATAAACCCCAACGTTGGCGTAATTTAATATTATTGGCGCTTGGACAAAAAAAGATGTTTAAAAATGTTACCGTTGCCGTAATGCACTTTATTATTTATGCAGGTTTTATCATCATTAATATAGAAGTGTTAGAAATTTTGTTAGATGGCATACTTGGTACACACCGCCTTTTTCTACCGATATTTGGCAGCTTTTATACTTTTTTAATTAATTTTTTTGAAGTACTAGCCTTAGGGGTATTAGTAGTTTGTGTAGTATTTTTAATAAGAAGAAATAGTTTAAAATTAAAACGGTTTATAAGTAAAGATTTAAATGGTTGGCCACGTAGCGATGCCAATACTATTTTAATTGTAGAAATTATTTTAATGAGCTTGTTTTTATTAATGAATGCTACAGATAAGGCATTACAACTAATAGGAGCAGCGCATTACCATACGACAGGTAATTTTATTATTAGCGGTGGGTTATCAACTTTATTTAGCAATTTTAGTACGAGTAGTTTAATAGCCATAGAGCGTAGTGCTTGGTGGGTGCACATTATAGGTATTTTAGCCTTTTTAAATTACTTACCGTATAGTAAACATTTACATATAATGTTGGCCTTTCCTAATGCCTACTATGCAAGGCTAACTAGCACAGGCAAAATGGATAATATGAAAAGTATACAAAACGAAGTATTGTATGCTATGCAGCCAGAGCATGCCCCTACTACAGAAGCAGCTCTACAAAAATTTGGTGCAAAAGATGTAATGGACCTTAGTTGGAAAAGTTTATTAGATGCGTATAGTTGTACAGAGTGTGGACGTTGCAGTGCCGCCTGCCCAGCAAACCTTACCGGAAAATTATTAAGTCCACGAAAAATAATGATGGACACACGGGACCGCCTAACTGAAGTTGGAAAAAACATAAACGCAAATAAAGAATTTAAAGATGATGGTAAAACCCTACTAAACGATTACATAACTGTCGAAGAATTAAGAGCCTGTACCACTTGTAATGCATGTATAGAGGAATGCCCTGTATCTATATCGCCTTTAGATATTATTGTAGAGCTACGCCGTAGCCTTATTATGGAAGATGGCAACGCCCCACAAGAATGGAATGGTATGTTTAGTAATATTGAAAATAATTTTGCCCCTTGGAAATTTAGCCCAGAGGACAGAGATAAATGGGTGCAGGAAATGGGGTAGGTGTTAGTTTATTAATTTCTTTCCAAGCAACGTATCCTCTATAGCCCTGTGCGTAAGCCAAGGGCGTTGCATTGTTTTCAAAAATATGTATACTTTACGCAACGACCCTTCATCTGGTGATTGCTAAAAAATAAATCAATATTCTAAATGAAACTCTTTTTGCTAGCAATTTTACTACTCTCTTCAACTTTTTTAGTTGCACAAAATGACTCCACAAAAAAATGGACATTTAGTGGTTATGGAGAAATTTACTACAGTTATGATTTTGCAAATCCAAAATCATCAAACAATTATTTCTACCAATACTTCAAATGGGTTTCAGGTTTCGGGGGTACCAGCAAATGTAGATTATTCAATAAATAAAAGAGTACTGTATAGAGTAGAAGGAAAAATGTATGATTCAAAAATCCTATTTTTAAAAATAACAAAAACAACTATTCATTAACCACCAATGTCACTATAAAATTTTAGAAACGAAATGTATATTTAATTAAGTAAAACTGCTTTTTTACTTAATTAAATATAGCCTAAGCAATTCTTCTAGTATCTCTATAAAATAAAAATAGGTGGGTTGTTACCAAACCACCTATTAAAAAAATATGTATAAATGTAATACTTAAGCCAAATCAAAACGATCTAGGTTCATTACTTTAGACCAAGCATTTGCAAAATCATGTACAAACTTTTCTTTAGCATCATCACAACCATATACCTCAGCTAATGCCCTTAACTCGGAGTTAGAGCCAAAAATTAAATCAACTCTTGTACCCGTCCACTTTAATTCTCCTGTTTTTCTATCTAATCCGTTAAAAATATCCTGTGCATCAGATACTGGCTCCCACTTTGTACTAAAGTCTAGTAGGTTAACAAAAAAATCGTTTGTAAGCGTATCTACTTTCTTTGTAAATACTCCATGTTGTTGATCATTGGTGTTAACATTTAATACTCTTAGGCCTCCAATTAATACCGTTAATTCTGGTGCAGTTAGTTTTAATAACTGAGCCTTATCTATTAACATTTCTTCGGTAGATACAACAAATTTTTCTTTAGCATAATTTCTAAATCCATCTGCCTTAGGCTCTAAGATAGAAAAAGACTCAACATCTGTTTGCTCTTGCGTCGCATCTGTTCTTCCTGGAGTAAAAGCTACCTTAATGGATTGTCCACCATTTTTTGCAGCTTGTTCCACACCTGCACACCCTGCCAACACAATTAAATCAGCCATTGATACTTTTTTGCCATTTGTTTGGGCAGCATCAAACTTATTTTTTATAGCTTGTAGTGCTTGTAAAATAGTTGCTAATGCAGAAGGGTTGTTTACTGCCCAGTCTTTTTGTGGTGCTAAACAAATACGAGCCCCATTAGCACCACCACGTTTATCGGATCCTCTAAATGTAGATGCAGATGCCCATGCCGTAGAAACTAATTGAGCTATTGATAAACCAGATGAAAGAACATCATTTTTTAGTGTTGCACTATCTTGCTCATTAATCAATTCATGATTAACTGCAGGTAAAGGGTCTTGCCAAATTAAAATTTCGCTTGGTACATCAGCACCTTTATAACGGGCTATTGGCCCCATATCTCTATGCGTTAACTTAAACCATGCTCTTGCAAACGCATCTGCAAACTCGGTAGGGTTTTCAAAAAAGCGTTTTGATATTTTTTCATAAATTGGGTCAACCCTCATGGCAAGGTCAGCAGTAGTCATAACAGGTGCATGACTTTTAGCAGGGTTATGAGCATCTGGAACCGTTCCTTCTCCACCACCATTTTTTGGTTTCCATTGATGAGCACCAGCAGGGCTTTTTGTTAACTCCCATTCGTAACCAAACAAATTTTCAAAATAATTATTACTCCATTTTGTTGGCGTGGTTGTCCATGCACCTTCTAATCCACTTGTAATAGTATCTTCACCTTTTCCACTACCAAAACTACTTTTCCAGCCTTGGCTTTGTTCTTCAATATTTGCTCCTGCAGGCTCTGTCCCCTTATAGCTTTCTGATGCAGCTCCATGCATTTTGCCAAAAGTATGTCCACCAGCAACAAGCGCTACAGTTTCTTCATCGTTCATAGCCATGCGACCAAATGTTTCTCTTATGTCTCTTGCAGATCCCAAAGGGTCGGGGTTGCCATTAGGCCCTTGCGGATTAACGTAAATCAAACCCATTTGTACAGCAGCTAATGGATTTTCTAATTCTCTGTCACCGGTATAACGGTTATCCTCTAACCATTCTTTTTCTGCGCCCCAATTAACATCTTCATCAGGCTCCCACACATCTTCTCTACCTCCAGCAAAACCAAATGTTTTAAACCCCATCGATTCTAACGCACAATTACCAGCCAAAATCATTAAATCGGCCCAAGATAATTTTTGACCATATTTTTGTTTAATAGGCCAAAGTAATAAACGGGCCTTGTCTAAATTGGTATTATCTGGCCAACTATTTAATGGAGCAAAACGCTGTTGACCACCGCCGCCGCCGCCTCTACCATCTGATATACGGTATGTACCTGCACTATGCCAAGACATGCGTATAAAAAGTGGACCATAATGTCCGTAATCTGCTGGCCACCAATCTTGCGATGTGGTCATTAATTCAAACATATCTTTTTTTAATGCGTCTAAATCAATTTTCTCAAATTCCTCTGCATAATTAAAGGATTTTTCCATTGGGTTAGTCAAGGAAGAATGCTGGCGAAGAATATTTAATTTTAACTGATTTGGCCACCAGTCTCGATTTACACGACCTGCACCTGCACTTTGTTTTACAGCCCCGCTGCTAAAAGGGCATTTGCCCTCCATATTTTTGTTGCCTTGGTTTGATGTAGTATTCATAATTTATTTTTTGTAACTTTTTATTGATAAAATTACGATGAAATTTTCAAAAGAATTTATTTGGTTTAACAAGTTGAATAAAAAAAGCCATCTAAATTGTTAGATGACTTTTTATAGAAAATTATATTATTTATGCAATACTTTGCTTAGCCAATTGTTTAGTAATTAAAGCATATGCGCCAAATAAAATTGTACAAAATAGTACGGTAGCATAAATACTGTTTAGGTAAAAAGGTAAGGCTACAGTGTAGCACTCTATAATGCCTGCCCAACTTTTAGCATAGGGTAAATTATTTATCCCTGTTCCACTTAACCAAACAAGAAAATTAGAGGCTAAAAAATACAATGTAGTACCAACCAAAGAGCCACCAATGATGTGTGAAATAGATGTTTTTTTAATGAAAAAGCCTATTACCGTTATGCCAACAAATAAAATATAATTTATGTATTGCCCACTATAAAATCCTGCTATTTGTGTTAGCCCATTTATATATAAAACTTCATATAACGCATCTGAAATAAACATAGAAAGTAGGGGCAGCAAAAAAGAATATTTTTTATCTTTTATAATAGACCCTGCAAATAATGCCATTGCAATTTGTGGTGCAAAGCCTGTTGGACGGTTTGGTATAATTCTATATAAAGAAGCTATAACTACCAATAGTACAAGGCTCCAAACCGTATTTTTATTAATTTTCATATTTATAATTTTCTAGGGCAAAAATAGGTATTAATTTTTTTGTAGCCCTTTTTTTCCAAAGCATTTATCCTCATAGTGTTAATTACGGAATAAATATATTTGTACAATGGCAAAACATACAGATACAGGTAAAGTTGGGGAAGAATTAGCGGTAAATTATTTTAGCCAAAATGGGTATGTTATTTTACATAAAAACTGGCGGCATAGTCATTGGGAGGTTGATATTATTGCAACTAAAGATAATTTACTTCACTTTATAGAAGTAAAAACTCGTACAACTAAAAAGTTTGGCTTGCCCGAAGAAAGTGTTACCAAAAAGAAAATTCAAAATTTACTTAATGCAGCAGAAGAATTTGTTTACCAACATCCCCAATGGAAACGTATACAGTTTAATGTATTAGCCATTACCCTATTAAAAGATACACCAGTGGAGTATTTTTTAATAGAAGATGTTTATTTGTGATGGATTTTTTTTAAATAACTAGTTTAAACAGAAAGAAGTTTTTGCATTTTTTCTACCATTTTATAGGTTGCCGGGCAGTACTCAATATTTTGCTTGTGCACATGCATATAATCGGTTATTTTTTTAATAGATAAGTAAGGGAAGCCAGAGCAATCTGTAGGTCTTATTTCATAAATAGAACACATATTCGTTTTTAAATTTAAAAATTGGCAAGGCTGAATTTTGTTTTGCCAATCACCTTCTTTTTTATCAAACTTTAACCATTGATCTTTAAACTGTTTTGGTGTTTGACCAAAGTGTGCCGAAATTCTTTTTATATCTGCAGGAGTATACGTTGGCGTCATTGTTTTACAACAGTTTGCACAACTTAAACAGTCAACTTCTTTCCAAACTTCTTTTTCAAGTTTAGGCGTAAGCTCATCAATATTTTTTGGAGGATTTTTATTAACCCTGTTTAAAAAACGTTTAAATGCTGTTTTATTTCTGCCAATTTTTTGTTTGAACGATTTTAGATTAACTGCCTGCATTGAAGAATTTAGTAACGATTAATAAAATAAAGTTGCTAAAATAACATATAATTGCTTTTAAATGTAAAATAGATTTTTACACTATGTGGGAAGCATATAAAAAAGGGTTTAAAGCCTATCTGCAATTAGAAAAATCGTTAGCCAATAATTCGGTTGAGGCTTACTTAACCGATATTGATAAAGTAACTACTTACTTACAAACCTTAAACGATTTAAAAACACCCGAGCAACTTACCTTAAAAGATTTAGAAAAATTTGTGCAATGGATTGCCGAGTTAGGAATGACGGCAACCTCCCAAGCAAGAATTATAAGTGGGTTGCGTAATTTTTATAAATATTGTTTAGTAGAACAAATTACAACCACCGACCCAACTATTTTATTAGAAGCACCAAAACTTAAAAGAGCCTTGCCAGATGTGTTAAGTTTTATAGAAATAGAGCAAATAATTGCCCAAATAGATTTGAGTAAACTCGAAGGGGCAAGAAATAAAGCTATTTTGGAAACCCTTTACAGTTGTGGATTACGGGTAAGCGAACTAGTAAATTTAAAAATAAGTTGTTTGTATTTAGATGTTGGTTTTATACGGGTAATTGGCAAAGGTGATAAAGAACGATTAGTACCCATTGGAAGCGATGCTATAAAGTTTATTACGATTTATAAAGAAAATAACAGAGTACATAATAAAGTTAAAATGGGGCAAGAGGATTTTTTATTTTTAAATAGGGGAGGAAGTAAACTTAGCAGAGTAATGATTTTTTTAATATTGAAAGACTTGGCAAAAAAAGCTGCCATTACAAAAAATATTTCGCCTCACACGTTTAGGCATTCCTTTGCAACACATTTGGTAGAGGGCGGTGCCGATTTAAGGGCCGTACAAGAAATGCTTGGGCATGAAAGTATTACCACTACCGAAATTTATACGCATTTAGATAGAGCTTTTTTGAGAACCACTTTGCAGCAATTTCATCCTGCTTTTAAATAAATTATTATTTAATCTTTTGTGGTAAAAAAACTAGTTAGATGCTCCTGTTTTGAAACTATCGTAAGGCAGACATCTTAACCGGCATAGTAACCATACTATAAAACTAAAAAACTGCTTTTGGCAATTGGGTTTAATAAAGTAATGATGCAACTAATTTTTAAATTACATACCAAGTACAAAATAAATTAGCCAATCATTTAGGATTGGCTAATTATCTATATTATTTGTGCTGATTCTTTTATTTTTTTTACTCCGCCCAACTCATTACATATCCTTCATTTTCTATTGCTATGGCATCTACCGTTAGTTGCAAAGGATGAAAAGTATCTACCATAACAGCTAATTCCTGCGTTTCTTTTTTACCTATACTTTTTTGTACTGCCCCTGGGTGTGGGCCATGGGGTATACCTGCAGGATGTAGGGTTAGCATTCCTCTTGTAACATTTTTTCGGCTCATAAAATCACCATCTACATAATACAATAACTCATCGCTATCAATATTACTATGGTTATACGGTGCAGGTATTGCTTGTGGATGATAGTCGTACAAACGAGGTACAAATGAACAAACTACAAAATTATTTGCATCAAAAGTTTGATGCACTGGTGGTGGTTGATGTACCCTGCCTGTTATAGGCTCAAAATCATGAATACTAAAAGCATAAGGGTAGCAGCAGCCATCCCATCCAATTACATCAAACGGATGGTGGGCATAATGCAAACCGTACATAACACCTTTCTTTTTTGTTTGTATTAAAAAATCGCCTGCTTCATCAATTGTTTGTAAGTTATGCGGTGGTCGTATATCTCTTTCGCAATAGGGGGAATGTTCCATTAATTGCCCTAGTTTACTTAAATATCTTTTAGGGTAGCGTATAGGGCTAAATGATTCTATAATAAATAAACGATTGATTTCGGTAGCAAATGTTATTTGGTAAATACAACCACGGGGTATAATCAAATAATCTCCATACCCAAAGTCTAGCTGGCCATATTGTGTTTTTAATAGTCCACTTCCTTCATGTATAAAAATTAATTCATCAGCATCCGCATTTTTATAAAAATAATCTGTCATACTTTTTTGTGGGGCTGCTAAAACAATATGACAATCGTTATTTACTAAAATAGGTTTACGGCTTTGCAAATAATCTGCTTCAGGCTTTATATTAAATCCTTCTAAGCTTCTATGCTTTAGCATTTTTTCTTCGGACACCTTTGGCTGTACATTTACCGGCTCATCTGTTTTTATAATTTCTGTTGGCGGATGGTTGTGGTACAATAACGAATAATCATTACTGAAACCCTCGGTACTAAACAATTGCTCGCTGTATAGTTCTCCATTTGGTTTACGAAATTGTGTATGTCGTTTGTGGGGGATGGAGCCCAAGGTATGATAGTGTGGCATAAAACTAAGTTGATAATGTGATAATTTGCTGATGTGCTTACTTATTAAGCAAAAATCAGCTTTGCAAATAATAATTTAAAGTTTATTTAGTAGCCTTTGCATAACGCTAACATAAGAAAGTAATACTTCCAATTGCGCTTATCTATGTAATATGTAAAATTGCGGTGAAAAGGCATTTTTGTATATTGCTTTATCAAATTTAAATAAAAACTTTGACAAGAATAGGATTAATATCTGATACACATAGCTACTTAGATGAACGTGTTTTTATGCATTTTGCCCAATGCGATGAAATATGGCATGGTGGAGATTTTGGCAATGAATCCGTAATTGAAAAATTAAAAGAATTTAAACCTTTAAAGGGAGTGTATGGTAATATTGATGATGCCAAAATTAAAGCACAATTTCCTGAGCAATTGGTTTTTAGGTGTGAGGAGGTAAAAGTACTAATAAAACATATTGGCGGCTACCCTCCAAAATACAATGCTGCAACTAAGAAAGAAATATTACTACACCAACCCCAATTATTTATTAGTGGGCACAGCCATATTTTAAAAATTATGTACGATGATAAATTAAATTGCCTTCACATTAATCCTGGTGCTTATGGTAAGCAAGGGTGGCATAAAGTACGTACGTTAGTTACCTTTTGTATTGATGAAAAAAATATTAAAGACTGTAATATTATTGAGTTGCCAAGGTAGTCGTTGAAGAGTTTAACCCAATTAATAAAGATTATATTACGTACTCGTCAATTGTTATTTTCTATAGTAAATGCTTACTCAATCCAGTCCGCTACAAATATATTGGTATCTCTCGTGCCTCCATTATTTCGATTACTGCAAAAAATTATCTTTTTGCCATCTGGGCTAAACATAGGGAAAGCATCAAACGATTTTTCGGCACTAATTTTTTCTAATCCACTTCCATCCTCATTTATAGTAAATAAGTTAAACGGATAGCCTCTTTTGCTTTGGTGATTGCTTGCAAACATAATACGTTTACTATCGGGCATATAGCAAGGCGCCCAATTGGCATTACCAAAACTTGTAATTTGTTTTACATTACTACCATCTACATTAGCCGTAAACACTTCCATATTTGTTGGTGCAACTAATGCTTCTGCTAAAAGATCTTTATATTCTTTTATTTCGTCTTTCGTTTTTGGGCGGCTTGCTCTCCAAATTATTTTTTTCCCGTTTGGGCTAAACCATGCACCACCATCGTATCCTAAGGTGTTAGTAATGCGTTTTTCTTTTCCTGATTTTAAATCCATTATGTACAACTCAATATCTCCATCTTTTGTACTGGTATAAATCATTTTTTTCCCGTCTGGGCTAATAGTTGCTTCAGCATCGTAATATGGGCTATTGGTTAATTGTTTTACAATTTTACCATTCATATCTGCCTTAAAAATGTCAAAGCTGGTGTATAATGGCCAAATATATTTATTACCATATTTTTTTCTATCGGGTACAGGTGGGCAACTATCTGCACCTAAATGTGTACTTGCATAAATCACATGTTTACCATCTTTCATAAAAAAACCACACGTTGTTCTGCCTTTTCCGTTGCTAATTAATGAGGGGGAAAATTTTTCGCCAGGCTTTGTTGGTACTTTTCCCACAAACATTTCATCACACAAAATCCCTTGTTTTAAATCGGTACGTTGAAATATTAGATACTTACTGTCATAACTCCAATAGGCCTCTGCATTATCGCCACCAAACGTTAGTTGCTGTATATTCTTAAAATGCTTTTCTCCTGCAAATAAAATAGAATCGTTATAAACTTGTTTTGTATCCCTACTTTTTATATTCGTAGATTTAAATGCTGCTATTGTTATAACTACTAGGATGGATAGGGATATATAAAAAATCTTACGCATATGCTCTACTTTTATACAAAAGTAAAATTTTGGGAGGGGTTATTTGTCAAAAAATTGTCATTAACCTAACTAATATGGGCTTAATTTTGCACATATTTAATAACAGTAAAATGACGAATAGACTACTACAGCTTTCTTTATTGCTTACTCTTAATGCATGTAACGATTCTCCAACAAATAAAATTGATAATGTTAATGAGTTACCCCAGCCAGAAAGGGAGATGAAAGAAGCTATTGTAAAATATCCAGATTCTATCTTACTGAAAGAAACCCTAATTCAATATTATGAAGATAACGACAATCTTGAGTTAGCTTTAGCACAAACCAATGAAGTATTAGTAAAAGATAGTAATAACGTTCGTTTTTGGAATAAAAAAGGAGATTTACATTTCATAAACGGCGATACATTAAAAGCAATAATGGCTTACGAAAAATCGATTGATTTGTTTGCCGATCCTAAAATAATTATGGGCCTTGGAGCTTTATATGCACAAACAAAAAACAGTAATTCCTTGGTACTAGCCGATGCCTTACTAATTGGTAAAAATGCACATGCCGAAAAAGAAGCCTATTTAATAAAAGGCATTTATTATAGTTTTATTGGCAATAAACAAACGGCTTTATCCTTTTTTGATAAAAGCCTTGGGTTTGACTATACTTTTATGCCAGCATATTTAGAAAAAGGAATAGCCTTATTTGATATGAATTTATTTAAGGAGGCATTAGTTGTTTTTGATAAAGCGGTAACGGTACAAAATGGTTACGACGAAGGTTATTATTGGATGGGTAAATGTTTTGAAAAATTAAATAAAACACAAGACGCTATTGATAGTTACAAATCGGCATTAATTTACGATCCCAATTATTTAGAAGCAAAAGATGCTTTAGCCAGATTAGGAATACGGTAATAGGTTTTTAAAAAATTAAATTAATACTACCTTTATAAGTAAACAAGCTATACAAAAATATAAAATAAACATAAATGGCACTTATTGCACCCTCATTACTATCAGCAAATTTTTTAAACTTGCAAGCCGATTGTACCATGCTTAACCAAAGCCAAGCCGATTGGTATCATTTAGATGTTATGGATGGAAGTTTTGTACCAAATATTTCTTTTGGCCCAATGCTTATCGATTTTTTTAGAAAAGCTACCTCTAAAGTTTGCGATGTGCATTTAATGATAGAAAAACCTGAGAACTATGCCGAAGCATTTAAAAAAGCAGGTGCAGATATTTTAACAGTACATTACGAGGCTTGTACTCATTTGCACAGAAATATTCAACAAATAAAAGGGTTACAAATGCAGGCTGGTGTTGCCTTAAATCCACATACTCCAGTAAGTATTTTAAAAGATATTTTACAAGATATTGATTTAGTATGCCTAATGAGTGTAAACCCTGGCTTTGGGGGTCAATCTTTTATTTCCCATACGCTTAACAAAATAAAAGCACTTCGGAAAATGATTGATGAGCAATCCCTAAATGTAAAAATTGAAATTGACGGGGGTGTTACGTTAGACAATGCAAAATCTATTATTGATGCAGGGGCAGATGTTCTTGTAGCAGGTAATACCGTTTTTAAATCGGCTAACCCAATCGATACTATTGCTGCATTAAAAAGTATTTAGTTTTATAAAGTAAGTGGAGTAAGTATTAACGTAGAGTCATTTAAAAATGGTTTAAAAATAAAAAGCATGCATCCTAAATTTACCATTACCATATTCTAACGTTGGCAGGGGAATCTTAACAATATTGGCTAGTTGTAAAAGCAATTTTATTCCTTTCTTTTTTGTTTTTATTTTAGTTAAATCAATATCTGGTGCAAAGTACCATTCACGGTAACGTTTGTAATTTGTACCATCAAAAATAATATTTCCAGCCTCATCTTTTCCAATATTATTAGTTGCCCCAAAAACACCTTCTACACCTGTACCTATGCTTACATAAAGCCAAGGGGGCAATTTGCTCTTTGGAAAAAATGATTTTAAGTTAGCGCTTAGCCAATAGGCTTGGCTGTTGTAATCTTTTAAAAAACGTTCTGCTCCATTGGAGCCAAAAATATTATCACTTCGTTTATTTAAAGCAGGGTCTGTGTAATTTTTTTTATGAAAAGAAAACTTGAATTGTATTCGTTGTTCATCCCATGCCAACTCTTGTCCTACAATTAAGCCACTGCCCATAAAATTGGCAGCAAAGTCTGCCCAACTCCATCCCCACTCAGCACTAAAGCCATCTAATGTTTCAATAACGGTTTGGTAAGCGGCACCACTAAGGCCACCAATTAAAATTCTTTTTTTACGTCCAATACCCGTCCAACGCCAAAGCTCCATACTTGCTTTACTTTCGGCGTAAGCACTGTAGGCATGACCAATTTTATCAACACCTTTCCATTCGTTAACATCATTAAAACTATGCAAACTACTTTGGGGATAATTTTTATACCAAGCTGAGTAAAGCCCAACCATTGCAGCACTATAGCCTCCAATATTTATTAAGGTTACCGTTTTTACACGTTTTTTTATTTGCTTGGGTGTAAGTAAATAGTGGTTTGGGTCGGTAATTCTTTCTCTAAATTCTTTTTTGTTGGGGTATTCAATATTGTCGCTTGTATCTTTTTTTGTATTAATTAAGTTAGAATCTTGTGCTGTGGTTGTAAAAAAAGTAATGAACAAAAAGTTGAAGGTTAATAAAATTTTAACAGAACAAGAGTCTCGAAAATATCGAGATATTTGATGCCACTCTACTAATGAAGAAAAAAGATTTACTGTTCGGCTCATAAAAAACAAAATTAGTATAAATTGCTGTTAATGATATACGAAACATTTAAATTTGAAGATGTAAAAAATTGATTTATATGGAACAAGCAACACAAGAAAAAATTAATAATTGGTTAAGTGGAAATTATGAGCAAGCTGTTAAAGATGAAATTATGCGTTTGCAAAGCAAAAATGTAGAAGAATTGGAAGATGCTTTTTATAAAAATTTAGAATTTGGTACAGGAGGCTTACGTGGCTTAATGGGCATTGGCACTAACCGAATGAATACATATACAGTGGGTATGGCCACACAAGGCTATGCTAATTATTTAAAACAATGTTTTAGTAATGTTAGTGTGGCTATTGCGTATGATTGTAGAAACAATAGTAAGTTTTTTGCTGAGACTACCGCAAATGTTTTTGCAGCCAATGGTATTAAAGTCTATTTATTTGAAGCCTTAAGGCCTACACCAATTTTAAGTTATGCCATTCGTGCGTTAGGCTGTAAAGGTGGCGTAGTATGCACTGCAAGTCATAATCCAAAAGAATACAATGGGTATAAAGCCTATTGGGATGATGGCGCTCAAATGGTGCCACCACATGATAAAAATGTAATTATTGAAGTTGAAAAAATAAGTAAGGTAGAAGATGTAAAATGGACAGGCGGCGAAAATAATATTATACTGTTAGGGGCTGCTATGGACGAACAATATTTGCAAATGGTTAAAAGCCTAAGTGTTTACCCAGATGTATGTGCCGCAGAGCATGATTTAAAAATTGTATACACCAGCATACATGGAACCGGAATTACACTTGTACCAAAGGCTTTAGAAAAATTTGGTTTTACCAATGTTACCATTGTGGAGGAGCAGATGGTACCCGATGGAAATTTTTCTACCGTTGTTTATCCAAATCCTGAGGAAACAGAAGCAATGACATTAGGGTTAAAAAAAGCAGCTGCTATTAATGCTGATATTTTATTGGGTACCGACCCCGATGCAGATAGAGTTGCCATTGGTATTAAAAATAAAAAGGGAGAGTGGTTTTTATTAAATGGTAATCAAACAGCAGCTCTTGCATTTAATTATATGATAGAGGCTAGAAAAGCTAAAGGAATTGCACAACCTAATGATATGGTTATTAAAACAATTGTAACAACAGAAATGATTGAAGCAATTGCAAAAGCTAATGGTGTATCATGTTACAGCGTACTAACCGGCTTCAAATGGATTAGCAAAATGATTAAAGAAAAAGAGGGCAAAGAAAAATACATTATTGGTGGCGAAGAAAGTTTTGGCTTAATGATAGGAGATAAAGTAAGGGATAAAGATGCCGTTAGTGCTGTTGCTTTAAGTTGTGAAATGGCTGCTTACGAAAAAAATAAAGGGCGAAGCTTGTACGACAAATTAATTGATTTGTATGTACAATATGGGTTTTATAAAGAAGGATTAATAAGTATTACAAAAAAAGGAATGAACGGTGCTAAAGAAATTGCCGATATGATGGAAGGATATAGAAATAATCCCCCAAAAACAATTGATGGAGTTGGGGTAGAGGAATTATTGGATTATAAATTACAAGTAGGTAAAAAATTAGCTACTAGCGAAACCTTTACCCTAGATTTACCTAAAAGTAATGTTCTGCAATTTTGCCTTGCCGATGGTACAAAAATTAGTGCAAGACCAAGCGGTACAGAGCCTAAAATAAAATTTTACTTTACTGTAAACACAAAACTAAATAGTGCTGAGGAATTTGATGCGACTGAAAAAATATTGGATGATAAAATTAATAGAATTGTTTTGGAGATGGGATTAAATTAACCATAAAACTAACGTATGAAATATTTTATTAAATTCACTAACTAAGTTTTAATAAATAACTTAATTATATATAAGTTCATTTATCTTGTAAATCTGCATGAGAAAATACGAAGACACCTATCGCCATAAAGGCCTACGAAAAAAATTAATTGATGTTTTAAGAGACAAAGGGATTACCGATGAAAATGTCTTAAAAGCTATCAACACTATTCCTCGCCACTATTTTTTGGATAGTGCATTTGACGAAATTGCCTACGAGGATAGAGCTTTTCCCATAGCTGCGGAGCAAACCATATCGCAACCTTATACGGTTGCCTATCAAACGCAGCTATTGCAAATAAAACCATTTGACAAAGTGTTGGAAATAGGAACAGGTAGTATTTATCAAGCAACCGTTTTAGCAGAAATGGGGGCAAAGATTTTTACTATTGAACGGCAAAAAGAATTGTTTGACAAATCCAAACATTTTATATTTAAAAAAGAATACCCTAACCTTAAATTTTTTTATGGAGATGGTTACGAAGGATTACCAACATACGGCCCTTTTGATAAAATAATTATTACCGCTGCCGCACCTTTTATTCCACCAAAGTTAATTGAGCAATTAAAAGTTGGTGGCTTTATGGTTGTACCTGTTGATGAAGGCGCACACCAACGAATGGTACGATTAACAAAAATTGCCGATGGCGGTTATACAGAAGAAACGTTTGAAAATTTTTCGTTTGTACCCATGTTAACCGGTAAGAATGGTTAAGTTATTTACTAAAAAAGGGGTAAAATAGCTAGTATTTTCCATATTCCTTTTTCTGCCTTTGTAGTAAATAACTTAACTTGAAGTATGAAATTTTTTTCTAAAATAGTATTTATTTGCAACCTATGTTTTGTAGGTAGTTTTTTAATGACCTACTTTGGGTGGTTTGTAAATGCGGATATTAAAAACCCAGCACCACTCGATTTTTTTAGAGGCACTATTGTTGTTATTGCAGAATTTGGTTGGATGTTGAATTTCATTTTTTTATTACTTATTTTACTTCAATGGTTATTTAAAAAGCAACGTACCTTACCTAAATGGCTATTAATTTTAAATGGCTTGATCTTTATTTTTCAACTTTATTATTACTTTATAGACAAAAATGATACAAGAAATTTTAAAAAACAAAGCCACTCGGCTATTTATAATTTTAGGGGGAATATTTATTGCTAGTGCTTTAATTGCTGAAGTTATTGGTGTAAAAATATTTTCGTTAGAAGATACGGTTGGCGTAAAAAGAGCCAATATTAATTTATTTGGCAGCCCATTTAGTTTTCATTTAACTGCGGGTGTTTTGTTGTGGCCGGTTGTATTTATAATGACGGATCTTATTAACGAATACTATGGAAAAAAGGGAGTTAAGTTTTTATCTTATTTAGCGGTGGTATTAATTAGTTATGCTTTTTTAATTTTTAATGGAGCCATTCATTTATCACCATCCGAATATTTTACGGTTGGTAATGGGATAGATAAGCCAGATAACGCTTTTAGAGGAATAGTAGGGCAAGGTATGTGGATTATTATTGGCTCCTTAGTGGCATTTTTAATTGGGCAAGTATTGGATGTTTATGTTTTTCACAAAATAAAAAAACGTACTGGCGAAAAAAATATTTGGCTTAGGGCAACTGGCTCAACTTTAATTTCTCAATTGATAGATAGTTTTGTGGTACTGTTTATAGCTTTTTATATTGGTAAAAGAATACAAACTGGGCAGGGAGAGCCTTGGAGTTTACATCAGGTATTGGTTACAGGCACTGGTAATTATATATACAAATTTGTTGTAGCTATTTTACTTACGCCAGTAATTTATCTTATACATAATTGGGTAGAAAAGTATTTAGGGCATACTACAGCAAGAGAAATGAAGGATGCTGCGATGAAGTAATTTTGCATTATTAAATTTCCAACCAAGTATGATCGGCCAATAATTTTACTTGAGCAATAAAGCTTTTAAAAGGTCCGCTGCTGCCCCATTCTTTTGGGCTTACCATACTTACAAAATGGGTGTCATCATTTTTTTCGTACAAATAATAAAGGTTACCAATTACAGGGGTAAAACTAAGTTTAGCACTGTAAATTATCATACTTAATTCTTTTCGCATTTGAATTTCTTGTGCCTGCAAAGCCAATAATTCTATTTGTTTACGAATTTGATCTAACTGCATATTCGTTTGCTCTTCCATGGCACTTAATGCTTTGTGCCGTATCACACCTTCTTCGGTAGGTTTTATTACTGCTCCACTAACACTTGTGCTATAGGGCATTACACTCATTTGCTTATGATAAATTTCAGTATTTACATAGGTCTGTTGCTGTGGAGTAAGTCCCTTTTGTGTAACACTTAAATAGCCGTTTGGTAATAGTTGATGTACAACTTCTAATATTACTTCCTTGTTTTTATAAAAATAGGTTTCAAAACAAATGGCATCTACAAAAACTGTTTTTACTTCATCAGCAATATCTGTATCGGCAAATGAATGTAAATCACCATCGGCAAACATTTTATAGGCTGTTGAAAAAGCTTGGTTTTCTAACGTAACCCAATTGCTACTAATAGCAATTTCTTTTTTACTATCGGTAGCTTCAATTTTATAAATACCGGATTTTGGCCTGTTACCCAATTCGTAAATACCTTTTTCTGGAAATAGTTGCCAACTCGATATAAAATTGTATGCTGTTATCATTTGTAATGCAAATTAAAGATTGCTTGTTTCTGAACATAACAAGAATTAAATATCTATTGCCTCGCCATAAGCAACAGCAGTAGCTTCTTTCAATCCTTCACTCATGGTTGGGTGAGGATGTATCGCATTTAAAATTTCATGAGCCGTAGTTTCTAATTTACGGGCAACTACAGCTTCGGCAATCATTTCGGTAACGTTCATACCAATCATATGACAACCTAAAAATTCGCCATACTTAGCATCGTAAATTACTTTTACAAAACCATCGGTAGCACCAGCAGCACTTGCTTTACCACTTGCCATAAAGGGGAATTTACCAACTTTTATTTCGTAGCCTGCATCTTTAGCTGCTTTTTCGGTATAACCCACACTTGCAATTTCGGGAGAACAATACGTACAACCTGGTATGTTGTTATAATCCATAGGCTCCGGATGATGGCCACTTAAATGTTCTGCTGCATTTATACCTTCTTTTGCGGCAACATGTGCTAATGCTTGCCCAGGCGTACAATCGCCAATGGCGTAAACACCTGCAACATTTGTTTGCCCATTTGCATCCACAATTATTTTTCCTTTTTCTGTTTTTATTCCTAGCTCTTCTAAACCAATACCTTCAATATTGGCAACTACACCTACAGCACTTAATAACAAATCTGCTTCTAAAACAACTTCGCCACTGGCAGTTTTTACTCTTGCTTTTACCCCCTTGCCGTTAGTATCAACACTTAATACTTCGCTGCTCGTCATAATCGTCATGCCTTGCTTTTTGTATTGCTTCTCTAATTCTTTGCTAATATCTTCATCTTCTACGGGTACAATACGGGGCATAAACTCCACAATAGTAACTTTTGTACCCATGCTGTTGTATACATACGCAAACTCAACACCTATAGCTCCGCTACCGCAAATAATCATACTTTTTGGTTGGGTTGGTAGTACCATAGCTTCTCTGTACCCAAGTATTTTTTTACCATCTATTGGCATAGTAGGTAATGCCCTTGCTCTGCCTCCTGTTGCTATTACAATATTTTTTGTTTCTACTATTTGTTTGCTTCCATCGGCTGCTGTTACTTCTATTTTTGTAGGGCTTACCAATTTACCGTAACCCATTACTATATCAATCTTATTCTTCTTCATTAAAAATTGTACGCCTTTGCTCATTTTATCGGCTACGCCACGGCTACGCTTAATTACACCTTCAAAATTTGCACTTACGTTACTTACGTTTACACCATAATCTGCTGCATGTTTTGCATACTCATATACTTGTGCACTTTTTATTAAAGCTTTTGTAGGAATACAACCCCAGTTTAGGCAAACGCCACCCAAACTTTCTTTTTCTATAATTGCTACTTTTTTACCTAACTGACTAGCTCGTATTGCTGCTGGATAACCACCAGGACCACTGCCTAAAACAACTAAATCGTATGCCATAATAATTAAGAATTGATAATTAAGAATTAATAATTGTGGTGCAAAATTACTTGTTATAGGTTGATTGGCAAAATGAGAAAATTTTGAAGTTTTTATACCACCAAAGGTTTTAAAACTATGATAGTCTTGAGCAATGTAGTAACTTTAGTGAGATGAAAAGAGTAGTGCTTTCAATAATTTTATTTTTTGCTGTAAACACTATTTATAGCCAAACCATTCCCAAATGGAAAATAAACGATGTAGTAAACTATTATACTAAAAATAATGATACCACATATGTTGTAAACTTTTGGAGTACATATTGCCAGCCTTGTATAGAAGAAATGCCTTATTTACAAAGCATCAGTAAAAAATATACAAAGCAAAAAGTAAAACTAGTTTTTGTAAGTTTAGATGCAAAATCTTTTTATCCCAAAAAGCTAAAAACATTTTTAAAAAAGCATAAAATTACTGCAACATGTATTTGGTTAAACGAAACTAATGCTGATATTTTTTGCCCAGCGGTAGATGAGAAGTGGAGTGGGGCAATACCAGCAACAATAATTGTGCATAATAAAAAAGGGTATAAACAGTTTTACGAACAACAGTTTACACCCCAACAATTTGAAGAAGCCCTTAAAAAGGCTTTATAATTTTAACTTTTACGTTTAATAGTACAGCCTACACTTCTGCTTTGTTTTATCGTAACTTCTTTACTATCCACCACTTCATTTATCGCTTCTTTTAAATGATTACGAGTTACAGCATCTGCGTCATTAGCATTATCATCTATTGCTCCATGGTAAACTAATTTTGCATCTTTATCAAACAAAAAACACTCTGGTGTTCTGTTTGCACCAAAAGCATCAGCTATTGCATTTTCTTTATCTAAGGCATAATACCAATTGTATTTTTGCTCAGCATAATATTTTTTCATGGCATCAAAACTATCATCATCGCCTCTTTTAGCCTCGTTGCTATTTAATATAATTACACCCATATTCATTTTTTTTGCATAATCGCAAATAGCTATAGTACGTTGTTGATTTTTTACTACAAAAGGGCAAGTGTTACAGCTAAACATTACAAGCAAACCATTCTGGCCACTGGCTTCTTTTAAGGAAATTTTTTTTCCAGAAACATCTTGCATTTTACTATTGGAACTAGGCATAACATCACCAATTTTAAGCGGATCACCAATGGTGAAAGCGGCTAACGTAAGTAAAGCTAAAAAGACTATAACTATTTTTTTCATTATTTTTAATTTGAAAGCAAGGTAATACTTTGTTTTAAAATTTTAAAACCGTTTATGTAATTATTTCTTGTTCTGCCTTTTTCTTTTCTTCTGCTTCTCTCATTTCTGCCATAACTTTTATGGAATTTATACTAACATTTAATTCAAAACCTATTAATAATACTAAGGAGTTTATGAAGATGAGTGCCATTAAAACAATAATTGTTCCTATAGAGCCATAAAGGACATTGTAGGTGCCAAAATTATTTACAAAATACGAAAAACCTAAGGTGGCTAATATGCACAAAAAAGTGGCAACAATTGTTCCCGGTGAAATTAGTTTCCATTTTTTTTGTACGGCGGGGGCAAAGCGATAAATAAACCCAATAGAGTAAAAGACTAACGCTACTATAAAGCCCCAACGTATATAACTAATCGCTTCTCTCCACCAAGCATTTTTTATACCTATCCATTTTAGCACTACACCTTGTGTAAGTAATAAAATTAAGCAGGCTAACACTAAACCAAAAATAAGGGTGGTTAAGCGTAACGCTACCCATCTATCGTGTAAACCTTTGCGTTTTTGAAAGCCTATATAATTTTTATTGAACGAACGCATAATTCCCATCATAGCATTGCTTGCAAAAAAGAAAGCTAGTAATAGCCCGAAAGAAATTAAGCCAAAAATAGGTTTTGCAAAAAAGGTTTTGTTGATAAACGTAATTACATCTTTATTATAAATTTCGTTAGGGATAATATCTTTTATTAATAAAATTATTTGTTTTTGTACTTCTCCTTTTTTAAAAAATGGAAGATGTGGTATTACCGTAAATAAAAATAAAAACGATGGCGGAATAGACATTATAAAATTATACGAAATAGCACTTGCTCTTTCTGTAAGCCCAACTGTTTTTACTTGTAGTCTAAAAAACTTAACTACATCAAATAAAGGCACTCCTTCAAACCCAGGCAAATACAAGTGCTTACTCTTTTGTACAAAAAAAGCAAGTGGGGTTTTGGTGAGGAGTATACGTTCTAATTTGGTCATTTAGTTAATAGTCTAGTTGTTTTCCATTTTCTTTTGAAGCTTTTGCTTTTAACAAACTATCAATCCATACTTGATATTTTTTTGCATAACCTAAATGCTCTTGATAGGTACTGGCAAAATCACTAAGTCCACTAAAGTTTGGCTTTGCTACAAAAAAAATATAATTTGTTTGTGGTGCATTTAGCACTGCATCAATTGTTTTACTACTAGGTGTACAAATAGGGCCTGGCGGTAAACCTTTATGTTGATATGTGTTGTAAGTTGAAGGGTAACTTAAATGCTTGTGCATAATTCGATTCAATTTAAAATCTTTTATTGCAAACTTTACCGTTGGGTCGGCTTCTAACTTCATGCCTGTTTCTATTCTATTTAGGTAAACACTTGCTATCTTTACTTTATCTTCTTCTTTATTGGTTTCTTCCTCTACAATACTTGCCATAGTGTAGGCTTCTTTGGGCGTTAAGCCAATTCCTTTTGCTTTTTGTTTACGTTCGCTAGTCCAAAATTTTTCTTGCTCTGTAAATAGTTTTTTAAAAATTTTTGAAATACTTGTATTCCAAAAAATACTGTAGGTGTTGGGGATAATAGCAGTCATTACGGTATTGCTATCTAGGTCGTATTTTTTTAGCGAGTCGGCATTATTTAAAAATTGAATTACAGTTACCGAATCGATTTCAAAATTTGCTGATATCTTAGCCGCTAAATCTTCTTTAATACGTAATTTATTTATTACTAAATTAACTGCCGCTTGATTGCCACTACGTAACATTTTAACTAAATTGAATAAACTTATTCCATCTTTTATTTGGTACCTGCCTGCCTTTACTAGTTTAGGATAATTTAACAAATTAGCCACTTTTTCAAATATCCCACCATTGTTAATTACATTTTTATCTAGTAACTGTTGTTTTACACTTTCGTAGGTACTGCCTGTTTTTATATAAATATACTTTTGCTCTGGTGCTTTCACCGTAGGCCCAAAAATTTTGTAACCAATATATCCTCCAATTATAATAACGATAGCTACAACAATACTACTTATTTTTTTCATGTTTTTATTTATCTAACAAAGAAACAAAAAACCCTGTCGTTTTTTAAAAGACAGGGTTGTAAATATATTATAAAATTACTTATGGTTTTTTTAAGCTATCTGGTGCAACAGTACCAGGCATTTGAGTTTGAGGGGCTATAGGAACAGCTTTTTGAGCTTCGGGCTTTACCTGATCCATTAAGTCTTTATTTTTACTATTGCTCCCTTCTCCTTTAGGGATAAAGGCAGGGGATACAATACATAAAATACCTACAATAGCGGCAAATAACCAAGTACCTTTTTCTAATACATCGGTTGTTTGTTTTACACCCATTAATTGATTGCTAAAACCACCAAGACTAGCACTTAATCCGCCACCTTTTGGGTTTTGAATTAATACAATTAGGCCTAAAACGATTGAAGCCAAAATAATTAAAATTCCAAATAACACTAACATATCTCTATCCTTTTAATGGTAAAATTTTGGCTGCAAAGTAAGCACTTTTAAGGGGATTCAACAAACTTAATTTTTCGTATACCTCAATTGCTTTATTATTTTTGCCCTGCATGGCAAAAACCTCAGCCATTGCTTCGGTTAATACATCGTCCTCAATATTGCTTTTTTCGGCTAAGTTTTGTACTAAAAGCTCTGTTTGTTGGGCAATTGTAACCACTTTTTCGGGGTGCACTTTTTTCATTGTTTTTAACCACTCTGTAAAGCTTTTAAGCTGTTTGCCTAGCTTGTCGGTTTGTAAAGCTTCTTGACTAAGTTTAATTCCTTGGCTAGCAAAATAATCTACCATATGCATTGGCTCAAACAGCATTTGCTCTGCCGAAAGGGTATTTTTAGGGCCTACTGGTAATTGCTTTTGGAGGTCGTCATCGGAGCTTTTTTCAACTTCATTGGCGTCGCACTCTTGTACATTTTGTTCATTACTCACCTCTTCCTCCGCAACCTTCTTTTGGTATTGCATAACGTTGGCAACATTATTTTGCAAAGGTTCTTCTTGTTGTTCATCTTCTTTAGTTAATAAATAATTTAACCAAAGAGGGTTGTTAAAGTGTAGGCTAGTTTTTGCTACTAAGGGTTTGTACTGGTTACTATCCTCATGGGTTTGGTTTAGCAAAAAATAGTGTGCTGCACTAAAGTAGGGGTGATCTTGAGTTTGTTTTTGCAAAAAAGCATCATTACCTTCATCAGTAATGTCTCTTTTAAATAGGGTTTCAAAAATGGTTGAAGTATTCATTATTTGTTTTTAAATGAGCTATTAGTAAAAAAGTTAACAATTGAAAGGCTGAAAATTTTGTACCTAATACAAAACGATTTCCTTTTTACATCAACAATATTATTTACCAATTGGAAAATATTTTATTAAAAATAGCATCAACTAAATTACTTACAATTACAGGTCCTTGGCTACTTTCAATTTCGGGAAGAGTTTTGTTAGCATCAAAATCTAAATTATACATCACATCGGTTTCAATATTTTTTTTATCATCCAATGTATTTTTAAATATTAAGTGAAACCCAACTGACAAGCGGCTTTGTGTAGCATTTGTACCGCTTATACCTGTAGTGCTTAGTTGGTATTGGCTTACATAGCCACTAACATCGTAATGGGCATCATCATTATTATTTTGCCTAAGCCTAGTGGTATTAATTATTTTTTGTTTTAATTTTTCGGTTAGTTGTGGGCTTAGCTGTGGGTTTACATAGCTTGCTTTGTTCTCTAAATAATTTACTCTAAATGTTTTTACATCAATAGGTATTGGGCTAGTATCTTTAAAGCCATATTTGCATGTGGCAAAAGAGAATATAAAAATTAGCAAAAAGCCAATTATCCAGTTTTTAGTATTTGTAATAAATGTCTGCATTTAAAGGGCAAATTAAAGAGAAAAGTTTATAGGTGGCGTTAAAATATTTCAGAAATCAAAAGTCTGCTTTAGGGGATTTAGGGGTTTAATCCTCAATATCATACTCCTTCAACTTTCTATACAAGGTTCTTTCGCTAATACCCAAATCAAGCGATGCATCTTTACGTTTGCCACGATGTTTTTTTAGGGCTTTTAAAATCAATTCCTTTTCTTTATCAACAATGCTTAAGCTTTCCTCCACATCTTCGTGTTGGTGTATTTGGGTAGTATTATTTCCTTGGTGTAAAATAACCGATTGGTTATTATTGGGTAAAACGTTTTGGTGTGTATTTATTTCGTTAAAGCTACTATCGTTATTAAAAGCAGGGTTACGCTGCACAACCGAAGGGTTTTGTAAAATATCAAAAAACATTTTCTTTAATTCGTTTACATCCTTCTTCATATCAAAAAAGAGCTTGTACAAAATTTCTCTTTCGTTAGCAAATTCTGTTTGGCTTACACCGCCTGCACCACCAGCCAGCATGGGCATTCGGCTGTAGTTATGCTCTGGTAAAAAACTTTTTAGTTTGTTGCCATTTAATATTTTATCGGTACTTAAAACAGATATTTGCTCTGCAATGTTTTTAAGCTCTCGTACATTGCCTGGCCACGGATAATTTATTAACACATTTTTTGCTTCCTCATCTAATTGTACAGGGGTTGATTTGTATTTGTCTGAAAAATCGCTTACAAATTTTCTAAACAACAATGGAATATCTTCTTTTCTATCTCTAAGCGATGGAACCCTTATGGGTACCGTGTTTAAGCGATAATACAAATCTTCTCTAAATCTGCCGCTTTGTGCACTTTCTATCAATTCCTTATTGGTGGCAGCAATTACTCGTACATCGGTTTTTTGTACTTTACTACTACCTACACGTATGTATTCGCCAGCCTCTAAAACTCTTAATAAACGGGCTTGTGTACCCAAAGGCATTTCGCCAATTTCATCTAAAAAAATAGTACCACCATTTACGGTTTCAAAATACCCTTTACGGCTATCAACCGCTCCGGTAAAACTTCCTTTTTCGTGACCAAATAATTCACTATCTATTGTACCTTCTGGTATTGCACCGCAGTTTACGGCAATAAACGAATTGTGTTTACGTGCACTTAGTGCATGAATAATTTGCGAAAACACTTCTTTACCTACACCACTTTCGCCATTAATCAATACACTTAAATCGGTATTGGCAACTTGTGTTGCAATGTTTAATGCATGGTTTAGCGATGGCGTATTGCCAATTATTGCAAACCTGTTTTTTATTTGTTGTAAATCCATATTAATACCCCCTCCGCCCCCTGAAGGGGGAACTTGGTTTTTAATTAATTAATGTTATTTTCTATTTCTTCAAAAATTGAATAAAGTTTATTAATGGCTCTCATCGCATTACTCAGTTTTTCTTTCTTAGTATCACTAATTTGATCTTCTGTAAATTTTTGAAAATGATTGTAATGTAGATTATGAAATTTAATTCCTAATTGAAAAGTTGTCTTTTTATTATCATTATAATCATCTAAAAAACTGGTTCGCCATTTTTTTGTTTGCTCATACGCTGGCAACATAGTTAAGCCGTCATAATTTTCGTACACAATTTGAAATAGATTGGGTAGAATTTTAGAATTGTATTTAATAGTTGAATCTAAATAATTAATAGAGGTAGTAATGTACCGTCCTTTTTTTAAAGAGTAGTCGTGCATCTTTACACTTACTGTTCCAATTGAACTATACAGGCATACAAAATTTTTATCATCCGCATTTAAAACTGAGTCTTTAATATACTGTTGCCATTCATTTTTTACTTGAGCCTCAATTGTATTGAAGCCAAATAAAAATGTAATTATGTAACAAAGTATTTTCATGTTATAGTTTTACATAACTGGTGTTCCGATAAGCGTACCAGCTGTGCATGAATTTATTTTAACTAGTACATAATCCCCCTTTTTAAATTCTCCTTTAGGAAAAACCACTACTTTATTTTGATCGTTTCTTCCATACAAATCAGCTTCACTTCTTTTTGAAAAACCTTCTACTAAAACTTTAAATGTTTTGCCTACGTCTTTTTGCATACTTGCCAATGTTTGTAAGCGATGTAGCGCTACCATTTCGTGTAGTCTTCTTTTCTTAATATCTTCTGGTATATCATCTTTAAAGCGCCTGGCAGCTAATGTTCCGGGGCGTTCGCTATAAAAATACATGTAGGCTAAATCGTATTGGCAGTAACGCATTAGGCTCAAACTTTCTTGATGCTCTTCCTCTGTTTCTGTACAAAATCCCGTTATCATATCTGTACTTAAACCACAGTCTGGTATTAGTTCTTTTATTCTATCTATTTTAGCAATGTACCATTCTCTGGTGTAGGTTCTATTCATTAATTGCAATACCCTTGTGCTACCGCTTTGTACAGGCAAATGAATATAATTGCAAATGTTAGTATATTTAACTATGGTGTGCAACACATCATCTGTAATATCTTTTGGATGACTTGTGGAAAAACGTACTCGAAGTAGGGGAGAAATAAGGGCTACTTTTTCCATTAGCATAGCAAATGTTATTTGCTCATTTTTTTGTTCATCTATCCAGTGATAACTATCTACATTTTGCCCCAATAAGGTTACTTCTCTATAGCCTTGATTAAATAATTCCTGACATTCGTTTACTATGCTATCAGCATCTCTACTTCTTTCTCTGCCTCTTGTAAAAGGTACCACACAAAAGCTACACATATTATTGCAACCTCTCATAATACTTACAAATGCAGTTACGCCATTACTATTTAATCGAATAGGTGCAATATCTGCATAGGTTTCATCTCTACTTAATAAAACGTTTACGGCTTTTTGCCCAGTTTCGGCTTCTTCAATTAAGTTGGGTAAAGTGCGGTAAGCATCTGGTCCTACAACTAAATCTACCAACTTTTCTTCCTCAATAAATTTTGCTTTTAAACGTTCCGCCATGCAACCTAGTACACCTACTAACATACCCGGATTTGTTTTTTTTAGACTTCTAAATTCGGTGAGGCGTTTACGAACAGTTTGCTCTGCTTTATCTCTTATACTGCATGTATTTATAAAAATTAAATCGGCATTTTCTACATTTTTTGTTGCTCCAAATCCGTTATCCATTAAAATAGATGCTACCACTTCGCTATCGGCAAAGTTCATAGCACAGCCATAGCTTTCTATATAAAAATGCTTTTTACAGGTAGATGCTTTTACTGATAAGGGTGCAAATGCTTCACCTTGCCTGGTTTCATCATGTTTTTTATCTGTCACTAAATCCAACATTAATATCAACTTTTGATATGCGCAAAGATAAGCATAGTTTGGGATTGTGACAAGATGGCAGAAAAATAATTAGTAGTAAGAAATACTTCGACTATAAAAAATTGCTCTGCTAATTGAACAGTTTGATTTTTAACAGATAAAAGTAGGAACTATTCAAAAATAATTTTTTTATGTTAATGGTAAATACTGAGGATGAATTAAATAGAAAAATAAGTAATGTCTTGTAAATTTGTCCATATTTAAGTTGATTTGAAAATTACACTGCTTTTAAATTTATTATTGTTGAATTGTGCATGTTGTATTGCACAAACTTCGCCTGTAACAACAGTTGAAAAACGTGGTATTATTATTGGCAACATTATTAATGGTACAAATAGTAAGGTTATTAATGCAGCATCTATATCGTTAATACAAATGGGTAATGATAGTAGTAAACTTTTTACAACTAGCGAAAAAGATGGCTCCTTTATTTTTGATAAGTTGCCCTTTGGTTACTATAGTATAACCTTTTCAAGTGTTGGATTTAGCAAGTTGCAAATGGATAGTATTTATTTAAGAGAAGAACGATATGACGTAGATTTAAACGATGTTAAATTAACTATAAAAGCAACTAACTTAAATGAAGTAGTTGTATTTGTAGAAAAACCATTGATTGAAAATAAAGATGGAAAAATTATTTTTAATGTAGGCGAATCTGCCCTTAGCTCTACAACATCTACCACCGAATTATTAAAGCAAACACCTTTAGTTAATATTGATAACGATGGTAAAATTTTACTACGGGGTAAGGAGGTTAAAATTTTAATTGACGATAAACCGGTGGAGCTAAATGCTAAGCAACTGCAAGATATGTTGGAGAGTATGCCAGGAAGTATGATTGAAAAAATTGAAGTAATGACTACCCCTCCACCACAATATGCCAACGAACGTGGAGGAGTAATTAACATTGTTACCAAAAAAGGGAAAGTAGGGTTTAATGGTAGAGTTAATGTAAATTATGGCACAAGGGGAGAGGCTGGCGTAAGTGGTAACTTAACTTACAGAAAAAATAAATTTGCCTTAAACATTAACGCAGGCTTTGGTTATAATGAGTTTGAGGGAAATAATTATAGTAGACGCCAAAATATTTATGTTGACTCAACAAATTATTTTAATATAAATGGCAATAGTGTAAACCTAAACCGTCGTCCAAATTTTAGAGCTAGTATAGATTATGAACTTAATAAAAAAAATAGTATAAATTTTACCACAAGCTATAATGCAAATAGTGCCGATAATAGTAATGGAACCGAGTATATAAATCTTAATAATGCTAGTCAAATTTATAGATTAAGTAATAGGGCAACAGGAACTTCAACAACTTCTATCAACCCAAATTTTAATTTAACCTATACGCTAAAAACTAAAGACCCTAAGGAAGTTTTAAGAATTATTACGGGCTTAAATTTTAATGATAATAATACAGCTAGAGATTTTTATCAAAAATATTTTAATGCAGACTATACACCAACAGGTGCAGACTCCACACAACAACAACTTACTCACATAAAAAATAATACCATCAACTTACGAGTTAATTACGATAAGCCGTTACGTAATAAAAAACTGTTGTTAAATACAGGAGTTAATTTTATTAAGTATAGTAGTCATAATATTTTAACTACTAATTTTTTACAAAAGCCCTCAAATGTTTTTTTAAAGAATAGTTTGTTGAGCAACGATTTTAAATTTCATCAAAATATTATAAGTGCCAGGCTAGCTTTGCGATTGGATTTTAAGCAAGACTTTAATTTAACTATTGGCTCGGCAGTTGAATACACTTCTATTAATTTTGATTTTAAAAATAACAACACCAAAAGCAATAATGAGTATATAACCCCTTTACCCTTTGTTACATTAAGTAGAAAATGGGAAAATGATGTTAACCTAACACTTAGTTATAAACGAACAATTCAACGGCCAGGTATTAATGAATTAAACCCAAGCGTTGATTATAGCGATCCCTATAATACAAGGTTTGGTAATGCTGAATTACTGCCGTACGATGCAGATAATTTTGACTTTATTATAGGGAAGTGGGAAAATAAATTTAATATTAACGGCTCCATAGGGTACAACGCCTTACAAAATATTTATAGTAGTATACGTACCTTACAAACCGATGGACGAACCACTACCACATGGCAAAACCTTAGTGGTAGAAAGGAATATGAAGCAAGTGTTTGGGGTGGCTATACGCTAAGTAAAAAAAGTAAAGCAAATTTAAGTTTGGGTTATGTTTATAATGTATATAGTATATATGATAGAACCGTACGGTTTTTTAGGAATGGAGGATCTTTGTTTAGTACATTAAATGGAAGTTACCAATTTAACGATTTACTAAACGCAAACGCTAGTTCTACGTTTAATAGGTTTGCAAATCCACAAGGCACCTTTCGTAATAATTTAAGTATGAATATTGGTGTACAACAAAAACTTTTCAATAAAAAACTAATTGTTTCACTAAATGTAATTGACCCTTTTAGGCAGCAACAAAATAGAATATTTACTTACGGAAGTAATTTTGTATTAGAAAGTTTAAGTTCTACCAATACTCGTAATTACAGGCTGAGCTTGAGTTACGTAATTAGCAAAAAAATAAAGAAAGTGGTAAAAAAGAAATGATTTTACTATGTGCCTATTTGTTTCAAAAGTATTAACCACATATACACAGCAGAAATATAGAATTAAATAGTAGATTTTAATTTACTACTCAACCAACTCTTCTTTATAGCCACAATCCATTTTTCTTCTACTTCTTTTTTGGTAAGTACAGTATTATTAAAATACAATGTATCAGCAGTTATCAATTCGTTTTCTATTGCGTAATTTAATTGAGTTAAAGGAATAGTTTGTATGTTATCTTTTATTATTAACGCCATGGTGTGCCTATTAAATAAATCAACTTGGTATTGTTTCTCTAGTTGTTTTATTAGGTGAACGCTACTATCGGTACTACAACCGCTAACTCCCGTTGCCGTTTCATCTGCCATTAAAAGTATAAATTGATTAAAGAATAATGCACCAAATCCTTTTACAATAGCTCCATGGCTTTTCCAATTTGTTGCAAAAGTTGATAAGGCAATTTCAATTTCTTCAACTTCATTTTCTAAAAATGCTCGGCTGCTTTGGTAAATCCATACTCGGGAGTTATCGTTAAAATGGGCAGGTATATATTTCTTAAAATCTAAATTCATACTAAAAATAAAATTTACAAATTCAACATTCTATATTGAAGCTGCCACCAACTCAGCAATATCCAACACTTGTACTTCATCTTCTTTATTACTATTTTTAACACCATCTGTCATCATGGTATTACAAAACGGGCAAGCTGCGGCAATAACACTTGCGCCAGTTTCTAACGCTTCATTTGCTCTGTCTAAATTAATTCTTGTATCCCCTTTTTCCTCTTCTTTAAACATTTGTGCACCACCAGCACCACAGCATAAACCATTGCTCTTACAGCGTTTCATCTCTACCAATGCAACATCTAGTGCTTCTAATACTTTACGTGGCGCTTCATAAATATTGTTTGCTCTACCCAAATAACAACTATCGTGGTAGGTAATTTTCTTCCCTTTAAATGCACCGTCTTCGGTCATTATAATTTTACCATCATCAATTAATTGTTGTATAAAAGTAGCATGATGTATTACTTCGTATGTGCCACCCAACTCTGGGTATTCATTTTTTAACGTATTAAAACAATGAGGGCAAGCCGTAACAATTTTTTTAATGCCGTAACCATTTAAAATCTGAATGTTTTGGTATGCCATCATTTGAAACATAAACTCGTTGCCACTTCTACGAGCTGGGTCGCCAGTGCACATTTCCTCTTTACCCAAAATGGCATATTTGGTACCTACCTTATTTAAAATAGTTATAAACGCTTTAGTAATTTTTTGTGCTCTTTGGTCAAAACTTCCGGCACAACCTACCCAAAATAAAACTTCGGGTTGTTCGCCATTTGCTACCATTTCGGCCATTGTTGGTACATGCATAAACTAAAAAATTTAATATACAAATGTATAAACAAATGTTTTACGATGTAGTTTGGAGTTAACAGTTTATTTTTGTCCATTAAATAAACATTTGAAAAAAATAGTAAATAAAATAACACACTGGGAGGCTTGGCCATTTAAATTACTTTATGCACCTATTAGTATAATGTGGATATGGTATATTATTAAGGCAAAATCTGTTTGGTTTTTTACACCTAGTAACCCTAAACTTACTTTTGGCGGTATGGAGGGTGAGCCAAAAAAAGAGATGTACGATTTGCTACCTAAAGATTTATATCCGCCCACATTTAATGTACTACCTACTCAATTATTTCCAGATTTAGAAGCTTTATTACAAAAAAATAATATTACTTATCCATTTATAGTAAAACCAGAAGTAGGGGGTCAAGGTATTTTGTTACGTAAAATTGATAGTGAGGCAGAATTTTTACATTACCATACTAAAATGCCGTACGAATATATTGTACAGCAAATGGTTAATTATCCAATGGAAGTAAGTGTGTTTTACATTCGGCATCCACAAAACAAAACAGGAATTGTTACCGGTTTTTTGCACAAAATTCCATTGTGTGTTATTGGCGATGGTGAACAAACACTTGAGCAATTAATAAATGCTAATGTAAAAGCAAAAAAGAGAGTAGATGAGTTATACAATAAGCACCAAGCAAAATGGGATGCTATATTGCCTAACGGCGAAAAGTATATGTTAAGCTATGCTGCCAATCATAACAGAGGGGCACTTTTTATTGATTTAAAAAATGAAATTGATGAAAAATTAGTTACTGTATTTGATAAAATTAGTTTGCAAGTAAATGATTTCTTTTATGGAAGATATGATATCATGTGTTCGAATGTTGAAGATTTGAAAAGGGGTAAAAATTTTTCTATTTTAGAATATAACGGTTGCGGAGCAGAGCCTAATCATTTTTATGATACTGGCTATACATTATTAGGAGCGTACAAAGAAATATTAAAGCATTGGAAGTTGTTATACCAAATAAGTATGTACAATAAAAAGCAAGGAGTACAGCCATGGCCTTTACAAAAAGGGCGCAAATTTTTAACAGAAGCAAGAAGGACATTTGCCCATATGAAAGCTGTTGATGCCACCATTCATGCCTAAGATTGGTTAATTGATTATTAAATAATATCTTGCTTTTAACGAATTAATACTTTACTATTAAAAAATTAATAAAAATATTTGCTTGGGGTTTAATGATAAGCTTTTTAGGTAGTTTACCGTTGGGTACACTTAATATTGCTGCTATGCAAATAGGCATTCAAGAAAGTTTGCTTAATGCTTTTTATTTTTCTATAGGCTCGTTATTAGTAGAAATGGTCTATGTACGTATTAGCTTGTTAGGAATTGATTGGGTTCGTAAACAAGAAAAGTTATTGAAAGTAATGGAGTGGATTACGCTTGCTATTATTATAGCTTTAGCTGTTGGTAGTTTTTTGGCTGCCAGTAAAAGTGGAAATGCTAATAAAAATGTTTTACTACAAAATAATATGCACCGTTTTTTATTAGGTATGTTTATGTGTGCTATTAACCCTGTACAAATTCCGTTTTGGTTTGGCTGGAGTACTGTATTGTTTACAAAAAAAATATTAGAACCAAAAAATGTACAATACAATAGTTATATTATTGGTATAGGATTAGGAACTTTATTAGGCAATGCAGTATTTATTTTTGGTGGTAAATGGCTGGTGCAACGTATAGCCAATAGCCAGCAGTATTTAAATTGGGTCATTGGAGGCATATTTGCTTTAACCGCTGTAATACAACTAATAAAAATGTTAATGCATAAAGATGCAATATCTAAATTTGGAAAAGATAATAAAAAAATTAGTCAACAATAAACAGTTTACAACCATTTATACTAGCAGATTGATGAGCTTCATTATTATCTCCAACATGATAGCTCATTCCTTTTTCTAATAAAAATTTTCTACCATCTTGTAATTCAGTTTCCATATTTCCATCTACACAAAAAATAATATGGCCTTTGCTACACCAATGATCGGCTAAATAATTAGCACTGTACTCTACCATACGCACTCTAATTGCTCCCATTTTAAAGGTTTGCCAATAGGCTTTACCTGTTGCTCCAGCGTATTCTTCTTTTGGAATAGATGCCCAGTTTACAGTTTGAAAAGGAAAGGAAGTGATTTGCATAAACAAAAGTTAGTTTAACTAAATAAATTAGTAATTTAGCTGATCAAAATTATATGCATAAATGTACGCAATTGTAGATATTGAAACAACAGGTGGTCATGCCAGTTCAAATGGTATAACAGAAATTGCTGTGTTAATACATGATGGTAAAAAAGTAGTAAAGAAATTTGAAACCCTACTTAATCCACTAAAAAAAATACCCTATTTTATTACGGCATTAACAGGTATTGATAATGCTATGGTTGCTAATGCACCAACTTTTTCAGATGTTGCCGAAATAGTGTTTGAATTATTAAGGGATAAAATTTTTGTGGCTCATAATGTAAACTTTGATTACAGTTTTGTAAAGCATCAATTAAAAAGTTGCGATATTGATTTAACGTTAAAAAAATTATGTACTGTTCGGTTGGGTCGTAAAGTTTTTCCTGAGCTACATTCGTATAGTTTAGGCAATTTATGCAGGGCACTAAAAATACCCATTGATAATCGCCATAGAGCAGGAGGCGATGCTGCTGCAACAGTTTTATTGTTTGAAAAATATTTACAAAATGATGGTCAACTGCATATTGATGCCATGCTAAAAAAATCATCTGCAGAGCAGTGGTTACCGCTCCATTTAACAAAAGCCGATATACAGCAATTGCCTAATAAACCAGGGGTATATTATTTTAATAATGAAAAAAATAAAATTATATACGTAGGAAAAGCTGTTAATATAAAAAAGAGAGTGAGTAGCCATTTTACACATAATGAAGGCGATAAAAAAAGACAGAATTTTATTCGAAATATACATTCCATAACCTATACGGAATGTGCATCCGAACTTGAGGCGTTGGTTTTAGAAAGTGCCGAAATAAAACGTCTTTGGCCAAAATACAATGCTAGCCAAAAGCAACCCCAGCAAAAGTTTGGTTTGTATATGTTTGAGGATAGTAAAGGGTATTTGCGTTTGGCAATAGATAAAAGGAGAAAGCATTTACCTTCTTTATATAATTTTAATTTATTACACGAAGGTTTAGTAATGCTTAAAAAAATGATAGAAGAATTTGGGCTTAACGAAAAGCTTTGCTTTGTAAACAAGCTGCCTTTAACCATTGAAGAAAATTTAGCACTTGAATCACCGAATGCATATAATCCAAAAATTAACAATGCTGTTGAAGCTTTAAATAAACAACTGCCTACATTTGCTGTTGTCGATAATGGAAAAGGTAAGGAGGAAAAGCTATGTTTGTTAATTGAACGAGGAAATTTTTGGGGAATGGGGTATTTGTCAAATTATAAACACCTGCCTACTATGCCTGAATTAAAAGAAATACTTACACCTTATGCTGATAATGATTATATACGTAATAGTATTTATAGTTTTGTTGAAATGAATCCAGAAAAAAAAGTAGCATTAGCTATTTAAATTTTTACAGCATATTTTAATCCACTTTCTGCTGACGATTTACACGTTTTTCGTTTTTATGTTAAGTATAATAGACTTGCACAATTGTGTAAAGCTATTTTTTTAAAAGGCTATATACTACTGTGTCTGAAAATTCTCCTTCCCAAAAACAATCTTCTTTAAAATGGGCTTCCTTAATAAAATTATTTTTTTCTAATAGCATAGCCGAGGCACTATTGCTAGGATTAATTTTTGCTTCTAAACTATGTAACTGCATTTGGTTAAATCCAAAATTAATTACCGCCTCCACCGCTTCTTGCATTATCCCCTTTCTCCAAAAATCGGGGTGTAGCATATAACCAATTTCACCTCTATAGTCCTCTTTTTTTAATTGCCAAATACCAATATTACCCATTACCTTTTTTGGATTGTCTTTTAAGGTAATACACCAATTAATTCCTTCATTTGTATTAATTATATCGGCAATCTTATTAATTAAATTTTCTGCATCTTCAACAGTTTTGGCAATAGGCCTGTTTACATACTGCATTACCAAGGTATTGCTTCTTAATATAAAAAAATCTTGAGCATCTGTAAGCATAGGTTGCCTTAATAATAACCGGTTTGTTTCTAGTTCAGGAAAAGGAGAGAAGTTAACAGCTAACATCATATATAGTTTTTACTAAATTAGCTTTTTTGATTAGGTTTTACAAGTTTATAATTATGTTTATCTTTGTATTTCTATCAGTCAGACTATCGCTTTTTATTTAGGTAAAAAGAGGAAAGTCCGGACAGCAGAGAGCAACACACCGGTTAATAGCCGGTTTCGATTTTATCGAAAAGAAAGTGCCACAGAAAATTACTGTCCGCCTTTGGCGGATAAAGGTGAAAATGTGAGGTAAGAGCTCACAGGTAGTTGTAGTAATACAACAATCGGGTAAACCTTGTGTGCTGCAATGTCACGTATATCAACGCTTGAGAACGGCTCGTTCAATGTTGAAGGGTAGGCAGCAAGATGGTGTTAGTAATAACACCGCCAGATAAATGATAGTCTACCGATTTTATATCGGTAAACAGAATCCGGCTTATTGGCTGATAGAATTTTTTGATGAAACACATAGACACATAGGTAAATAGCATTTCTATTGAGTCTATGTGTTTTTTACTAAATTAAAAATCCCCTCGACTACTCGAAGGGATTTTTTTATTTTACTTTTTGCTTATTTATGCTTTTTTTACTTCTGAAGTTGCACCTTCAGAAGCACCTAATGGTTTATCTTTTGCTAAATCAACCAATATAGGGGCTGCTACAAATATTGATGAGTAGGTGCCCGTAACAACACCAATTAACATGGCAAAGGCAAAACCTCTAGTAACTTCTCCACCAAAAATAAATAAGATTAAAATGGTTAAGAATACCGTTAATGACGTCATAATTGTACGGCTTAAGGTATCGTTAATAGCTTTGTTAATAATCGTTCCTTTGCTTACACCTTTCATTTGTTTAGCATATTCTCTTACCCTATCAAATACAATTACAGTATCGTTCATACTAAATCCTATTACGGTTAATACAGCCGCAATAAAATGCTGATCAATTTCTAATGGGAACGGTACAATTTTTCTAAAGAATGAGAATACAGCTAGCGTAACCAATACATCATGTAGCAATGCCACAATAGTACCTGCACTATATCTCCAATCTCTAAATCGAATTAATATGTATACAAAGATGATTAAGATGGCAAAAATGGTAGCTTTTACAGCACCTCTTTTTAAATCATCTGATATAGTAGGTTGTACCGTAGTTTGACGTTGTATGTATTTACTCTTTATAAAATCTGCATAAGTTAAATTAGCAGGTAATGCTTTTTTTAATCCTTCGAAAAGCTTGGTTTGCACAGCACTATCAGCATTATTTACACCTTTTAAGTAAGATGTTGTAATGTTTAGATGTTTATCATCACCTTCCGTTTTAATTACAGGAGGCTCACCAAAAGATGCTTTTAAATCATCTCTTACAACCTCTACTTTTACTTTATCTGCAAATGCAACTGTATAGCTTCGTCCTCCTTTAAATTCCACTCCTTCATCAAAGCCATTAAATAAAGCACCAACACCAGCAAGTAATACCAATATTGATATCATGTAGGCATACTTTCTATATTCTATAAATTTAAAACTAGCATGTTTAAATACTCTTTTAGATATAGCTGTAAAATAATTAAAATGACGTTGCTTGTTCATCCAAGCTTCGGTAATTAATCTTGATACTAAAATTCCACAGAATAAGGATAATACAATACCAATCATTTGTGTAGTAGCAAAGCCTAATACAGGACCTAATCCAAAAAAGAACAAGATGGCAGCCGTTAAAAAGGTAGTAACGTGGGCATCAAGTACTGGCGGTAACGATCGTTTGTAACCATCGTTAATAGCTTGCTGATAAGATTTACCTTTTGTTAATTCTTCTTTTATTCTTTCAAAAATAATTACGTTAGTATCCACAGCCATACCAATCGTTAAAACCAAACCTGCAATACCAGCGGCAGTTAAAGTAAAGTCTAACGCCATTAATACACCTATTGTAAATAATAAGTTTAAGATTAAAGCAATATTTGCAACCCAACCTGCTGTATTATAGTATAGAAGCATTAATGCAAAAATTACTATAAATGAAATAAAGAATGCTTTTCCACCTCCAATTAAGCCAGCTTCGCCAATGGTAGGGCCTACTACTGTTTTTGCAACAATTTTAGCAGGTGCATTTACTTTACCACTCTTTAAGGTGTTAGCTAAATCTTGTGCTTGTTCTACCGTAAAACTTCCTGCAATTTCTGAGCTTCCACCCATAATTGGCTCATTAATATTAGGCGCAGAGTAAATAATATTATCCAATGCAATAGCAATAGGGCGACCAACATTTTTGGTAGTTAACCTACCCCAAGTTTTTGCACCTAAAGGCGTCATACCCATTTTAATTGAGGGTCGACCTAATTCATCGTAAGATTGGCTAGCTTCTTCAACTCCTTCACCTTCTAGTGGGGCCCTATCTGTACCTAACTGAGTTTTTACAGCATATAAAGGAAAATATCGTTGTCCTTTTTCATTCTTTTCTTCTACACCTAACATAAATCTGCAATCAGCAGGTAAAGCCAATTTAACAGCATCATTTTCTACAAACTCATTAAACTTATCTACTTCGTTACTTGCAACACTACCAATGGCAGATGGGTAATTAACCTTTCCAGTTTTTGGATCTTGTTGAGGATTGATAGGATTAATAATTTGAAAGAAAGGATTTACGTTTTTATTTTTTAACGTAGTATCTATTACTTTTACAGTATCAGAAATTCCGTTCAAATAATTTTGTAAATTTTCATCGGCAGTTTTCAACGCTTGTCCTAATTCATCTATACGGTAAACTTCCCAAAATTGTAAGTTGGCACTAGCTGTTAAAAGTTTTTCAACTCTTTCAACATTATCTACTCCAGCCAATTCTACATTAATAATACCTTTATTTTCATCTAAATTAATAACAGGTTGTGCTACACCAAATTTATCAATACGCTTGCTTAATATTTTATAGGTTTCTTTAATAGCACCGCCACTAAGGTCTTTTAATTTAGAATACACTTCATTATCACTTGCACCGGGCTTAATTTCTTTACCTGCACCTGCAAAAATGCTTGATAGTTTATTAGGCCCCGCTTGTTTTATATACGCATCTTTAAAAAGCGTTATAAAATCGGCATCGCTGTTAACTTTTGCATCGTTAGCACTTTTTATTGCAGCAAGTAATTGAGGGTCTCTACTATTATTACTTAACGATTTTAAAAAATCATCTAAGGCCACATCCATAGTAACACTTAATCCTCCTTGTAAATCTAACCCCAAACTAAGTTCGTTTTCTTTACATTTTTGATAGCTACTACCCAAATACATGCTCTTATCTCTTGTACTATCTAAAATACGTTTTTGCTTAACGATTGCAGCGGCATTAAAATCTTCCCCTTTTAAGGCTGGATTACTTTTTTTAAGCATTTTTTCTGCTTGTGCAAGTACTTTGCTTTCATGGCTGCGTACGGCAAATGTGTACGAAAGTTGCCAAAGAGATATTACAATTAATACAATGGTAAAAAACCATACCAAACCTTTCAATTTCATAATTCGTTACTTTTAGTAGCTAATTTGTTCAATTTTACAAGTGTGCAAAGATATGGGAAAAACCCATTGAGAATTTATGCTTGTTAATTTTAAAAAAAAACATCATTTTGCAGTATAAAACAGCAGCTATGAAGCCTAATAAACAAGTAGTTATGTACTTAATTGGTTCTTTAATTATATTATTTAGTTGTAGTACCCCTAAAAAAGCTCAAAATATGGATAATAAACCTAACATTATTTCTATACCACCCGAAGTAGATACTAGTAAAACAGATCCTTTTTTAAAGGATTTACTTAACAAGTACCCTCTTCAGTTTCAATCCATCTTACAAAATAAAAAAACAAATAATGTTCAAATAATTTATACAACTGTTGATAGGGGCAAAAATGGGTTAGCGTCGCTCAAAAATTATTATTACAATGTAAATACTAAAAATTATTTTTATCCTGCATCTACCGTTAAATTTCCTGTGGCAATTTTAGCCTTACAACGCTTAAACGAGTTAAAGCAAAAGGGTATAGATTTAAATACTACTATGGTTACAGAGGCTTACACCCAAAAACAAACGGCCGTTTTTAATGATGCTACTGCTAAAGATGGAAAGCCTACGATAGCTCATTATATAAAAAAAATATTAATGGTGAGTGATAATGATGCTTACAACAGGCTATACGAATTTTTAGGGCAGGAGTATATTAATGAAGAGTTGCACAAAAGAGGGTATAAAAATGTACAAATTCTTCACCGGTTAAGTATTTCGTTATCGGAAGATGAAAATAGAAAAACCAATGCAGTACGTTTTTTAGATAGCAACAATACAGTGCTTTATGAGCAAGCCATGCAAACCAGTAAAATGGTTTACGCAGTTAGGAAAGATTCGTTAGGAAAAGGGTTTTACCGAGGCGATAAATTAGTAAATGAGCCGATGGATTTTAGTAAAAAAAACAATATTGGGTTAGAAGAGTTGACTAGTATTTTACAGAGCATAATTTTTCCGGAAAGTGTATCTGCTAAACAACGTTTTAATATTACTGAAGAAGACAGACAGTTTTTGTTAAAGTATATGAGCCAGTTACCAACGGAAAGTACTTTTCCGCCGTATAGCGATGAACCCACTACCTATTGGCCTTCGTACTGTAAATTTTTATATTTCGGTAGCGAAAAAGGAGTCATTCCAAAAAATATTAGAGTATTTAACAAAGTAGGCGATGCTTATGGACATTTAATTGATGTGGCCTATATTGTTGATTTTGATAAGAACATTGAATTCTTTTTATCGGCTTCAATTTATTGCAATAGCGATGAAATATTGAACGATGATAAATACGATTACGATTCTATAGGTTTTCCGTTTATGAAAAATTTAGGTAAAATAATTTATGAGGAGGAAGTAAATAGAAAAAGAAAAATTGTTCCAGACTTATCAGGGCTTAAATTTGTATATGATAAAAATTAGTTCATAGCTAATAGTTCATGGTTCATAGAAAACCATGAACTATGAACCATCAACCATCAACCAAAACAAAACATGCAACTATCATCAAGACTATTACGCTTTAACGAACCCGAAACCTTAAAAATGGCCAAGCTTGGAAGAGAGCTAAGGGCCCAAGGGATTGATATAACCGATTTAAGTTTAGGAGAACCCGATTTTGATACACCTATCCATATTAAAGATGCTGCCAAAAAAGCTATAGATGATAATTATAGTCATTATACACCAGTAGCAGGCTATTTAGATGTTAGGGAAGCCGTATGTAGAAAATTAAAACGAGATAACGGATTAGATTATACGCCAGATCAAATTATTATAAGTACAGGTGCAAAGCAAAGCATAGCCAATGCAGTTTTAAGCATTATGGATATTGGAGATGAAGTAATTATTCCTACACCCTACTGGGTAACCTATTCCGAAATTGTACGATTGGGGCAAGGCGAAGTAAAGTTTGTTAACACATCTATAAAAAACGGTTACAAAATAACACCAAACGAATTAGAAGAAGCCATAACGGACAGAACAAAATTATTTATGTTTTCATCTCCTTGCAATCCAAGCGGAGCAGTATATACAAAAGAAGAATTAAGTGGACTGGCACAAGTATTTAAAAAATACCCAAATGTTTTTATTATAAGTGATGAAATTTATGAATACATAAATTTTGTAGGTAAAAATGAAAGCATTGCCCAATTCGATTTTTTAAAAGATAGGGTAGTTATTATAAACGGCTTAAGCAAAGGCTATGCAATGACGGGTTGGCGCTTAGGTTATATGGCTGCACACCCAACTGTTGCAAGAGCATGTGAAAAAATTCAAGGCCAATTTACCAGTGCCGCTACAGCTGTAACGCAACGTGCAGCTATTGCTGCTTTAGATGGCGATATGAAACCAACTTACGGTATGTTAAAAAAGTTTGAACAACGCCGTAAACGTGTAATGGAATTGGTAAACGAGTTACCCTTTGTAAAATGTAGTGAGCCTGATGGTGCATTTTATATTTTCCCTTTGGTAAGCCATTATTTTGGTAAAACAGATGGAGACGAGGTAATAGACAATGCCGATGATTTATGCATGTATTTTTTAAATAAAGCTCACGTAAGCACTGTTACAGGCAAAGCTTTTGGAGAACCTAATTGTATAAGAATATCCTTTGCAAATAGCATGGAAAATATTGAAAAAGGGTTTGCAAAAATTAAAGGGGCATTGGAAAAATTGAAATAGTGAAAACTTATTTTAGCAATTTAAAGGACTTACTTAAATATTTTTTTAACACCCAGAATCAGCTAGGAGGGAATACACCTTTTAAAAACTTAGCGGCTTTGCGTCTCTGCAGTTACACTCTTAAAACGTAAACCTTGCCGAAAAACCTACACCGCTAGCTTCAAAACCTACTTTACTTATAATATTAAGCTCTGGCTTCCAGTCTAGGCTTATGTTTAAGGGAATAGTTGCAAACCGATAATCTAGCCCAAATATCCCTGCAGCGCCTAAATTGCTACTACTATTATTAAAACCAACATAACCTCCAGCACCTATAAACCATTGTAAATTTTCAACTGCGTTTATGGGTTTATGTATTTCGTATAAAGCACAAATTGCGGTACCATCTCCAAAACTTAAAATACCTTCTAGTGCATTATTATTTGATAAAAAATGTTTGTAGGTAATGCCACTTTTTACAGTGGGTACACTACTTCCTAAACGTACGCCTAGTGCATTTTTATAAAAAGATTCATTTTGCCCAAATACAATCATTGAAAATAAAACGGCAATAGCAAGAGTTAAAAGGGTTTTATACATAACTAATTTTTTAATAAACTACACCAATATTGTGCCAAGCACCATTCATTTAATTGAGGTAACGAAATAAAATAAGCAAATACTGTTAAGGATTTGCTAAAAAGTCTAAAAAATTATTCAAACAATTGTAATTTGTTTTTCGGACGGCGACTATCCCACCATTTAAAGTTTTTAAGTTCTTTTTTATCGGGAGGTATTTGGGAGAGAGGATATAAAACACCATTTACATCGTTTACAAATTTTACTTTATTCAATTCTTTTTTTACAAAATAAATATCAATAACATCGCCACTGCTTCTGTTCATTCCAATAAATGCACTATCATCATCATAGGGATAAAAAATACTTTCGGCTGGTGAGCCTTTTACTCTTACATAATCTATTTGACCTGCTACAAAATAACTGTTTATAGTACGCCCAGCAATTTGATTATACATAGCATTATTTGCTTTGTTAATAATTATACCATTATTAAATACATACAACCGCTTCGGCTTTTGGCTTTCGGTGTACATATAAATAGTATCACCGGCTACTTGTGTTTGGGCATTCCAAACTATAGGGGTACCAAATAATTTAAAGGTACTATCGCTAGTAGAGTAGTGGAGGCTGTCGCTTACTGCTTGTAGGCTATCGTTAAATATTCGAACGTTATGAAAGGCAAGGAAATAGCGGATAGAAGTATCTTTTGTTTGTGTACTAATTGAGGTTACTTTTTTTAGGGTATCTGCTTGAGTAATAATTTTACGTTGTAACGAATCGTATTTTCGTAAACCAGAAAATAAGGTATCGGCAGCAATATAAGTACTATCGTTATCTCTATAAAAAATCATTACAGGTTTACGAGTTGCTAAAAATGTACTTTTTTGTTTGTCTACATAAATAATATTTGCCAATACAGTTACTTTATTTATACTATCAACCATTTTGGCTTTGCCTTCCATTTGGAGAATACCCGTTTTTTCATCATAAGCTATTTTATCGCCTATTAAAAAATAAGCACTATCGCTGTACGATGTTCTATCATAAAAAATGGCCTCACCAGTTTTTAAATTGTAGGTGCCACTTTTGGTATTTATAACACTTCCATCTTTACTTACAATACGAGTAGGAGCAATAAATGTAGCAACACTTGTTTTTAAATTGTATACTAAACTATCCGTTACTATATCGTATTTAGCATCTTTTAAATGCACATTTTTTCTAAAATAAATATCTTTTGTATCTGCATAATACACACCTTCCTTACTCGTTAAAATAGTATTGCCATTTACAACCCTGCCGCCATTTTTGTAGGTAGCAACTCCTGTACGTAAATTATATTCTAAATCATCGGTGTAAAGCGTACCTTTTTTATCGGTGAGGCGTACATTCTTTTTTAGATAGGCAATTCTATCTAAGCCAATGTAACGTAAGTATTGGCTATAGGTATGTATACTGTCGTTATCGTTTATGTGAATGTTGCCAAAGGCTTCTAAAATATTGGTACGTTGGTTGTATACTACACTATCGCAATTGGTAGTGGTTTTGCCTTCAACTATAATAACATCTCCAGCTCCCGTTTTTATATTAGTAAGGCTATCAATATTTTTTTCTCTTAAGCTTCGGGCTTGTTTAATTAAAATAACCCTCATTGTATCGCTAGGGATAGGAGGTGCAATTATTTGTTGGGCAGTAGTTGTTGAAACAACGCCTAATAAAAAAAGTAGTAAAAAGTAAGTGGTATGCTTCAATGCAATATGCTCTTTAATTTATAGTATGCAATTTGCACAATAATTTTATAAAAGAATGGTAAAGTTTTAAACGAGTAATTAGTACAAAGTAATAAGTACACTAGTTAGGGTTTTGACGGTTCACTACACACCATTTATTATTGCTTAAGGTTAATATATGGTGCATTAACCGTATCGGGCAACGGAACCATTAACATGGGGCCTTTATTTTTTTTACCAAAAACCGAGAACGAAATATATCGTTTAGGATTTGTTTTAAAATCATCTAACAATAAATTTAATTTGTTTGATGTGGCCGTAAGATTATTATAAAGTTTTGTATCATTAAGCAACATGCCTGCTGTTCCAGTATTGGTGTTTAATTTTCCAATAGTATTTTTTAATTCGGTTATTGTACCATTTAAAGTAGTCAAGGTTTTTTCAACATCTAACTTGCTAAAGCTTTCTGTGGTTTTATCTAAATTACTCATTACTGATGTTAGCTTATCGTTGTTGTTGGCTAAGTTGCCCGTAAAAGAGCTTACATTATTTAACGATTTTGCAAGAGCGCCTGTTTGGGTATTTAATAAGGTTTGTAAAGATGCTGATGATGATGTTAAACTAGCTGTTGTTTTATTTAGATTAAATAACATAACTTGAATATTTGCTTTTGCATTTGCATCTACCACACTATTTATGTTTGCTAAAACAGAGTCTAACGACTTTACCGCACCCTTAACTTGCCCTAAAACAGGATCTATTCTTTCTAATGCAGCATCCATAATACCAACACTGGCTTGGGTTTTAATTGTATCTACTTTTTTTAAATGTGTAGTAGCATCTCCTAATTTTATGTCAATCCTTGTGGTGCCTAGTGGGTTTGGGTTTATAATTGCCACTGAATTAATAGGTAAGTTAACTTCCTTAGTAAGATTAATAGTTACTACAATTTCTTTCATGGTTTCATTGGCTTGTATATCAAACACAGAGCCTACTTGCATCCCGTTTACAAATACTGGGTTACTTTTTAGTAAGCCTTGCACATTTGTATATTTTGCAAAGAGCTTATGATTTTTACTAAAGAAAGTTTTACCTTTTAGAAAGTTAAAACCCATTACTAACATTGTAATAGCAATGGCAGTTAAAGCACCTATTTTTGTTTCGTTCGATATCTTCATAGTAAATATTCCACTTTTATTACTTCTTTAGTTCAAACTTTACTGAGGCGTTATTCTTAAAATCACTACTCAACTTTACTTCATACCTGGTTACTCCATCATTAATAATCATCAAAGCTGTATTAGGTGCTATTGCTCCTAAATTTTCGGCATATAAAACCAATTCATTTGTTTTCCCCTCTATCAAATTTACAATAAAACTAAATGCTTTTGCAGTTAGTACTTTTTTATCTACAACTAAAGCTTTATTAAAGTAAACAGTTACAATATCATTATCAAGTTCAGCATCATCTAAAATATCAATTTTAACCGTATTGTTTTTTACTTGAATAGCTTTTGTTTCTTTTACTGGGCGGCTACTAATAGCAACTGGGGTAGGGGTATCTTCTTTTGGTAAAGCGTTTTCGTTACTAGGCACACTTACTTGCTTTTCCACTTGATCTTTGTATGTTTTTACCGCCGCTGTAATTGCTTCGGCAATTTCTTGTTGCCCTTGTGGGCTGTTAATATAGTGTTCATCTTCGGGCGTATTAATAAAACCCGTTTCAACTAATATTGCTGGCATATTAGTAGCTTGTAATACGTATATACCCACTTGTCGTTGAAAAACCCCCAATGCTTCTCTGCCTGTTTCAGCAATTTCGTCATTAACCATAGTTGCCAATCTATCGCTACGTTCAAAATAACGCTTTGCATAAATATTAGCTAAGGTTTTAAACTCTGGTGAGGTTGTTTTTAGTGGTTTAAAACTAGTATCAGCATTTACATTTTCAAAATCTACTTCATCAAATTCTTTTTGTATTGCCGAGGTTTTACTAGCTGCCTTATGTGGGGCTAAAATCCATACACTTGTGCCTTTTCTGGTTAAAGGAATTTTAAAATATTCGTAAACAGGAACGGTTACACTATATGGGGTTGATATTTTTTTCTTTCTTTTTCCTTTGCCAGTGTAGGTTATTTTATACCTAGTTTCCTCCCTTGTACCCACTTGTCTTTTTCCTGTTTTTAATGGTCCACTATCTGCATGAATACATAAAAACAAATCGCCTTTATTATCATTAGCTATTTTAGCTTTTTCTGTTACCGAGTGGTAAATATCTGTGGTACGAGTAGGTACTACATTAATTTCTGGAAATTGTTTTCTTAACTCAGCCACCAACTTTAAGGATATGGCAAGGGTTACATCTTTTTCTTTGGACCTCATTGAATTTTCGTATTGCCCCGAGGCTCCCACGTCTGTACCACCATGCCCCGCATCTACAATAATGGTTTTTATTTTTTTAGGAACTTGGGCAAAAGCACTAGAAAATATTAACAAATGCAAAGCAGCAAAAAAACTTAAAGCAAGCACTTTGTTTTTTATCATAGTCTAAAAGATTTATGAGGGGGTTAGTAATTATAATTATTATTCACATTTACATTCTGTTATATTGGCTATTTTTGCCACAACAACTATGAACGATAGGCACAAAGGTAAGGCAAAATATTTTTTTGGAAGCGTATGGCTATTGCTGTTTGCAATTTTAACATTGTGCACAAAGGATACCGTTTATGCTCAACAAAAAAGTAATGTTGCCTTAGTTAAAGATACTATTCCTAAAGCATTAAGCACTACCAATAGTTTATCCCAAAAAAACACGGCTATAAAAAAATTGGATACCCTTATTGTTCCTAAAATAGATACTATTCAATATCGAATATCAAAAGATTCGCTAGATGCTCCAGTAGTTTATCATGCCGATGATTCTATGGTATTAGATATCCCAACAAAAAAAATGATTTTATATGGGAAAGAAACAAAAGTTAAGTACAGTGAAAATGAATTAGTTGCTCCACTTATTGAGTTTGACCAAAACACCAGTTTAGTAAGTGCTTATTTAGTAAAAGATAGTAATGGTAATGTGGTTAGTATGCCAGTATTTAATCAAGCCGATTTTAATTCCGTTGCCGATACCATTCGCTTTAATATGAAAACTGGAAAAGGACTTACTAAAGGTACCTATACTAAACAAGGCGAAATGTATGTGTATGCTAAAACAATTAAAAAAGTAAGTGCTGATGTTTTTTATGCCAATTACTCAAGATTTACCACTTGTAATTTAGACACTCCACACTTTGCTTTTGTAAGTAAAAAAGTAAAATTTATTAATAAAAAAATGGCATTTACTGGGCCTGTACACCCAGAGTTTGAAGGGGTACCCGTACCCATAGTTTTACCTTTTGGTATTTATCCATTAAGCCAAGGAAGACATAGCGGTTTAATTGCACCAACCTTTACAGCTAATGCCGAATTGGGCTTGGCTTTGGAAGGTATTGGCTATTATAAAGTGATCAATCAAAACTGGGATGTTGTTACCAGAGGTACCTTATACTCCTATGGAGGATGGACGGCGAATATTAGTCCACGTTATTATAAATTATATAGGTATAGAGGCGATTTTAGTTTAGATATTCAGCACTTAAGAGATTTAGATAAAAGTGGAAACCGGGGATTTAATTTTAGATGGAACCATAGTGCCGACACCAAAAGCCGACCTGGAGTTTCGTTTAGTGCTAATGTAAATGCAGGTAGTAGCCGTTTTAATCAAGCGGTGCCTAATAGTCCACAGCGCAGGTTTAATAATAATTTTGGTTCCTCCGTAACCTATGCAAAAGTTTGGAAAGATAAGCCCTACAATCTTTCTATATCTGCCAACCATCAACAAAATGTAAACTTAAAATTTATACAAATAAATTTACCCGATGTAGCTTTTAATGTAAATACACTTTTCCCTTTTAGAAAAGAGGAAAGAGTAGGAGAGTATAAATGGTACGAAAATATAGGCATAGCATTAAATACCAATGCAAAAAGTCTATCTTCTTTTTATGATACTGCTGGCAACATTGCCAAGCAATTTATTGAAAAGTTACAATGGGGAGCTAACCATACGGTGCCTATTACCTTATCCTTACCTGCTGTTGGTGCATTTCAATTTGCACCAAATGTAAGTTATCAAGAAAGGTGGTTTCAACAACAACTATTACGTACCTGGAATGCTACTACAAGAAAAGTAGATACTGTAGTAAAAAAAGGCATTTATACAGCAAGAGAAATGCAATTTGGCATGGGCGTTACTACTCGTATTTTTGGAATGATTGGCTTTAAAAAGAAAAGTAAAATACAAGCCATACGGCATGAAATACGCCCAAGTATAAGTGCTAATTATAAACCCGATATGAACAGAAAAACGTTCCAAAATTTTCAAATAGATACGTTTGGTAATAAAATTTCTGCTTCAATTTACGATGGAAGTATTTTTGGAGGCTTTGGTCAGGGTAAGTTTGGTGGTTTAAGCTTTGGTATTGATAATGTATTACAAATGAAAGTTAAAGATAAAAAAGATACCAGTGCCGAGGCTATAAAAAAAGTAACCTTAATTGATGGGTTTAGTATAAATGGAGGTTATAATTTTTTACAAGATTCATTTAAAATTTCGCCACTATCTATTTCGTTTAGAACAAATTTGTTTGATAAAATTTCTATTAATGCTAATGCCAGTACAATGCCTTATCAAACCAATGCAAATGGCGATTTTATTGATAAATTAATTTGGGCAAAAAAACCTTGGAGTTTGGGTACACTTACAAGTGGTAATATTTCTGTTTCAAGTTCTTTTTCGGGTGGCGATAAAAAACAAACACAGCCCAACCCACTAACTAATCAACAAACACTTACCAATCCTATAAGTGGTATGCCATTGGATGAATATCAGCAAGAGGCAGCATATATTACCAATAATCCTGGGCAGTTTGCAAATTTTAATATTCCTTGGAGTGTAAATTTTGCCTATTCGTTGCAATTTAATAGAACACGAAATACAAATTTTGTGGGGTATAGAACAGATTTTAGTCAGAATATTAGTGGCGGAGGCTCACTAAATCTTACCCCTAAATGGCAAATTGGTTTAAATGGCTCTTTTGATATTACACAAAAAGAATTAGGTTTAATAAGCATGTATTTATCAAGAGAAATGCATTGTTGGCAACTTAGTATGAACCTGTCGGCAAGTAGAGGAAATAATTATTTTAATATTAGTATTAGCCCAAAATCGGGCATACTAAGAGATGTCAAAATTAATAGAACAAGGTATTTTTATGATTTATAAAAACTGCTTAAAATATCTTTTATAGAAGGGTAGGTATTGCTCAATTGAATATCTAGTTCATTTTTATGAACCCATTGTATTGCAGTAATATTTTCTTCTGTTTGTGGAGTAAGTTGTTGATCATTTTTACAAATTAAATAAAACCAGTGTGTTGTTTTAATAAAATTTTTTCCAAAAGCATTGTAGGTATGGTAGGTTTCGCCAATTTTATTTTTTAGGGTAAGATTTTTTACCCCTGTTTCTTCTTCAATTTCTCTACTTGCAGCTTCTTCTTCTTTTTCGCCTTTTTCAATTTTACCTTTAGGTAAATCCCATACACCTAATCGTTCTATAAATAAAAGTTGATGCTTTTCATTTTCTACAATACCCCCAGAAGCTTCAATTTGTGTAAAGTTTTTGAAAAAAGTCTTTTTTAACTCGTTTAAATTAGTATGTAAAACTACCCCTGCATGAAACTGGGGTTTTATAATTTCGTGTAATAGGCTTTTAATAGCATTTACCGAAAATTCATCTATAAAAACAGCATCAGGATGGTGTAAAATTTCGGTTAGCTCTGGCGTAAGTTCTGTACATAAAAAAACAGGTTTAGTATCGAAATATATTTTAATGTGCATAATAAAATTTCTGTTTTTAAAATTGAAACCACAAATTTGCTACATGACAAATGAAAAAGCTGTTGCCGAAAAACTTTTACAAAGTAATGCAATAAAATTAAGTCCATACGAACCCTTTACTTGGGCAAGTGGTTGGAAAAGCCCTATTTATTGCGATAATCGTAAAGTTTTATCTTTTCCTTACATAAGAGATTTTATTAAAAGTGAAATGTGTAATGTAATTTTCGAGCAATTTCCACAAGCCGATATTTTAGCTGGAGTAGCTACAGCCGGTATTGCTTGGGGAGCTATGGCAGCAGATCAACTAAAAATGCCCTACATATACGTTCGTCCAAAACCTAAAGAGCATGGCTTGGGCAACCAAATAGAAGGGTTTTATGAAGCAGGACAAAAAGCATTGGTTATAGAAGATTTAATTAGTACCGGAAAAAGTAGTTTGCAAGTTTGCGATGTGTTAAAAGCTGCAGGGGTAGAAGTAGTGGGCATGGTAAGTATTTTTAATTATGGGTTTGCTTTAGCAGATGAAGCATTTACTGCTGCTAAAATTCCCTACAAATCGCTTACAAATTATCAAACATTAATTGAGCTGGCTATTGAAAAAGGTATTGTAACTGCCGAACAACAAAATACTTTGTTAAATTGGCAAGCCAACCCATCTGGTTGGAACGGAATTTGATAATTTAAACTTATGAAAAATATAAAATGTACACTTGTGGCCTTATTAGGCTTTATCTTATCAGCCGCTGCACAAATGAAAGTGAGCGAAAAGGTCATCATTAAAACACCTACGTTGCAACAATGCGATGAATGTGTTGAAAAATTACAACAACTTTTATCAAGAGAAGAAGGGGTTACAACTATTAAAATTGATGCTAAAAAGAAACAAATAACCTTTACCTATCTAACGGATAGAACCAATAAAGAAAATTTAAAGGCAGCTATAGCAAACCTTGGATACGTAGCAGATGATGTTGAAGCTGAAGAAACAGCCTATAAAAGATTACCTAAGTGTTGTAAAATTCCAGATCCTGCAACACTCCCCAAAAAGAATTAATAAAAAAGAGCTAACGTTTAAACGTTAACTCTTTTTTATTTAGTGAAAATATATTATTGGCCCATACCCTGTGAGGCATTTTGCATACCTTCCATTTCGCCTTTCATATTTTTTCGTTTAAATAACGACATATCTATTTTACCAAAACGCCAAGCAAAATTTAAGCGTAAAACTTGAGGATCTCTTCTACGTAAATTATCTTGTATAAAAAAGTCACTCTCTGCAAATGTTGCATTTACTTTTGTTCTAAAAATATCATTCACTTGTAAGGTTAAGGATGCGGCATTGTTTTTTAAAAAATCTTTTCTAATAGCAATATCTACCCCATAATTAGGTCTAATAAAACCTTGTGCTCCACTTTGGCTTTGACCAAAGCCTCCAAAGCCTCCACCCATTCCACCTCTACCACCACCGCCTCCTGCGCCACCAGCTGGTAAAATAGTTTTTGCTTGATAATCGCCACTTAATTGGATAGAATAATTTTGAGGTAGTTTAAAGGTGTTATTTAGTTTACCAAACCAGCTAAATTGGCTGTTTTTACCTCCGCCAACAATTGCACCGGTTTTAAGTGTGGTATTAAATAGGTTTAGGTTTGCAGTTAAATCCCACCACTTATTTATTTTATCCTTACTGGTTAACTCCAAACCAAAAGTATTTGCATTGTTTGCATTTACAAAGGAGTTGTAAGCTATAGAATCTTTACTAGGATCGAGAATGTTGACGTCTTTATATTGATAACGTGTAATTAAATCATTCGTAATTCTTCCGTAAGCCGTGGCTAAAAAACTATGATTTTTATTTATTTGATATTGATAACCTATTTCTACAAGGTTGGTAAACTCTGGAATCAACTCAGGATTTCCAACACTAATATTAAGAGGATCACTATAGTCATAAAAAGGAATTAATTGAAAAAAACTAGGTCTATTAATTTTTCTTGAGTAATTGAATTGTACATCTTGCTTATCTGCAATTTTATAGGTTACAAATGCACTTGGAAAAAGGCTAACCGGAAATTGGTTTGAAAACTTTTCATTAGTAGTCAGTAAAGTTCCGTCGTATTCAGAGCTCTCTAAACGTAAACCAAGTTGATAGGTAAATTTCTTTACTTGTAGGCTATAAGTGGTGTAAGCAGCTAAAACTATGTCTGTAAATTTAAAATCACTACTAAAACTTGGTATAATGATGAAGGGGGCGTTTATATTATTTTTTCTATAATTATAATTAAAACTTTCAAATTCTCTAAATGCCCCACGTACACCCATCTCAACTTTACTTTTAGCGTTAATTGGGTTTACAAAATCGGTTTGTGCGGTTAAGAATTTTGTTTTACCACCACCCAAAGTTTGTTCAAATAGTGTTGGTGGAATTGATGACGATACTAAATTACCTATCTGTGTAGAAAAATCACCTGTATTATCGTTCTTGAAGGTGTTAAAATTTACATCTGCTGTAACCTCTTTTCCGGCTTTAGCAAAATTGTGTTTAAAACTAGCTAATGCACCAATATTTCTAAAATCCCCTATATTGTCTGTAGCTCTATAACCTCCTTCATTTACGATAGAGCCAGAATTAAATAGGGTATCTCTACTAATATTTATGTAATCATTACTCTTAAATTGACCTCTTACAAAACTTCCCCCAATTGTTATTGTATTTCTGTTATCAATAAAAAAATCTAAACCAATTCGTCCAAAACCAAATATACTTTTACTAATTGGGCCGTTATTTTGATTAATGATTGTTTTAGAGTTTGGTGAAATTAAAGTTTGATCGCTATTTACCCAACTAAACGATTTACGGGTATTTAAGTTAGCATTAACCGATAAATTTGTTTTTCCTTGTTTAACATTAAAGTCTCCACCAAAGCCAGGCCTAGGTCTACTATCAATACTAGCTCTTATGTTACCGTTGTAACCTGCTTTTCTGTTTTTCTTTAAAACTATATTTAATATTCCACTACCGCCTCCACTAGCATCAAATTTAGCGCTAGGGTTAGTAATAATTTCCACAGTGGAAATAGCATCTGCTGGTATTTGATCAAGAGATAAAGTAGTTGGTCTTCCATCAACAAAAATTTGTGGTGCAGCATTTCGTAAGGTTACGCTGCCGTCAATATCTACATTTACACTGGGTACATTTTTCATAACGTCAACAGCTGTACCACCTACACTAGTTAAGTTTTTTTCTACATTAAATACTTTTCTATCAATGTTCATTACAAGGCCTGGGGCACTAGCGGTAACAACAACACCCTGCATAACTTGTGCATCCACTTCTATTTTAATATTACCCAAATCTTTATCAACAGCATTTAACATACTACTCATATCCCCATTTTTAGCATTAGCCATATTCATTTCAAATGCAGCTTTTTGCTCAATAGCTTTATAGCCTATGGCAGTTATCTTTAATTTGTATGCTGTCATTACATTCAAATTTTCTAACGTAAATTCACCTCTTCTGTCTGTAAGCATACCTCCAACTACAACATCTTTACGTTTTTTTGTAACGGTATCCATTTTGTTTTGGATTAATTGCACCGAGGCTAATTCAACCCCTTTTCCGTTTGCATCTATAATTTTTCCGTAAAAGCGTCCAACATTCATACTTTGGCCACCGCCTCTAATACCACCTGGCATTTGCGCAATAACTACTGAGGATAAGCATGTTAAAAAAACGATGCCTGCAATAAATTTAAATTTTTTCATACTGTAATGACAAAATAATGACAAAAAAGTTTTAATTTTTGTCCTTATATTATGAGTGGTAAAATAGTTTGATTAATAGGAATACATATAAAGAAATTGTTAACTATTGCTTAGTTGAGTAAGTAAAACTTGCACTAACCCAATTATAAAACCAAAAACGGCTCCAATTACTTCTAAAAACTGAAATTCTTTTTTTGTAATTTGATTTAAAATATCTTCTAGTTTTTCAGAAGAAAAACTGGCTACTTTTTCAGTTACAATTTTCTCTAAGTCTAAATCGCTTTCTAACTTTTTCATATAATTTTTCATGAGTATGGGAAAGAGATTTTCTAACTCGGTTAAAAAAGCAGTTTTTAATTGATTAATTGTTTTATCTCCAATAAACATAGAAAGCATTGGAAATAGGGTTACTAATTTTTCTCTTAAAAAGATGTCGATATGGGCTTCAATTTCGGGTTTTAATTTTTCTAAATTATCGGGGTTAATAACTTTTGCTTCTATTTCGTCAAAAGATAAAAATTCTTTACTTACTACCTGGCCAAGTTTTTGGGCAATTAGTTGTTGATTTTTTGGAAAAATGCCTTGCACTTTAAATCCAAAAATAGATATGGGTTTACGAGGATGAAATAACATTTTAATTGCTATCCAAGTAGTAACCCAGCCAGTAAATGCAGAAAAAAGAACGGGTACAATGTAATCTGTCCAACTCATTTTAGTAACGTTTTATAAGCAAAGAAACAGTATTTGCAAAGTTGCTCAAAATGTTATTTTGTTTAAAAGTGGTTTTGCATTATTTTTGCAACCCACAAAAACGGTAGTCGTAGCTCAGTTGGTTAGAGCATCAGATTGTGATTCTGAGGGTCGGGGGTTCGAGCCCCCTCGATTACCCACTTAAAATGTTGATTGAATAAGGGTTTGAGGTTTTTTACTAATTTTCACTGATGATTTTTTTGTAAAAGTCAGATAAAACGTCACAAATGATGTCTGAAAATTGTAACAATTCTCAAACCCTTTTTATGTTTTTATTACCTAATGATTGTAAGTGGAGTGGTTTTCATGTATACTCACCCAATTGGAAAACTACCAACGCAAAACTCTTCCTTAATTGGTATGCAGATTGTAATTTTATAGATCCCCAGTATTTAGATAAATATTCTAAAAACACTGAAACTAAATTTATAACTAAAAGCCGAAGTTTATAACTACTGCCCAACAGAATTCCGTCTGCCGAATATAAAGCTTAGATATGCACTGCCGATGATTGCTTCAATGTCATGCCCAAATTGCAAAAAACCTGATGTTGTATGCTGTACTTTACCTGGCCCACCTTCTTTTGTATCCTCTACAGTCGATGTGAATCATTTGTCGGTAAATAAAGGATTTTTCTCCTTTGTAAGTGCCAATGCCACCTTTGTCCTTTACTATAATTTTGTCAAGGATATTAAATACAATATCCACGTCTTTGCTATCCGAGTTACCATCTCCATTAATATCGAATACAATAAAGTCTATTGCGTCCCCAATAAGGTGTCTACTTTCTTTTGCAGCCCCTGAAAATTTAACCTGAAAGTCGTTGTGCCATTTGGCTCTTTTTGTGCTGATAACTAAGAGTCGTGTTGAATAACTATTTTGTCTTAAAGTGTCTTTAAGATCATTATAAAATGCTCTTGTCTTGGGATTAACAAGTTTTGTGTTGTTCAAATAGAAAAAAAATAGTCCACCAGCAATAGCAATGATTATTAATAGAAGTTTGAAGATTTTCTTTTTCACAATTTAAAGCTTTTACGAGTTATTTTTCTTGTAGGGTTTTTTGCAATTGGTGGAATTACTTTCGGGATTTCATCGGCTGCTATGGCTCTAATTTATCTTTTATTCTGGGTATTTATTCCTTCTTAATAATATGCTAATTTATTTACCTTTAACTGTAAATAATAATTCGCTTTTAAAAATATCATCTGGAGAAATAACTGTATTATTCAAAGGTATTTTTACGCCATACCTCTTTGCCATTATTTGCTTAACTTTTAAGCTTGTTAAATCAAAGTCTTTTAATTTTTTAAGCTTACCAATTTGAATGCCTGTCGCTTGGTAATATATTTTCCAAATAAGCTCAGAACAATATATTTTTTTATCAGTCCATTCAAATGTACTATCGTAATTTTTACCGTTAAATTTATTGCTTATTAATTTCATTTTCTCAAGCGTTGCCGAAGTTAAAATTTCACTTGCATTTTTTAGTCGCTTAACTACATAAATGTGGTCTTTGCCACTCTCAATCCATTTTTTAATAGGCGTTTTTTTTACTTTTGATGATGCTTCAAAAACAATAAAATTACCGTCTATTTTATAAATAATCCCACAATGTGAATACTTCGATTTTGTAGCTAACTGTATCGCATTACTTTGTGGAGATTTAGAGGTTTGAAAAATGAGATCACCATTATTAAATTCTTCTTGTTGTACTTCCGTTATTGTTAGATTGCGAGGGTTTAGATTTTTTATAACATGATTAAATAACCCTGGCGAGTATTTTTTTTGCACAATAAATGATGAACATACATTTATTGTTAAAATTAAAAGGAATGTGATTTTCATAATAGCTTGTTTATTATTAATAATATAAAGATTTAATCTTCTTTCAACTCTCTATTTTTAAAAACCCGTTATCATATAGTTTTTTTACACACTTCTTGTAATGAGCGTTTTCAAAATTTCTAGCTTCAACTTCTATTCGATTGTTATAGTAACCATATTTTTTATAATTAGTTAATTTAGTAAAAGCAGGGTCAGTTTTTGATTGGATATGATGATATGTTTCATGGAGTACAGTTTTTGTTAACTGACTAACAAAATCAGCTCCTTTATGATTTTTTAAATAAATGATAATTGTATTATTATTTGGATAATATAAGCCTAAATGTTTTCCTGATTTACTATATCGTAAAACTAAATTTGGGTAATATTTTATCCCATGATCATATAAAATTGGACCTGTCCATTTTAGAACTTCTCTGCAATAAACAACATATTTTACATTTATTTTTAAATTATTAACTTTAGAAAATAATAAACCAATAAACCCTATAGATAATAAAGTAATACCGGTGTATAAAAAAAATGTTGCAGCGGTCATTTTTTTTTAAAATTATATAAATACATAAACTAGGGTACCTCCCTTTATCTTATCAATTATTTTTTTATTTATCTCTTCTGACGTTGCAAAGCATCCTTTTGACCACAAATATTTCATCTTTTTATTAGAGTGAAATACAACAAACCTATCCATGACATTGTTATTCAATTCGCCATCTAAACCTATTATACGCATAGCATATCCATATTCACCATAATAACTATCCATAGTTTTAAAAGCTCCAATACTAGATTTATTACTGCCTTTGCCATTGCTAAATTTAGTAGGGTAAACTATCCCTGAATTCCAAGCATGAGATACCGTTGTCTTTAAAATAATTTCATTTTTTTGCATATCTACCAAGTATAGTCGGTTAGATAGTATTGATTTTCCATAATTAATGATGGTTACATATTTATTATTAGATACATTATATTTTTTTTGTATTTCTTGAGCTAATTCAATAATTTTAAAATCGGAGTTAATAAAAGTACAGGATTGAAATAAAAGAGGGAATGCTATTAAAATAAATAATTTCTTCATAGTATATGCTCGTTTTAAATTGTTACTCATATGCCAATTATTTTTCTACAGTTATCACAAAAAAACATTTTTTCATGGTCAACTTGAGATATTTTTCCGTCTGCGGCATGCATTAAGCATTTTGCATTTTTGGTACAGTGGTCAAGTCCTTTATTATGACCTATTTCATGAATAGCAACTTTTTGTAATCGTTCTCTTAATACTTTTGTGGTTGCATTTTTTCCAAGTCGTTTTGCAAAGGCAGATATAACACAAACATTGCCTGGTCGTAAACCGAGTCCAAAAATGCCCCATTCCTTAGTTATTCCTTTTACTGGGGCATTGTAAAATTTTTCAGCTTGCTTAATATCCTTAAATGTAACAATATCTTTTTCTGTAATGATTAATATATTCTTTGTCGAATTAAATTTATTTAATATTGCATTCGCATTATATCTTGTTTTACTCGGTGCTAACAAGTCTTCCGTCAATAACACTGGATTTTCTAGAATTATTTCCTGATGATAAAAGCTTTGTAAACCATCAATTACATCTTCTATCAACTGCTTTCTAACTTTTCCTAATGGTATAATATGAATAACACCCAACTTGCCTGCAAATTTTTCGTCTCTCATGGTTTTGACAGGTTGCTTTATTTTATTTTGCTGACAGGACAATAAATAAATTAATTGCACAAATACCAAAAAAAGGGTTATCAATTTATTTTTCATTTACAGTTTTTTTAAAAGTAATTTTGAAATCTATTTTTATTGTAATGCAGTAATATGAAAACATGCTTGATTTGTTTCAAACTTAATTCTACATTTCTTTTTATTCTGCATATTTTTTAAACAAGGGATTAATAAATCTAACATTTCCTGGTCAGGATTATTCCCGTAACCAAACCTTGACCATGCAATATCAAATGTGCACCCATACAAATGAGTACTCTCCGTTTTAGCATTTGAGTTTATTTTTTGTAATTTGTTTACTGTTTCTTTCGTGCGCAACGCACTGGTAATAATAAAAGGCCTACAGGGTAAATTTGATAATTCACAGGCAGTTTTAAATTCCATTCCTAGTTCATCTATAAATGAAATAGTTTTAGCAGTCAAAAATGGATAGGAGTATGGCATTTTATCAATTCTATAACCTTCTCCTTCTTTTAATTGTATAAGAATTTTGTTTTTTAAAAATTTTCTTATTCCTATTTCTTTCTTAATAGGACTGTTTAAGGTGCTTTTTTTTGTAGCCAGCATATGAATTGAATTTCTATCATTAAAATTAATTTCGCAATTTTTACAATTAACAGATTTAGTCATAGAGTATTTAAACCACCGGTTTAAATAATTTCTTTTGGCAAAACTAAATACAAATGCTATTAAAAGTATTGATAAAATAATCACTTTGTTCATATAGAGTTAAATAAAAAATGCTATTTAATAAATAGAAAAATTGATAAAAAGTAAAGTAAAATGAATGAGAGTAAAAAGTTTTTGAATAATTTATTTATAACCAATTTTACATTTCAAGTTTCTTTAAATAATCAACTCCACTTACTCGTTTTGTAGTAAATAAAATTGAATGAGAAGCTCCTTTCAATTGTCGTTGGAGCTCTTCTGATGAAATCACAGCAAGTTCATTTTTGGGTAAGACTGCTACCAAACTTACTTTTGCTTTTATCGAAAAGCCAATTTTATTCCATTGGTCAGCGCTATAAGGAATTACAGAATTATCATCCTCATAAATCACAAAGACTTTTAATTTATTAACATCTCGATTAATTTCTTTTTCAAAATCGAAGGATGCATTTACTAAAATGATATCCTCAATTTTCATTATTTTATCAATATTCCAAATGCCCATTTTTGAAATCGTGAATGAATTAAGCATGTCTGCTTCCTTTAGTATTCTAGCTTTCTCTTCCTCTATTTTTGCAAGGGTGTTTTTATACTGATTCATTTGTTCGGCAAACAACTTTCGATTCTCCCTTTTATTTTTTCCACCAACTATAGGACTTGCCGAAACTATTAATTCCTGATTAATTTGATTACCTGAATTATCAAACTGTTTTCTTTTGAATACTAACTCATTTTTTAACTTATTT
>CAILUU010000051.1 GCA_903837525.1 uncultured Bacteroidota bacterium | reverse complement strand
GCATATACTTCGGCATTATCAAAAAAGTTAATGCCTTTATCGTAGGCGATGCCCATTAATTCATCGGCAACTTTATCATTTATTTGTTTGCTAAAACTTACCCAGCTTCCAAATGATAGCACACTTACTTGTAAGCCTGATTTTCCGAGACGGCGATATTGCATTTTAGTTAAAAGTTAAGATTAAAAAAGAATATAAATGTACGAAAATATATGGCAGTATTTTTTGGGAAAAAGTAACTTTAGGGTAAAATCAATACGCTGGAAAACTAGTGGTAGGAACTCTAAAATAACTGTTGGTGGTATTCTTAAACCATTTGTCCGTAAAATTTTGATTTACTTCAAAGCCAATACTGTTTATAATTTCCTTCTTAGTTTTAATAACAGTGGGCTTATCGGTATAAAATTGATAAGTTGGCCTATTTCTATCCCAAAATAATTCATCCGTATAAAGCGTATCTCCATTTTTAAGGCCAATAAACCGTACACTATCTTTTAATAAAACTTTACTTTGGGTTTCGTTGTACTTGCCATAATTAGCATCTAAAATGCTTTCAATAACACCTTGTTCGTTATAAAAATCAACATGTAATTTTTTAGGGAACTCAACAAAGGATACGGTGTCCTGCACTCGTAGCATTAAGGGAGCCTTAAGTTGTGCTTTGGCTGTTCCGCTTGTAGTATAATTTACGTTTACGTTTGTAGCTTCTTCTATAGCTAGGCTTTTGGTGGTAATGTTTTTAATATCGCCTTCGTTGTTTTCGCAACTGTATAAGCCAATTAGTAGTAATGCCAATAAAAGGATTGTAACACAATCCTGCCTACTTGAAGCAGGCAGGCAGGGATAATGCCTTGAAAATATAACGTTGGTATTATTCTCTTTTTTAATCATACTTACGTTTTCTAAACCAAAGCGAATTCATAGTAACGCCAACGCTTATACGCATTATATTTTCTCTTAAATTAGTTGAAGCATTTCCCCTATTGGCAACTTCTAAACCTGTATTGAGCACTACAAAATCAAACGAATTATAGCTTAGGCGTTGTAAGGATGTTAACGGGAAGCCTGCACCAGCAGTAAATCCAAATTCTTTTCTGTTGGTTGATAGTTTTACATAATCTGGTCCGTAATAAAAACCAGCACGGTACTTAACAAAACTAAAATATTTTTTTGATGGAGTACCAACTTTTGCTGGATAGTATTGAGCACCAACTCTAAGTGTAAAACTATTTTGTAAAGCATCTGTTGCTCCATAAAATCTATACTTTTCCCAATTGGTTAGCTCCAAGTCTGCACCCACAAGCAAGTTTGTATTGGTGTAGGTAAAACCAACACCAATCGTTCCAGGTAATTCAAGTTTACCGGGTACTTCTTTTTGTTCAAACACACTATCTAATTGAAATGTAGTACCATTTCCATCTAAAGCGTATGTTTCTCTTAACACATCTTGCTTAGCACTTATACTTTGTTTTAAGTTGGCGTATGCCCCAAGGCGTAATGTACCTTTTTTAATTTCGGTGGTGTATTGTACACCAGCGTTTAAAAATAGGGCACCAAGTCTTGTATTGTTAGATGAGTTTGAACGATAGTAAGATACAGTATCATTAATAAAATCTAATTTTGTACTATAATTTTTACTACCAAACATATAACCTGTAGTTAAGCCAAAACTTACTTTTTTAATTCTGAAGCCAGTACCAACATAAAATTGATTGATACCTCCATTGCCTTCGAAAATAGTTTTTAAGCTATCTATATTGGTTAGCCGTTCGTTTTTTTCTATTTTGTAATTTATGTTACTTACTGGTTTTAAACCAAACGATAAGCCCCAAGACATATCTTTTTTCCTCATTTTTTCGGTAGAAATTGGAAAACCCATAGCCAAGTAAGAAATAAACGTATTGGTTGCCGAAAATTTATTGGCAGGGTTTTTAGTTTTTAATGTTCGGATGTCAATATCGCTTCCTATATCATACGTGGTTAATCCTAAGTTAGAAAAAGATGCAGGGTTTGTAAAATTTACACTAAAATTATCTGCAATACCTGCAGATATTCCACCCATACCACGTGTTAAGATATTATGATTTGGAGATATATCGCCAATACCGTAACGGGAGTAAGGGGAGTTTTCTTGAGCGGTAAGGGTAAGTTGCATTGAAGATGCCACTAAAAGTACAAGTAAATATTTAGCCATTGTTAGTTTCGCTGAGTGCATATAAGCCTTTGAATAAAAAATTATAGTCGGCAAATATCTTGTTTTTAAGTCGAGTAGCAAAATAGCTGCAATATCCGCCGGTTAAAACCACGTTAAAGTTGCTATATTTTTCGGCATATGCGTCTATAAATCCTTGTATTTCAAAGGATATACCAGCAAGTACACCACTTTGTAAATTAGTTTTAGTATCGTAACCAATTAATGGAAAATTCCATTCGGCCTTAGCCTCAGGCAATTTTGCGGTAAAAACATGCATGGCTTTAAACCGCATATCCATGCCAGGGGATATACTTCCCCCAATAAATTGATGGTATTGATTAATAAAATTATACGTAATACACGTACCTAAACCAATTACTAAATTATTTTTGTTAGGAAAAAAGTGAACGGCTGCGGCGGCTAAAGCAAGCCTATCGGCACCAATAGTTTCGGGCTTGCCCACAGGGCTTGTAAAATTTGTTTTGGTAAGATGTGATAATTTATGAAATAGGCTGTACTCCTCTAAAAAGTTTTCTATGGCGGGGTTGTGACTAATTACAGAAGATAAAATTGTTTTTTGAGGTTGATGAATGGTGATGATACGTTCAATGTTAGACAATTCATCATTTGGCAAAATAATTTCCTCTACAAATTCTGCATTATTAAAAACGGCGGCTTTTAATCGGGAGTTTCCAAAATCAAAACAAATGGTTTTCATTAATAAAAAATTTAAGAAATTAAATAAGTTTATAATTTTTATACTCACCAATTCTATAGCCAGTAATATCCTCAATAAAATGGCTGAGCTTATGTTTTAGTTTCATGTTTTTAAATCTATTGATATGGGTATCAAATTCAAATGGCCAGTTTACTTTTTCAATTTGTGCTAGCATTGTTGTTGGATGAGTGCCAGTAAATAAATCTAATCTATCAATATTCATTTGATAATCAAATTCTAGCTTTTTTTCTTCCTCAGTAGCATTATAAGTAGGGTTATTTATTTGATTAAAATACATAGCTTTTTGTTGCGATGTTTTTGGAGGCTTTACCCATCCATAATGATAAATATGGGCATCTACTTTTTTTACTTTTAACTTTTCTTCGTTGTTAAATCTAAAGCCTTGTGCATCTTTCCAGGAAATTATTTTTTTATTATTTCTAATAATTCTAATTTCATTTCTGTACCATCTACGCCCAGCGCCTACGTAATTATAATTACCATAAAAGTGTAAATAATTAAAAAGCAATCCATCAACTTTTGGGTTATGTAAATGGGTTTGCATTGCTTCTTTAATCTTGTCGTAATCTTTTTCGTGTAAGCATTCGTCGCCTTGTAGGTAAAATGCCCAATCGGCATCTGAGCTAATACCAGCAAGGGCCTTATTGGTTTCTGCTGATAATACTTGACCACCTTGCCGTAAGGTTTCATCCCAAATGGTATCAATAATTTTTATTTTTGGGTTATTAATAGATGTTATTAAATTCTTTGTTGCATCGCTACTATTACCTACTGCAATTATGTATTCATCAACCAAAGGCAATAAAGATAAAATAGACTCCACAATAGGATACTCAAATTGGATAGCGTTTTTTATAAAACTAAAGCCAGATATTTTCATTATAGTGTTTTATCTTTTTCAAACCTAACTTCTTTGTTATACAAATTCCCTTTTTTTACCAATTCTTTATTATACTTAAGGCGTTGCCACGCTTTAATAAAAAAGAAAACAAAAGGTGAATTGTATAATTTATTTTTAAAAGAAGAATTGCTTAAATAAAATTTTGTACAAGTTGTTTGTATGTAACGGCTTTTCAATTTTTTAGCATACGCATCAATAAATGGCTTTCTATATTTTTCCATATCTTTTAAATTGCCCCTACTTAAATGATTTACCATAAATGGGATTACGTAACTACTATATCCCAAAATGTCGGCAATAATACATAAGTCGGTTCCATAAAAATGAAAGCCACCGAAGTAACCCGAAATTGTTAATCTTTTTTCAGCATCAATAATTAATAAATTTTCATCTAACGAATTTACTTGGCATGGTAAATTTTCGGTCTTTTCAATTCGTCCAGAGGTATTGATGTACATAATTTCTTGATGGTATCCTTTTGCGCCAGCATTTCCGCAAATTGCCCATTTATCATCTTTTTGTGTTAATGTAAGTAAGCAGTTTTTTAAATGTTTAGCAGTATCTACACAGCGTACATCTTGATGAACAATTATAACATATTTTCCTTTGGCAGTATTTAAAAAATAGCGAATGGCTGAATAGGCATCATGCACATTCCCTTGGCTATTATCTACAATTAAATATTCACAATCGTCTTTAAAACCGCAATTTAAAAAACTTTGCTGCATTTCATTATACTCTTGCTTAGTAGTAACTAAAGTACAAATAGAAAAATATATGGTTGAAGAAGGGCTCATTAAAACCGATGTGTTTTTTTATTTTTTAGTGAAGATAGGATAGTATTAGCAACCTCTTTTACGGAAAGTAAAGGTTGCTTTTTTTTAGCTGAATTATATAATTGTAGTTTAGCTTTTTTTGCTTTATCTATTGTGGAAAAAAACATACTAAGTGATGTAAAAAAATAAAATTTACCCGTAATTAAGCTAAACAATACTTCTGGCACTAATTGCAAAAACCAAAGCCATAAATTAATACCCGATAAATGTATAAAATGCAAATACAATTTATTGCGATAGTAAATTGTATTTATCGCATTTTTTTTAGTTTTTATTTTTATTGATGTTGATACTTGGTGCCTGCAAAGGGCAAAATGTTCGTAATAGCATTTATACCCAAGCCGCCAAGCTCTTAAACTTAAATCATAATCTTCTACATAAAATGGGGCATACAATTCATTAAAGCCACCTAGCTCTATTAATTTATTTTTATCTATTAAGGCATTAGCTCCAGATAAATACATACTATATACCCAATCATTTTGATTTGGGTTAGTTAAAATATAATTGCCTGTAGTCTTTATTTTTACACCATGAAAAGATGGATACTTTGCACCATCTTGCTGTAAATCATCATCCCAACCAATAATTTTACCCATTACGCCAAAGGTATCTGGTTTATCAAAATAGCGAAGTAGGGGCAAAAAGTAATCTTCGGTTAATTTAACATCGCTGTTTAATAATAATATATATTTAAATTTTGCTGCAAAAACTCCAGCATTGGCTGTTGGCGAAAATCCCTTATTGATCGGGCTTTCAATAATTTTTACTGTTGTAAAATTATGTTGTAAAAATGCAATTGAATTATCGGTACTACAATCGTCGCTTACAATAACTTCATACGCTAATTTAGTTTTTTGTAATGCGATAAATGCGGCAGGTAAAATTAACGGCAATAAATGTTGGCCATTATAATTAGGAATAATTATAGAAATACCTAAAGTACTCAATATTTAATAATTTTATTTTCAAAAGTAGATGAAATGTAGGGAAAAATAAATTTTACTAAACCATAAAATCTGCTGTAACTATGCTATTTTGCAATTATGTGGCAGCAATTAAAACAAGGTATAGTAAGCGGCGATATAAAAGCATTGGCACGTAGTATTTCTTTGGTAGAGAATGAAGTTGGCGGATATGAAGAATTGCTAGAATCCTTACCAACATCTACCACTCCAATAATTGGCATAACCGGACCACCAGGAGCAGGAAAAAGTACTTTGGTAGATGTTTTAATTGGTGCCTTAATTGCACAAAAGAAAAAAGTAGCGGTAGTTTGTGTTGACCCTTCGTCTCCCTTTAACTTAGGCGCATTGCTTGGTGATAGAATACGCCTAAGTGAATGGTATAGCAACCCAAATGTGTTTATTCGTTCGTTGGCTACTAGAGGCTCGTTAGGAGGGTTAAATCCTAAAATAATTGAAATATGCGATGTGCTTAAAACTAGCATTTTTGATTACATCATTGTTGAAACTGTTGGCGTAGGACAAAGCGAAATAGAAATTGTAGGGCTGGCTGATTGTACTGTTGTGGTTTTAGTACCAGAAGCTGGAGACGAAATACAAACCATGAAGGCCGGACTTATGGAAATTGCCAATGTATTTGTAGTTAACAAAGCCGATAGGCCTGAAGCTAATGCATTTATAAATAATTTACGCCAAATGTTGGCACCTGCTTTTAGAAATCAACCTAACGAATTGCCTATAATAAAAACAATAGCATCGCAAAAAGAGGGAATACCGATTTTATTATCTGCGATTGAAACATCTTTGCAATTTAATACCAACAAAGAAAAACGGAATTTTTTATTGGCGTCAAAAGCCTACCAGCTTATCCAAAAAATCAAAATGAAAAGTATAGATAAAAAAATACTTTTGCAACAAATAGAAATACAACCAGACGGTTTTAATATGTATCAATTTATAAAAAATTATAACACTCAATAATGCAAAATAACAATTTACCTAAACTTACATAACCTAATCCTGTAATGGTAAAAGTAGAGCCTAGCAAAATTTATGCTTGGTGTACTTGTGTCTTTAGTGAAAAATCGCCTTTTTTCGATGGAACTCATAATAAGTTATCATTGTAAAAAATACAGTTTTCACCTTTTGCTTCAAAAGAAAAATTATATTTACTTACTGCACTAAACACTGCTTTAGAGCAGCCTTTTAAAAATCTGTCGTGAGTTTCTACATTTAAAATTTTTACATTAGGCAGCCAACTATCGTAGTTGTTTGTAAATATTTCTTTTTCGGAAGTTTCTACATCCAATTTTAAAACATCTATTTGAGTAAGATTATATTCGTTTACAATACTTTCAATACTTACACTTTTAAAGCCTTGTGTAGTATCTGTCGTTTCAGCTACAATAAATGAATTGCTACTTGCCGATGGATTAGTAATTATTAAATTAATATTTTTACTCCAAACTCCTGCCTGTATTGCAATTACATTTTTGTAAGGAGCAACATTTGCTTTTAATATTTCAAAATTTTCGGCATCTGGCTCTATTGTTATAATTTTTGCAGTAGGATATTTGCTTGCAAAATAACAGGCTGTAAAGCCTACATTTCCTCCGCCATCAATAATACAAGTAGGTGTAAAACTTGGCGGCAAGGCATATATTTCATTGACAAAAACTTCTTTAAAAGTAAGCTTATCCTCAGCGTTATTTCTACAACTTACGGGGTGCTTAATACCATTTACTTTTAGGTTTTTAAATTTTTTTGTTTTAAATCGCAAGTATAAATGAAGGCCATTGCTAAAGCCTAATTTTTCTTTAAATAAAAAAATTTTTGAAAACATATAAAATTTTTTTAAACCTGTTAATTTTCTTTATTATTATTCCACCACCTGTAACCAATAAAACCTGCTACAGCAAAGGGAGTAAGCATTAAGTAAATAATTGCACTGTTTAAGGCTTTGGCAGGCTTTTCGCCAAGTTGAGATGCACTTTTTGTACATACAGAGCATTGAGCAAAACTATTAATTGAGCTAATCATTAAAAAAATTACTAATAAAATGAGTATTACTTTTGCTTTTTTCATTATGTTGTAAAATTACTAAACAATTTACGTATGTGGTTATTTTAAAATTTTAGCAGTTTATTAAATATTCTAGTTTTATTTTTGTGGTAAGATGAAAAGACTTAAAATTTTAGGGGTATTTATGAGCATGGTTACATTAGTTTGTGCACAACCAAAAACTGCCGATGAAAATTATGCTGTGGGCTTAAAGTTGGTTAAAGAAGAAAAACTTAAAGAATCGTTGCCCTTTTTTAATAAAGCCATTACATTAAACCCTAAGCATGTTAACGCCTTTACACAAGCAGGGTTAATTTTTGTACGGTTGCAAAACCAAACCGATGCACTGACCTGTTTAAAAACTGCAATTAAATTAAAGAAAAATAACACCATAGCCTATAACGGCTTAGGCGTTTTATATAAAAATGTAATTGGCAAATCTGATAGTGCTTTATTTTATTTTAAAAAACTTACTTTATATAAGGCAGATACTACTACAGAGGCTTGTTATAATATTGGCTGGGGTTATAATGCTCTAGAAAAATACGATAGTGCTATTGTGTATTTAAAAAAGGCATTAGATATAAATAATAATTTTAAAACTGGGTATACAGAAATTTCTTACTCCTATTATAAGTTAAAAAAACTTCAAGAATGTTTAAATTATTTTAAAAGTAGATTAGCAATTTCTTTAGTAGATGTAAACCTTTACTACATAGGTTTAATGAACAGTGAATTGGGTAATAAGGAGGAGGCTATGAAATACTATGAACAACTAAAAATAATCAATGAAAAAAGTGCAGCAAGTTTGTTGAAAAAGATTGAAAATAAAAAGAGCTAACATTTTTTGTTAGCTCTTTTCTATACTTATATAAAAGGTTTAAACCGCTTCGGCTTTCATATTTTTAGAGACTCTATTGCGTTCATTTTCGTCTAAAATTACTTTACGCATACGAATACTTTTTGGCGTTACTTCTATACATTCATCTTGCTGAATGTATTCCATACATTCCTCTAACGTCATTAATATTTTTGGAGCCGCTTTACTAGCATCATCGCTACCACTTGCTCTATGGTTGGTTAATTTTTTAGGCTCTGTTGCATTTACATTTAAATCGCCTGGCTTAATATGTTCAGCAATAATTTGACCTGCATAAACCTCATCTCCTGGATCAACAAAAAATCTTCCTCTATCTTGTAATTTATCAATTGAGTACCCCGTTGTTTTTTCAGTATTTTTAGATAGTAATACGCCATTATTACGACCCGGTATTACCCCTTTCCATGGCCTATATTCTAGTAAACGATGTGCCATAACAGCCTCGCCGGCAGTGCCTGTAAGCATGGTACTGCGTAGACCAATTAATCCTCTAGAAGGTATTTCAAATTCAAGATGTTGCATCTCTCCTTTGCTTTCCATAATAGTCATTTCTCCTTTACGTTGTGTAACTAAATCAATTACTTTACCGCTAAATTCAGCTGGTACATCTACTACTAAATTTTCATAAGGCTCACATTTTTTACCGTCAATTTCTTTAACTAATACTTGAGGGTTACCAACAGTTAATTCAAACCCTTCTCTACGCATGGTTTCTATTAAAATACCTAAGTGTAAAATGCCTCTACCAAATACTAAAAAACTATCAGCACCATCTGTATCTTCTACTCTTAGGGCTAAGTTTTTTTCGGTTTCTTTCATTAATCTATCTCTTAAATGGCGGCTGGTAACAAACTTACCTTCTCTACCAAAAAATGGAGAGTTATTAATGCTAAACATCATACTCATGGTAGGCTCATCCACACTAATTACAGGTAACGCTTCTGGGGTTTCAACATCGCAAATTGTATCGCCAATGTTAAAGTTTTCTAAGCCTACAACTGCACAAATATCTCCTGCAAAAACCTCGGTAGCTTTCTTTTTACCTAATGCTTCAAATGTATACAGTTCTCTTACTTTACTTTTTACTTGTTTACCATCGGCTTGAATCATTACAATATTCTGCCCTTCTTTAACGCTTCCACGGGCAACTTTTCCAATAGCTATTCTGCCTAAAAATGCAGAATAATCTAATGAAGTAATTTGCATTTGAGTAGCGCCTTCGTTTATTTTTGGCTCTGGCACAAACTCTAAAATAGCATCCATCAGCGGTACAATATTGTCGGTAGGTGTTATAGATGTGTTCATCCAACCTTGTTTACTGCTACCGTATATGGTAGGAAAATCTAATTGCTCCTCAGTAGCATCAAGGTTAAAGAATAGTTCAAAAACTGCATCATGTACTTCATCTGGCCTGCAATTTTCTTTATCAACTTTATTTATAACAACAATTGGTTTTAAACCTAATTGTAAAGCTTTTTGTAATACAAAACGAGTTTGAGGCATTGGTCCTTCAAAAGCATCTACCAATAATAATACACCATCAGCCATTTTAAGTACACGTTCTACCTCGCCACCAAAATCACTATGCCCTGGGGTGTCAATTACATTAATTTTAACGTCCTTGTAGGTAACGGATACATTTTTACTAAAAATGGTAATTCCTCTTTCTCTTTCTAAATCGTTGTTATCCATTATTAAATCACCCGTTTCTTGGTTATCTCTAAAAATGTTGGTGCTATGCAAAATCTTATCTACCAAGGTTGTTTTTCCATGATCTACGTGGGCAATAATAGCGATGTTTCTGATATTCATTGTATTAAAATTGAGGTAAAGTATTGATAACCAATATAGTTAAATACACTACCTTGTTTTTTTGAGGTGCAAAGGTATGTTAAAAGGGTGGGTTATCAAGGTTAAATAAGAATTAAAAAATAGGGCGGATAACGTTAATAAAAAATCAAAAACCTCAGTACTTCTACTGAGGTTTTAGTGGTGTGGGCCGGGTTTGAACCGGCGACACATGGATTTTCAGTCCATTGCTCTACCAACTGAGCTACCGCACCTTTCCTATTTGGGGTTGCAAAAATAAGGGGATTACCCCAAAATATTAAATAATTACACTAAAAAACTTATTTAGTTACCATAAACGGATAAGAACTTAATACGCATAAGTTTTAATTGCTCCCAATTATAACCACTATCTACTAGCTCTTCTTGGGCAACTTGTAGGCTGCTTGTTTCACAATTTTTAAAATACTCTAGTATTTCTTCTTGGTCGTATTCATCTACCATTTCGTTAATGGCATAGTCTAAACTTAGCTTTGTGCCGCTAGCAACTATTGTTTCCATTTCTTCTAAAAGCTCATTAATAGCTAAATCTCTTGTTTTGGCAATAGTTTCTAGTGGTATTTTTTTATCTACATTTTGTATAATAAAAATTTTATTATTATTTCTATTCGCAACTGTTTTCATTACAAAATCATCAGGCCGCACAATGTCATTCTCTTCAACATATTTTGTAATTAGCTCTATAAAAGGTTTGCCATAACGTAATGCCTTCCCTTTGCTTACCCCGCTTATTTTTTCTAGTTCGGAAATAGTTGTGGGGTACATAGTTGCCATGTCTTCTAAACTACTCTCTAAAAATATTACAAAGGGTGGAAGGCTTTTTTCTTTTGCTACTTTCTTTCGTAACTCTTTTAATAATTCCATTAAGCGTTCATCGACACCAGCTGTGGCAGCATCAGCAGCTTCGCTTTCTTCGTCATCAGCATTTGCATCCTCAAATAAATTATTTAAAACTATTTTAAAAGAGGTTGATTTTTTTAAAAATGCATCGCCCAGTTTGGTAAACTTTAATAAGCCATATTCTACAATATCTTTTTCAATTAAACCGCTTAATAACATTTGGCGTATAAGGCTGTTCCAAAAATGAGGATCTTTATCATTGCCTTGTGCAAACATATCCAACTCATCGTGCCTATACATTTTTACAGCTGTATTTGCTTTGCCCATTATTACATTCGTAACATGGTCAATTGTAAAACCTTCTTTTACTCCTTTAATAGTTTTTAATACAATTAAAGTTTCCTCTTTTGCTTCTACTTTTTCTTTGGGATTTAAACAATTGTCGCAATGGCCACAACTATTTTTATCATCATATTTTTCTCCAAAATAATGAAGTAATGTTGTGCGTCGGCACACACTACTTTCGGCATAACTAACGGTTTCGTTTATAAGTTGTGCCCCTATTTCTCTTTCGGTTAGTGGTTTATCTCTCATTAAATGCTCTAGCTTAGCAACATCTTTATGAGAGTAATATAAAATACATTTCCCTTCCATTCCATCTCTTCCACCACGGCCAGTTTCTTGATAATAATTTTCGATAGATTTTGGTATGTTATAATGTATAACAAAACGAACATCTGGCTTATCAATACCCATTCCAAATGCAATAGTAGCAACAATTACATCTACATCTTCATTTAAAAACTCATCCTGCCGTTGGGCTCTAAGTTTAGCATCTAACCCGGCATGATACGCTACAGCTTTAATACCATTTGCCATTAGCATTTGCGCTAATTCTTCGGTAGTTTTTCTATTTAAGGTATAGATAATACCACTTTTATTTTTATGAAGTTGAATAAACCGAACAATACTTTTATCGGTTTGGCCCTTATTTATTTTAGGTTGAATTTCGTAATATAAATTAGGCCGATTAAAGCTGCTGATAAAAATATTAGGTGTACGTAAGCCTAAATTTTTTAAAATATCACTCTGTACTTTTGGTGTAGCAGTTGCAGTAAGTGCAATTACAGGTACGGCCTCATTAATCATGTCCATCATTTCTCGTAAGCGGCGATATTCTGGTCTAAAATCATGCCCCCATTCGCTAATACAATGGGCTTCGTCTACAGCAAAAAAAGAAATTGTTAATGTTTTAAAAAACTCAATATTTTCTTCTTTAGTTAAGGTTTCTGGTGCTACATAAAGCATTTTTGTTTTGCCACTTACCAAATCATCCTTTACTATTTTTTGTTGTCCTTTATTTAACGTGCTATTTAAAAAATGTGCTACATCGTCTTTATCGCTATAGCCTCTTACCAAATCAACTTGGTTTTTCATTAATGCAATAAGTGGAGATACTACAATGGCAACACCCTCTAAAATTAATGCAGGTAATTGGTAACAGAGGCTTTTACCACCACCTGTAGGCATAATTACAAAAGTATCTTTACCGCTTAATAGACTAGTAATAATTTCCTCTTGAGGGTATTTAAATCCTTCAAACCCAAAATGCTCTTGTAGTTTTTGATTTAAATTATAGTTTACCAATGCAGATTTAGGCACAGGTGATGCTTTTTTTGTTGCCGGTTTTTTAGTAGCCATAATAATTCATCTACACCTTTTACAAGTTCAGTTAATTCTTAATAATGTTAAAAGGACAGTGAAGTTAGTTGAATATCTTTGCAAATAAAAGTACTAACTATTTGTATACTGCAATTATAACAAATACACTTTAAGCAATAAGATAAGAAAAAAAAGGGGATGCTAAGTTTATTTTTATAATAATGAGGTATAAACAAAGTATTTTTGCCAAGAATAAATTTGGAGTTAGAACCTAGCCATATGGATAAATCGTTACTTAAAACAATTGCACAGCGTACTATAGAAATAGAGGCTAAATCAATTGCAGAAATGACCACATTTATAAATGATGACTTTATAAATGCCGTTGAATTAATTGGTAAAACAACGGGGAGGCTTATTGTTAGTGGTATTGGCAAAAGCGCCATTGTTGCTCAAAAAATTGTGGCTACACTTAATAGTACGGGTACAGCAAGTATTTTTATGCATGCCGCAGATGCTATACACGGTGATTTGGGAATGATACAACCTAACGATATTGTATTAGTTATTAGTAAAAGTGGCGATAGTTCAGAAATTAAAGTATTAGTACCGTTAATTAATAATTTTGGCAATATATTAATAGGAATGGTGGGTAATTTGGAAAGTTTTTTAGCCTTAAATAGTACACTTGTTTTAAATACAACGGTGCAACAAGAGGCTTGCCCAAACAACCTTGCACCTACTAGTAGCACTACAGCACAAATGGTTATGGGAGATGCGTTGGCTGTATGTTTAATGGAAATGAAAGGATTTAAAAGTAACGATTTTGCAAAATACCATCCTGGTGGAATATTAGGTAAAAAATTGTATTTACGAGTTGCAGACTTAGCTAACAAAAACGAAAAGCCTGCTGTATTGCTTACTGCAACTATTAAAGAAGTAATTGTAGAAATGACAAACAAAAGGTTAGGCACAACAGTAGTAGTAAGTAACGATAATAAAGTACTTGGAATAATTACCGATGGAGATTTACGTAGAATGTTAGAAAGAGAAAACGATTTTACCAATCTTATAGCTGAAAATATAATGACAGCTAATCCCCAAAAAATTACGGAAAATAGCCTAGCTACCGAAGCTATGCAAATATTGCAGCAACAAAATATTACTCAATTAGTTGTGGAAGATGATGGTAAATATTTTGGGATAATACATTTACATGATTTGATTGGCGAAGGAATAATTTAATAAAGAAAAATGAATAAAAATAATTACGTTGCCATAATGGCTGGAGGTATTGGAAGCCGCTTTTGGCCAATGAGTAGAACAAATTATCCTAAACAATTTCTAGATATATTAAATATAGGTAGAACATTAATACAATCTACCTACGACAGATTTGCAAAATTTATTCCTAAAGAAAATATTTATGTAGTAACATTTGAAGATTATGCAGATATTGTTGCAGAACAATTACCCGAGCTTAGTAAAGCAAATATTCTTTGTGAGCCATCTCGTAAAAATACAGCCCCTTGCATTGCCTATGTTTCGTATAAAATACAATTACTGAATGCTAACGCTAATTTAATTTGTGCCCCCTCTGATCATTTAATTACTGATGACGATGCTTTTATTAAAATATGTAATGAAGCACTAAAGTTTACGGCTGATATAAAAGGATTATTAACGTTGGGTATAAAACCTACACACCCTAATACTGGCTATGGCTATATTCAATACGAAACATTAGCTGTTGGCGAAAATATTTATAAAGTAAAAACATTTACCGAGAAACCTACAGTAGAAATAGCAAAAGCGTTTATTGCTAGCGGAGATTTTTTATGGAATGCAGGTATTTTTGTATGGCAAGTAAAAAATATTATTAAGGCCTTTGAAAAATTACTACCAGAAATACATGAAGTATTTGATGCTGAATTAAATAATTTTAATACCGATGCTGAAAAAGAAGCTATCGAACGAATTTATCCTTTATGTGTAAATATTTCTATCGATTATGGCATTATGGAAAAAGCAGATAATGTGTACATTATGCCATCAAGCTTTGGCTGGAGCGATTTGGGGACTTGGGCAAGTGCCTTCCAAAATTTAGAAAAAGACTATTTAGAAAATGCTGTTGTTGGTGATAACGTAATGATTATTGATGCTACTAATAATTTAGTACATGCCAGCAATAAAAAATTAATTTTATTGCAAGGTTTAAATGACTATGTAGTTGTTGATACAAAAGATGTATTACTAATTTGCAAAAAAGATAAAGAGCAAGAAATAAAAGAATATGTTGCAGAAGTAAAACGTAATAAAGGCGATAAGTTTTTATAATTTTTTTAATATTGTTTTAAATTAAGTTACCACATAAACAAAACTTTTCATTTCTACGATAAGGAAAATCTGTTTTTAAGTGTACTATCTTTTTAGATTTCTCCTTTGGTTGAAATGACAGAATAAAATGCAACCCACTATACAAAGTAAACTACCCAATGTTGGCACTACTATTTTTACAGTAATGAGTACATTGGCTGTGCAGTACAATGCAATAAACCTTGGACAGGGCTTCCCCGATTATGAAATGAGTAGCGAATTAACTAATTTGGTAAATGAGGCTATGCAAAAGGGGAATAATCAGTATGTACATATGAACGGCTTGCCTTTGTTGCGCCAACGCCTAGCCGAAAAAGTACAAGATCTTTATACAACAAAAATAAATGCCGAAACCGATATTACCATTACACCTGGTGGTACGTATGCATTGTATACTGCCTTAACAACCATTATACAACCTGGCGATGAAGTGATTGTTTTTGAACCTGCTTACGATTGTTATATTCCTACTATTGAGCTTAATGGAGGTGTGCCTGTTTTAATATCGCTAACACACCCAACGTATGCTATAGATTGGGATTTAGTAAAACAAAAAATTACGAACAAGACAAAAGCTATAATAATTAACAGCCCACATAACCCAACAGGTAGTGTGTTTAGCGCTGCTGATATTATACAACTACAAAATATTGTAAGCAATACTGGTATTTTTATTATTAGCGATGAAGTGTATGAGCATTTAATATTTGATGGCAAACAACATGAAAGCATTTTAAAATACCCCGATTTATTGGAAAGAGCTTTTGTATGTTTTTCGTTTGGAAAAGTTTACCACTGCACCGGATGGAAAATGGGTTATTGCATTGCTCCAGAAAATTTAATGAAAGAATTTAGAAAAGTTCATCAGTTTAATTGCTTTACGTGTAATAGCCCTGTACAAGTTGCTTTAGCCGAATTTTTAAAACAAAAAGAAAACTACTTACAGCTTGGAAATTTTTTGCAACAAAAAAGAGATTATTTCTTTGATTTGATGGCGCAAACAAAATTTATACCCATTCCATCTTTTGGAAGTTACTTTCAGTTATATAGCTATGTTAATATTAGCAACGAAATTGAAAAAGATTTTGCCATTCGTTTAACCAAGGAGTATGGCGTAGCTACCATACCTACATCGGCGTTTTACAAAAATGAAATAGATAATAAAACGCTGCGTTTTTGTTTTAGTAAAAAAGAAGAAACGTTGGAGAGGGCGGTGGAGAGGTTGGTGAAGGTTTAATGCATAAGTTTTCATATAAATAAAGGTTGATAGTTTTATTGCCTTTGATTTATCAATGTAAAACTTTACAAATTACAATTTCTCGTAAATACTTCTCAATTTCTCTCTTGTCATTATCTTCTCCCAATCTTTTCCTAATGCATTTTCCCAAAGTGGTTTCATGCCCATTGATACATCCATCATTTTATTAAAGTCATCATCTGATAAATTGGCACAAATTCCTTTGGGGATTTCAATATTATTTTTTTCTACCATCAATTTAAATTCTTTAACTCCTTCAGGATAATACTCGTCTAAATGATTCATTACAATACAATTTCCAATGCCATGTTTTGTACCCAATAAATAACTAAGGCCATAACTTACTGCATGGGCTACGCCAACTTGGCTATAGGCAATACTCATACCACCAGCATAACTAGCCATCATTAATTTTTCATCACACTCTTCATCCCAAGTTGTTTTATTTATAAAAACCTCTCGGCATAGCTCCAAAGCTTTTTCGCCATAGCTTTTACTAAACTCATTTAAGTAAGTACCGGTAAGGCTTTCAATACAATGAATGTAACAATCCATACCAGTATAAAAACGTTGATTGGCTGGTGCATCTTTCGTTAACTCTGGGTCAAGCACTATTTGATCAAAGGGTGTAAAATCGCTATTCATCCCCAATTTTTTTGTTGGCCCAGTAAGTACTGTTGTACGGCTAACCTCGGCACCTGTACCGCTTAAGGTAGGAATGCCCACTTTATAAACACCTGGTTTTTTTACCAAATCCCATCCTTGATAATCGGCACTACTTCCTTCATTATTCATCATTAATGAAACAGCTTTTGCTAAATCCATAGCACTACCACCACCAATACCAATTACTCCACTTACGGTGCCAAACTCTTCTTTTAAATCGTTGGCTAATTTATCTACATAGGTTGTTTTAGGCTCGTAGGAAACATCTACAAAAATTAATTTGTCGTTGCCTTGCAATGGAATTTTATTGGCAAGGGGTTTATCTTCAAAATAATGATCTACTAAAAAAATTATGGGTGCATTGATTTTACGATGTGGTTTTATTATTTCATTTAACTGATTAAAACTACCACGGCCATAAACTACATAGCCAACCATTTTAAAATTTCTAAACTGCATATATTTATTTTTAAATCTCAGTGGAACAAATTTACATTAATAATTTACCTATGGCAAAACAGTTGCCACAGAAATACGGAAAACGAAATAAGTCTCTGCGTTATTAGCGTAATCGGCGGCCCAATTATTTTAACAATTGAATAGCCTTTTCCAAATCCTCAGGTGTATCAATTTCTACACCCATATATTCAGTAATAACCATTTTTAATGGAACACCATTTTCTAAGTAGCGAAGGCACTCAATTTTTTCGGCAACTTCTAAGGGTGTCATTTGCCAGTTACTAAAATTTAACAACGCTTGCTTACGAAAAGCATATACACCAATATGCTCATAGTAAATTGGCGAAACCGTTTTATCTCTGTGGTAAGGAATTGGGCTGCGGCTAAATAGTAAAGAGTTCATGTTTTTATCAACCGCTACTTTTACATAATTAGGGTCGACAATGTATTGTTTCTCGGTAAGTATTTGCATTAAAGAAGCTACTTGAACATTATCATCTTCAAAAACTTGTAATAATTTTTGTAACGGCTCTTTTTGCACAAAAGGTTCGTCGCCTTGAACGTTTACAACAATATCTACAACCATATCGGCAATAGCTTCTGCAATTCTATCGCTACCGCTTTCATGCTCCTTGATGCTCATTACGGCTTTGCCCCCATTGGTTACAATTTCGTTGTAAATAATTTCACTGTCAGTTACTACTAACACTTCGTCAAATAGCCCAGTATTAACTGTATTATCGTACGTATGCCTAATTACGGTTTTGTTGCCCAATTGCTGCATAAGCTTTGCCGGAAAACGAGTAGCTGCATAACGGGCAGGTATAAATGCTATTTTTTTTATTGTCACAGATTTCACAAATTTACACAGATGAATTATTACTTTTCTTTTTTTTAAACGGATATAACATTAATTCCTTCATATTTTCGTCTTTTTCATTCGGGTAATATCTATCTAAACCATAAATAATATCTTTTTTATCTAACTTCATAAATGTACCTAACAATCTATCCCAAATACTAAAAATGGCTCCGTAATTACTATCGGTAAAAGGTTGTTTGTAATGATGATGAACTTTGTGCATAGCTGGCGATACTAAAAAGTAACTTAAAAAACTATCTAACTTTTTTGGTAAATTAATATTTGCATGTGTAAAGGCTGTAGCCAAAATAATTAAGGTTTGAAACATCATTACTGCATACATGGGTGCACCGCTTACCAATATGCCCATAAAAAAGAAAAGCCCACGTACCATACTTTCGCCTGGGTGATGACGTAAACCACTGGTAACATCTACATTATTATCGGCATGGTGTATAACATGAAAATGCCAAAGAAAAGGAATTTTATGCTCGGTAATATGCACCAGCCAACCACCAAAAAAATCTAATGCCAAAATACTAATTACGATTGTTGTAATTGTGCCAGCGTTTGTCCAATATATAATACCAAAATTAGTGGCCT
>CAILUU010000050.1 GCA_903837525.1 uncultured Bacteroidota bacterium | reverse complement strand
TACTTTCTTTTTTAGTTTAGGTGGCATGGAGAAAGGTAAAAAAGCAAGTGAAGTGGGCGGTCATCATACACCAGATTTTTATTTAGATGAATCTGGTTTTATCAATGGCGTGAAAGCATTTTGTAATTTAGTATTTGATTATGCTAAGAAATAAATTACAATGAATTGAAGTGATAGACAACTTAGTTGGCTAGTCTCTTGATTGTATTAATGTAAATTTTCTTTTTAGTTTCAAAAACGGTTGTTCAAAAAAGTGGTAAGATAATGTAGCAAATATTACTGTAGCTGTAAATGCTATGATAATACCCAGTTCATTTTTCCATTCAAATAATCCAATCGTTTTACTAAAGTCAGACAATTCAACTTTAAATATGCTAAAGATTATCCAATACATAGTAATATGAGAAACGTACATCCCATAAGATATACGACCAAGATAAACTAGGGGTTTGGGCATAAACTTTGCAGAGGCCCCATAAAAGGAAACAAAGAAACATATTACTCCAATAAGTATTAAAAGCCAACCAATGATTGATTGTGTCATTGATGCAAGATGAGGTGCATCTGCATTTATTTCACAAACCATAGAGGCTATTAACCAACAAGCATAGCCTATAAAAAATAATACAATGCGGGAAAAGAAATTGTATTTGGGCTGCCAACCTTTTAAAAAAACTGAAAATAATATTCCTGCTGAGAAAAATTGAAATTGAACAAAACTGTTTGTCCACTGTCCACTAAATTTTTCTGTAGGACTTTGTGCATAATAGATAATAGCAATGTAGGCAAATATCAATGCACAAAAAGAGAAAACCTTTAATCCTTTCTTGCCTGTATAATATAAGACTAAGGGTAGCAAAATATAAAGTTGTTCTTCAACAGATACACTCCATAGTGGATTGATACAATAGGATTGCCATTTATTGAATGTTATGTACCAATTACCTGAAAAAAAACTGAATGCTAATTGAGCATTTAACGGAATAGGGGTTCCAAAAATACCAGTAGTAGATGTTAGTAATACTATTGCAAAAAAGAAGACGAAATATAAAGGCCAGATACGAAGCATTCTTCTAATGTAGAATGATTTAATACTTATTGTGCCAAATTTTTGCTGCTCGCGATTAAGAAGTTCAGTAATTAAAAATGCACTCAAAAAAAAGAATAAGGGCACGCCATAATTACCTACTAAGCTAATATGATAAGCCCAATAATATTCTGTAGGGTTAATGGGAGCGAGGTCTAGTCTATGAACAAAGAAAACAAAAAGAAATGCACAAAGACGAAGTACATCTAATTCAGGTTTGTAATAACGTTCTGTTTTCAAAGCTTTAGTTTTAAAGATAATTTCACTAGATTTTGTAATGCTATATTTTAAATTAGTTATAAATATAATAAAATATGAATTATTACAACTAACTACCTATAATTTATTAAATTGTACCATGATTAAAATTTTCATTCCCTATTTTTTCTTAACCTTTTTTGGTTTCTGTGTTAAAGCCGCTCCAAGTATACATAACGAGGCGCAGACGCATGATGCCAATAAAATGATTGTCCCAATGGGTGGAAATAC
>CAILUU010000049.1 GCA_903837525.1 uncultured Bacteroidota bacterium | reverse complement strand
TGAAATTAATATTAACATCATTAATAAAATAATGTATTACTTTTCATGGTGCATACTCAAACATATTTTAAAAGCAATACATCAATTTAATCGTGAAAAGCAATTTGTTCTAGGTACTCTTTTGGGCAATGGAAGCATCATCATGCCCAAAAACTCACTAAGCCCCCACCTGCAGATTAGAGAAAGCATAAACAAGGGAGGCACTTGGTTACGATGTAAAGCTGAAGAACTCAAAAGATTTAGTAGACAAAAAGCATTTATATCTGACAAAGATAGTTTTAGATGGAACTCTATAACAAACGAATGCTGGAGATATTATTTTGAACTTTGCTATAAAAATAAAAAGAAGAAAATAACTTTAGAATGGCTTGATCAATTACAAGACATAGGAATTACAGCTTGGTTTATTGATAAAGGACAAATATTTGCAAACCATTGCCACATTCGTGTAAGTAGATTATGTAAGGACTCACTAGAAAATCTGCAAGAATATTTCCGAATTATTGAAATTCCATGTTCACTCAAAAAACATGGAGGCAGCATGGTGGCGCATTTTGAAAAAAAAGAAATGGAAAAACTTATCAGACTAATAGGGCCTTGCTTTCCAAATTACCTAAAGTCCTAAGGTATTTTTTTAGCGCAATTTAAATAAAATGGTTTTTGATTTTTCCAAGCAACAATCCCTGTTTGTTGATATTTAATACCTTTGTAATCAATGTCATGCCATCTATTTATTAATTCATTTTTTGGTATATAACCCCTAGAACAATTCATATAAGGATCTTCAAATATAATATTTATTTTATCATATCCTATAGCAACTACATAATGTCCCGAACCACTTTTTTTATAGTTTTTACTATTACCATATGCCTGTAAAACTAAAACCACAGGCTTTTTCTTTTGCAACTCCTGACACAACGACTCAATACTCATGTTAGAAATCATTCTACAATTAAGTCCTACATATTTAAAATAATTCACAATTTTTATTGGTGGAGTGCCATAAGTTTCATCCGTTTCCAAAACCGAAAAATAATCATAATGGGAATTCAAACCCAAACCATAGTAAGAACAAATTGAATGTACAACAGCAGCACCGCACGAGAAATGCGTCTTTTGTTGAACTTCTGGGAGCCAAACTTTTATTGCATCTTGGCTTATTTTTTTCAAATTTGGCTGCTTATAATTTTTATCATAGTTCACATCATATTTACGATTGGTTTCAATCAAAAGAACAAACAAAATGCACAACTTCTCTAATATAGAAATTACAGAAGCAAACGATATTTGGTATGAAAAAAATAATTGTTCCTTCTTCTTATCAGAAGAAAAAGAAAGCGTTTTTGATTTACAACTAATTTTTGATGAAAAAGAATTGTTTTTTTATGAAAATTTATGTGAAAATATAAATTATGCAAAAAAACATGGAATAAAATTAATAACAAACTTGTTTGATATAAACTTAACTATATGTTATAGTTTTAATAGTATGTTTGCTTGCTCTCCAAGAGTGAAAAATAATAATGAAAGTTTTTATATTTTTAATTTAAAACTATGGGGATTAGTAGTTTTTACTTGACTGGGATGCCCTGCGCAGGAATAGCTGATGCTCCACCACCACCACCACCACCACCACCACCACCCATAACCAAAGGAGCAATAGTGTTTTTTGGAGGACATGGTCCACCCGAACAACCTGCACTATTAGGAGGAGTGCTTTTACCCGGCCCACCTGCGCTACCGGTGTTGTCTGGATTACTCACTTTGTTTTTAGGGGCAGAACCACTAGGAGTTGGCTCTCCGGGCTGGGTGCCCGTGGTACCCAACAAAGCAGTGCCTTCTTCAAGTGATTTTAGCCATGCTATAAACTTAATTTCCATAATAATATATATATATTATATGAAAACTTTTACTGAATGGCTACAGGAAATGGCAGGCGTGGGTTCTATAGTTTCCTGTAAAGATATTAATAATCCAAATTTTCAAATTCAAGGAAGTTTGTCTAATTCGAATTGCAAAGGTATGAAAAAAAATAAAATACCTTATTTGACACCGCCGGAAAAAACTATGGTGTAGGTTTTTTAATTAACTTAGATGGTGGTAATTCATAAACCATAAAATCTGCATTCCTTGTTATGCTTTCACCACCCGCTTTATCACTAACCTTTTTACCATCCATGTCTTTTCTACTTAAAAC
>CAILUU010000048.1 GCA_903837525.1 uncultured Bacteroidota bacterium | reverse complement strand
ATTTTAATAATGGTTGGTTTGATATGCTTAAAACAAACGCTAAAGAAGTAATGAAAGATGGCACTACCCGATTTTTTGCATTAGAGCATTTTTTAATGATGGTTATTGCATGGTTGCTTGTACATGTTGGAAGAAGTATGGTAAAACGTGCCGATACCGATACTAAAAAACATAGAAAAAGTTTACTATTTTTTGGATTAGCTATTGTACTTATTTTAGCTATGATACCTTGGCCATTTAGGCAAATGGGTATTGCAAGAGAATGGTTTCCTAAGTTTTAATAGTACATTTTTTATGATACTGAAAAAAAATAATAAACCCACCATTTTAATTACAAATGATGATGGTATTACTGCACCAGGCATTCGTTGTTTGGTAGAGGCAGTAAAAGATTTAGGAAATATTATTGTGGTAGCACCCGATAAGCCGCAAAGTGGAATGGGGCATGCTATAACTATAGGGCAACCCCTACGTTTAAATCAAGTTCAAATTTTTGATGGCGTTGAATGTTGGCAAACGAGTGGTACACCCGTTGACTGTGTTAAACTAGCAGTAGATAAAGTGCTGCACCGTAAACCCGATTTGTGCCTTAGTGGCATTAATCATGGGGCAAACCATTCTATTAACGTAATTTATAGTGGTACCATGAGTGCTGCAATGGAAGCTGCTATTGAAAGTATACCTAGTATTGGATTTTCTTTATTAGACTATAGTTTTGAAGCCGATTTTAGCGAAGCAAAAAAATATGTATACGATATTGCTAATTGGGTAATAGAAAATAACAAAGAAAAGCGTTTATTGCTTAACGTTAATATTCCAAAAAAATCGAACAAAAAAATAAAAGGAATAAAAGTGTGCCGACAAGCAGATGCAAAGTATAAAGAAGATTTTAATGAACGTAAAGACCCACATGGTAAAAATTATTATTGGCTTACGGGTGAGTTTTTAAATAATGATAAAGCCAAGGATACCGATGTGTGGGCTTTAAATAATAATTATGTAAGTATTGTACCTGTTCAATTCGACTTTACAAATTATGCAATGAAAAAGAAATTAGAAAAAAAATCGTTTAAATGATATTAAAAAGAGATACTATTAAACTAGGCTTACTACTTGGTTTTGTTGGTCCATTACTAGGTATTTTTTTGTATAAATTTGTAAAGTTTAAAATTTTTACATTTAAAGAAACTTTTCAATATATGCTATATGAGCCCGGCCATAAAACGTTGAGTGTTGCCTTAACATTAGCTTTATTTGTAAACGCTGTACTATTTACCGTCTACCTAAATACACGAAAAGATAAAACGGCAAAAGGGATATTTTTAGTAACCCTTGTTTACGGTGTAGTTGTGTTATTTTTAAAATTATTTTAAGATATACGTGAAAAAAAGCTCCCACAGATTACGCAGATGACGCATAAAAAAAATACATTAGTAAAAATTTGTTTAATTAGTGGCAACAAGAAAATACGTAGTAGTTATTATTTCAGTTTCATCAAATGATTAATTCATCCTCTTCTAAAAAATTATACATTATTGCTGGCGAAGCCAGTGGCGATTTGCATGGAAGCAACTTAATTAAACAGTTGAAAAATATTGATAGCGCTATTGATATTAGATGCTGGGGAGGAGATAAAATGCAAGCCGAAGGTGCTACACTCATAAAGCATTACAAAGAGTTGGCCTTTATGGGTTTTATTGAGGTTGTTAAAAACCTACCCACCATTTTAAAAAATATTAGCTTTTGTAAAGAAGATATTTTGGCCTACAAACCAAATGCTATTATACTAATTGACTACCCTGGCTTTAATTTACGTATTGCAAAATGGGCAAAGCAGCAAGGCATTAAAGTTATTTATTACATTTCGCCACAGGTATGGGCTTGGAAGGAGAATAGAGTAAAGCTAATGAAGCAATGCATTGATAAAATGATTTGTATCATTCCTTTTGAAAAAGATTTTTACAAAAATAAATGGAATTGGGATGTAGAGTATGTGGGGCATCCGCTAGTGGAAGTGGTGGAGCAGTTCAACATTCAACATTCAAATTTTAAAATTGAAAATAATATTATTGCTTTGTTGCCAGGTAGTAGAAAGCAGGAAATTTTAACCAAGCTTCCTATCATGCTTTCTGTTGTAGAGCATTTTCCTACCTATCAATTTGTAGTTGCAAAAGCTCCTGGGCTTGATGAAGATTTTTACAACAATTTAATTGCACCCTATAAAAATGTAAGCTGGGTAGTTAATGAAACATATGCTTTATTAAGTAAAGCTAAAGCCGCCTTAGTTACAAGCGGTACAGCTACATTAGAAACAGCCCTATTTGGAGTGCCACAAATTATTTGCTACAAAGGAAGTAATATTAGTTACCAAATTGCAAAAAAATTAATTAAAATAAAATTTATTGGTTTAGTTAATTTAATAATGGATAAAGAGGTAGTAAAAGAATTAATACAACACCAATTAACTACACAAAACTTGCATAAAGAATTAACATTACTACTAGAAGATGGAACAAAACTACAACAACTTAAAAGTGATTATGCCTCACTTTGGCAACTTTTAAAGCAAGCAGGTAATGCTAGCGAAAAAGCTGCACATAGCATTTATACCTTTATGTACCCTACCGCTTAATTAACTTAACAGCCAAAATAACCAATGCTACTATAAAAAGGAATATGCTTATACGGTTTATGCCATGCATATATTTTACAAAGGATGTATTGGGCGCATTAGGATCTTTCTTTTTAAGGTATAAATACTCGGCAACTTGTTTTAAAATAGACATATTCTATGAATTTACTATAAACTTATAACTTTATAAAACATAAAATGATTGATTTTGTTTAAAGCTATAATTAATGTAATTGCGTATATACATAAAAGAATTAAAATGAAAAGATTATTAGTAACTGTTGTTTTAGTTAGTATAGGAATTTTGGCAACTGCACAAACTAAAAAATATACTATTGTAAAAACTGATGCAGAGTGGAAAAAACAATTAACCAAGGAGCAGTTTAGTGTAACCCGTAAAAAAGGAACAGAAACTGCCTATACGGGCAAATATTGGGATAATCACTCAAAAGGAATTTATGCTTGCGTTTGTTGTAGCCAAGAGTTATTTAGTAGTGCACATAAATTTGATAGTGGTACTGGTTGGCCAAGTTTTTATAAACCTTCTGTAGCAAAAAATATAGACGAAGAAACAGATAATTCTTATGGCATGGAACGAACTGAAGTAAATTGTAGTAACTGTGGTGCACATTTGGGCCATGTATTCAATGATGGACCAAACCCTACAGGATTAAGGTATTGTATTAATTCTGCAAGTCTGAGTTTTGTAAAAAAATAAGTGTATTAAATTGAGATTACGTAATTAAAATTATAAAAAATATCCTTAGCCCATACACCAACCCTCCGTTTTTACCGCTCCACCCCTCAAAACTAACAAATTGCCTATCAATCCAGTAAATAGGTAGTACTTACTTAACAACGCATTAGTATAAAATAGTTAATATTTATCAACAATATTTTCATTAAACTTATCTGCTCAGACGCATGAACATTCAGGAAACCATGTGCACAATAAAAATGAAATCGGTGTTTCAAACTCGCCCGTATTTTTTATAGGGGAAAAAACTTTTGCTAACGATTTACATTAGTGATGTTACTTTTAGTCTTAATAGATAATAAAAAAGGGCTTTAGCGTGAACTAAAACCCTTTCTAAAAAATAAATTTTATAAATTACTTCATTAAACCTAACTGTTTCATGAAATCCATGTTGTCCATGAAATCTCTTTCTTCAACAATTTTTCCGTTTACCATTCTAGCAATAGTACAACCTTCTACATCAATAGTTTTACCAGTTGCAGGGATTCCCATAAAATCACCCGTGTGAGTTCCTTTAAATTGCCAGTATTTTGTTAGTTTGTCACCACTAGCAAAAGTCTCTTTTACAATAAATTTTCTGTTGGAGAAACCAGTTACATAATTAGCATAATATGCTTTTGCGGCAGCTATTCCTTTAATTTCAGGAACTGCATGCACTACAATTTCTGGAGCATAAGCAGAGTCAAGTACGTCTACTTTTCCTTCATTAATAACTAAATCCCATGTTTTAGAATAGGAATCGATGTTTTTCTGAGCCACTTTTTCGCTTTCAGAAAAAGCGGGTGTCAAAGCCGGGTCAGGCAATTCGGTTTTTGCACTTTCGTTTTTACAAGCTACAAAAAGAGTGCAGATTAGTGCAATTAGGACAATTTTTCTTTTCATTTTTATTACTATTTAATTATTTATAATGTTTATTCCCATTGCAAAATAATTAAATACTTTCATTATGCAAATAATATAAATTATTTTCTTACATTATATATTTAATGACTTTATTCAAATACTTTATTAATCCTAATAAAAGTAGTTTTTTCAGAGGGATATAAAAGTGGGGATTTCGACTTTTTAGCCAAAATCCCCACCTGGGTAGGCTCTGCAGGAATCAAACAACGAATAATTCGGGAGAAAAGATGGAAGCCAGAAACAGCTATTATACTAAATACCTATTACAATTTTTCATCCCCATCTCATTTTAAGCTAGCTAATTTTGTTTGGGAAAGTCAGTTTTTATTTCAGTCTACTATAAATAGTTGATTATTTCTTAACTATAACTTAGGATACATTCAATTTTATCCAAAAAAACATTTTTTTAACCTAAGTACCTGTTTTAATTTTCAGCTCTGCTTAAATATGCGCCGCTTTATTGCACAGTTTGCATTTTTATTATGCTTACTATTTTTTAAAGAGAGGCTAATACAGTATCTAAATTAGTTAGCATATCTTTTGCATTCTCCATAGAGAAAATAATGGGCGGCTTTATTTTAAGGACATTATTATAAGGACCATCTACGCCCATTAAAAATCCCTTTTCCTTCATTCTTTCTACTACTAGCTTAATGGAATCAATCGCTGGTTCTTTTGTATTTCTATCTTTTACTAATTCAACACCAATAAATAATCCAGCACCTCTTACATCTCCAATAATAGGGTAGCTATTCATTAATTGAAGCATACCTTCTAATAAATAATTACCTACTTGTAATGCATTTTCTTGTAAGCCTTCCCCCTGAATGACTTCTAATACAGCCATACCGGTTGCCATTGAAACAGGGTTGCCTCCATAGGTATTAAAATATTCAATACCATTATTAAAGCTGTTGGCTATTGCATCGGTCACTATTACTGCGGCTAGGGGATGCCCATTGCCAATGGGTTTACCTAGTACCACCATATCTGGTACTACGTCTTGTAATTCAAAGCCCCAGAAATGAGTGCCTACTCTTCCAAAGCCCACTTGTACCTCATCTGCAATACAAATGCCGCCTGCAGCTCTAACATGCTGGTATACTTCTTTTAAATAATGAGGAGGTAAGGGCATTTGACCACCCACGCCTAAAAGTGTTTCACAAATAAAGGCTGCAGGTTTTTTATTTTCTTTTGCAATGGCATCAATAATATTTTTTACATTCTTTGCATATTTAACACCTGCACTAGCATCTTCATATTGATAAGGTCCTCTATATAAATCGGGGTTTATTGCTTTATGTATCCAAGGCATTTGTCCTATGCCGCCTTCTCTATCAAATTTATAAGGACTCATTTCAATGGTGGCCGTTGAAGTTCCATGATAGGCATGGTCTAAAACAATGATATCTTTTTGTTTAGTGAAGTGCCTACTAATTCTAATGGCTAAATCATTGGCCTCACTACCGCTATTGGTAAAATAACAAACATTTAAACCAGCGGGTAAGCTAGCTGTTAATTTTTGCGCATATTCAATTAAGTGATTATTTAAATACCTTGTATTGGTATTTAAACTAGCAATTTGTTTTTGCATCACCCTTACTACTCTTGGATGACAATGTCCTATATGACTTACATTGTTTACGCAATCAATATAGGTATTGCCTTTATCGTCATATAAATATTGTAAGGCGGCTTTATCAATTTTTAAATGTTTTTCATAACTAATACTTAAGTTCTTTCCAATATGCGCATTTCTTTTGGATTCTAAGTTTGTATAATTCTCATTTGCATCAATGATGGATGTATAAGTACAAGCCAGTCTAAAATCATTTTCTGCTTTAATAGGGTTAAGCGTAATTAAATAGCAGAGTAAATCCCAGGCTGGCTTCTCTGTTATAAAATGATGTTCATTATTGGTATCCAAAGAACCATTAAAGGCAGACTGCGTTACACTTATGCATAATCTTGCAGCTATTAGATAATATAAAATTCTTAATTCTTTTTCTTCGATTGGGTAAGATTGATGATAACCTTTCACTACTAATACAGCTGCTGCTAGTGGGTCCGACTGGTGTAACATCGCATAGGTACAGGCTACAGCTACATTATTAATTAAAGCAGTGTACACCATATCGCCAAAATCTATCAATCCTACAATGCTATCTCCTTCTACTAGTATATTGTAATCATTGGCATCATTATGAGTATAGGCCTGTCTATAAGAAGAAAGTGTAGGCAGTACTTCGGTTTCAAATTGCAACATAAAATAATCTGCAATTCTTTTTTTAGCAGCATCCTTTATATAGTTCATTTTATAATTCGCATCCCTTGCTGTACTAATATCCCAAGTATAATGTCTGTGCATGCCCGGATGCTTAAAGCCTACTAGGTTTTTATCCATCTTGCCTAAAAAACTTCCTAAATTTTCAAATAGGGCTTCGTTTTTTACGGGTGCCTCCACCCAAAAGCTACCTTCTAAAAAACTCAATATTCTAATACAGTATGTAGTTTCTTCAACAATAATTTCAGTTAAGGTTTCTCCCTTTTTATTTAATGTAGTTACCTGAAATTCTGCAGCTAAATCGGACTTAGCTAAATGTTGTAAAATTTTTACCTGTGCCTCTAAGAAAAAATAATCGTGGCTGCTGTTAGAAACTTTTAAAATATTTTTCTTACCCGATTTTTCTGTTAATAAAAAATTAAGCTCATCATAGCCATTGAGCACAGATGCTTTCACTTCTAAGCCATAATAATTTGCTACCCAATTTTCAATGGTGCCAATGCTAAAATTCATGCCAACAAGTTAATTATTTGCTTATTCTAAATTTTGAATTTTTTAAGTTATACTATTTTTTCATATTAATGAACTCTTGTTCAATGACTTAAAATAAGATGGCCTATCATTAGCGTTGCTTTATTAGTCGAACATATTCAATTGGTTATGATTTAGTTCTTTGAAATATTGTAATTGAGTTTGCTAAAACAGTTGATTTATGGGTATTTTTTCAAAAATAGAAATGCTTAAAATCTGTAAAATTTCGTAGAATGATTGCTGAAGCATAAATTTCTTCTAGGCAACGGCTATTAAAACATAAATTGAACCTTTAGAAGATTTGATACCCATTTGATACCCAAATTGAGAGTTATAGGGCCACATCTAAATATCTAATAAATTCCTGTAAAAGACAAAACCCTTAATGAATAAGGGTTTTGTAGTAGTTATTTTGTGGAGAATACCGGAGTCGAACCGGTTACCTCTTGCATGCCATGCAAGCGCTCTAGCCAGATGAGCTAATTCCCCAAGAGGTGCAAATATAATTGCACACCATCTTTATTCAAAATCAATTTTTTATTGTAGTTGATATGTTTTAAAGTTTTTTTGCCTAAGGTGTAGTAAAGAATACTGAAATTAGTACAAAGCCTATTAATTATTTTTTTACAAAATTATACATTAAGAATTAACAAAAAACCCAACATAAATGCTGGGTTTTATAAATTTCATGAAGTATCTAATTAACCTTCCCAAATTTCATCTTTGCCTTCTAACCAAAGTTTTACTAAATCTGTTGTTATAGATTTTGGTCGTTCTAATGGGAAGCCTAATGCCCTATCCCAAATTAAACTTGATAGTACACCTAATGCTCTTGAAACACCAAATAATACGGTGTAAAACTCATACTCTACCATTCCATAATGCACAAGTAAAGATCCGCTATGAGCATCTACATTTGGCCATGGATTTTTTATTTTACCTAACGATTGTAAAATAGGCGGAACTGCATCGTAAATATTCCAAACGGTTTGTACTAAAGGATCGTTAGGCATATGCTTTTTACCAAATTCCATTTGTGCTGTAAACCTTGGATCTGTTTTACGCAGCACTGCATGGCCATAACCTGGTACTACTTTTCCTTCACTCAATGTTTTTTTAACGTACTCTTCTATTTGTGCTTTAGATGGATTTTCGGTGTTCAACTCTTCCCTCATTTCGTAAATCCATTTGATTACTTCTTGATTGGCTAAGCCGTGTAAAGGACCTGCTAAACCATTCATACCTGCGGCAAAACTTAAATACGGATCGCTAAGGGCTGAGCCCACCAAATGTGTGGTGTGTGCAGATACGTTTCCACCCTCATGATCAGCATGTATGGTCATATATAAACGCATCAATTCTTTAAACTCTTCATCTTCATAACCCATCATATGAGCAAAATTACCTGCCCAATCTAACAAACCATTTGGATGAATATGATCGCCATTTTTATACTTTCGTCTATATATATACGCTGCTATACGGGGTAGTCTTGCTATTAAATCCATTGAGTCGTCAAACACTGCATCCCAATAATCTTTTTTACTCATGCCTGCAGCATAGCGTTTAGCAAACTGACTTTCTGTTTGTAAGGCCATTATGGCTACAACAAATTGCGTCATTGGATGGGAGTTTACTGGCAACGCCTCAATACTTGCAAATACATGATTAGGTACATGGCTACGACGTTGCCACACACTGGTTAGGTGGGATACATCTGCTTCGGTAGGTAATTCCCCAACTAGCATTAAATAAAATAATCCTTCTGGCAATGGTTCAGCACCATTAGTTGCTTTAGGTAATTTTTGTTGTAATTCTGGAATAGTGTAACCTCTAAAACGTATACCCTCTTGAGCATCTAATAACGAAGTTTCTGTTACTAAACCCGTAATTCCTCTCATACCTTGATAGACTTGGCTTAAAGTAACCTCCCCAATTTTTTTATTTCCGTGCTCTTTTAATATTTCTTTAATCTCCGCTGCAGTAGCATCGGCTTTTGCCTTAAATTTTTCCTTTATAATTCCCATACAACTTAAATTTTATTGGTTTGTAGCTACTTTTAGCACATTGTTTAATTAGTGTAAAATTACTGACCCTTAATTTGTTAAACAAAAAATTAAGTACAAAGTTTAGGCATAAACTATTTTGGAGCTTTTTTGTATAAATAAAAAGCTACTACAATAAAAATTATATTAGGTAGCCAGGCTGCAACTATTGCCGGAAAATTGCCTTTGGTAGCAAACACAAAAGATAGTTTACTCAACAAAATATACACAAAGCTTAACAAAACCCCTATGGCTAGGTGCATTCCGCTACCTCCTCTTATTTTTCGGCTTGCCAAAATTGCACCAATTAGGGTAAGTATTAACACAGAGAAAGGTATGGCATCTCTGTTATATCGCTCTGTTAATAGCGAATTAATGTTTTCTGATCCTCGTAATTTTTCAAGGGTAATTAAAGTATTTAAATCTGGTGTTATTAGTTGGTCTTTTAGGTATTCATTTTTACGTAAATCAACTGGTTTAAAATTATAGTTTTTATAGATAGTTTCTGTTCGGCTAACTTTTTCGGTTAGGCTATCAATGGTTCGTTCAATTACATTAGATAATTTCCATTTTTTATACCCAGTGTCCCAACTAAACGATTCTGCCCGTAAATTATACACCAAGTTTTTACCCTTGAATTGATTTATAAAAAAAATATTCCCGATTTTACTAATGGTATCATACCCTCTAATACCTGCATAAGTATTACTATCTAACTTAAAATAAATTTTTTGTTTGTAGCTTCCGTTACCATACTCGTTGCTGCTATTTCCATAATTTTGATCGATATATTTTGCCTGAAAATCGGCCCACTTTTTATTGGCATTGGGCACTACATATTGATAGCCAAGCCAAAGTACACCACCTAATAATAACGAGCCAACAAAAAAAGGAAGTAAAAACCTTTTAAAGCTTACACCACTGCTTAGTATAGCTATTACTTCGCTACGAGTTGCCATTTTTGACGTAAAAAAAATAACCGATATAAATACAAATAGTGGAAAAAGTAAGGCATCAATCCTAGGAATAAAGCCAAAATAATAATCGGTAATAATTCTACTTAGGGGCAATTTTGATTTTACAAAATCGTCTGTTTTTTCGCTAATATCTACCACTACAACTATAGCCGTAAAAAGCAATAAGCAAAAAAAGAAAGTGGTTAAATATTTAGATAGTATGTAACGATCAATTTTTTTCATTCCTAAATTTGAAGCACATAGGCAAAATAGATAATTTTGTTTTAGACCTATGTGACTATGTTTCTATGTGTTTAAACTATTTTTTGCAAAGATAGTTTTAATCAATCATCTTACTAAAGAGCACTGTTAATGTTGATTTAAATACAAGATGCTATTGCTTTTGCAGCAACCCAGCCTGTTGTCCAAGCATTTTGAAAATTAAACCCTCCAGTAATACCATCTACATTAATTACTTCCCCAGCAAAAAACAAATTAGGTACTATTTTGCTTTGCATAGTATTTGCATCAATTTCGTTTAATTGAATACCACCTGCTGTTACAAATTCTTCCTTAAAAGTTGTTTTGCCTTTTACTTGTAGGGTATGAGTACATATTACTTTTAGTAGTTTATTTTGTTCCTTTGCTGGCAAATCTGTCCACCTACAATCCTCTTTTATTTCGGCTGCCTTTAGTAAATATTCCCAAAAACGATTAGGCAAGCCAAATGGATTTTTGTTTATTATTTTTTGAGCAGCAATTTCGAAACGTAGGAGTTGAAATTTATCTCGTAACGTATTTTCGTTGTACTGTGGCAACCAATTTACAACAATAGCAAACTGCCAATTACTTTTAGCTAATTCTAATGCAGCCCAAGCAGATAATTTTAAAATGCCAGGTCCACTTAAACCCCAATGTGTAATTAAAACTGGTCCTTGCTGTTGCAATTTTGTACCAGCAATTTTCACCATAGCATTTTCAACAACCACACCCATTAAAGTTGTTAAGTTTTTATCTGAAATATTAAAGGTAAATAAGGATGGTATAGGTTCTGCAATGGTATGTCCGGTTTTCATCAACCATTCAAACTGAGTTGATTTTGGATAACCGCCAGTTGCAATACACAAAAAATCGCATGGCAACAAGCGTCCATCAGCTAAGGATAAATTAAATGTATCGTTTTTGTTTTCGATGTTTTTTACATCGGCATTAAGCATAACTTCTACTCGGTTTACATTGGCTTCCTTTATTAAACATTCAATTATTGTTTGCGATGAGTTGGTTACAGGAAACATTCTTCCATCATCTTCCGTTTTTAATTCCACACCTCTTTTTTTAAACCACTCAATTGTATCTGTAGTAAAAAAATGTTGAAACGTTTTTTTTAAAAAACTCTCTCCCCTTGGATATTTTTTTAGCATTTCGCTAATTGTGAAACAAGCATGGGTAACGTTACAACGTCCGCCACCACTTACTCTTACCTTGCTTAAAAGCTTACTTGTTTTTTCTACTAAAATTACCCTAAGCAACGAATTTTGTTGTGCAGCATTTATTGCACAAAAAAATCCAGCTGCACCGCCACCAATAACAACAAGTATTTTTTGATTCATTTTTTAAAAATAGCTTTTGTTTTAGGCTTTGCCTAATTTTTAAACCGTTAATAGATATGTATATTTATTTTTTAAACATTTCAACAAATAGCAAACCCAACTACCAAAAAAAAGCTTAAAGAAATGCCAATACTACCATACGAAAAGCTTAGATGCTATTTGGAAAGATGAATGAGTAGAAATGTGGTATAGAATTTTATAAATTTATTCGCTTACTATTTTTTCGGCTATTAGTAAATCAATGGGATTAGTAATTTTTATATTTGTTTCTTCTCCTTCAACCAAGTGTACTTTTAGGCCAAACGCCTCTACCACTGTGGCTTCATCGGTAAATTTTTCTTTAAAATCTATATTAAATGCTGGCAATAAAATTTTGCTATGAAAGGTTTGTGGGGTTTGTACAAGTCGGACAGTATCTCTATCAAGTATTTCGTTATTTTCTCCTTTAATTATACGTAAACTATCAGCACTACCTATTACCGGTATAGCACTACCAAATTCAATTGCAGCATTATAGCAATGATGGATCAATTGTTGACTAACTAAACAACGAACCCCATCATGCACAAAAATTATTGCTTCTTCTTCAATTAACTTTAACCCATTTTGTACTGAGTGAAATCGAGTACGACCACCAATTGTAATTTTAATTCTTTCGTAATCAAAAAAAGCATCAATAATTTCTTGTCCGGCTGCAATACTTTCTTCGGGCAGTACTAAAATAATTTTTACATCGTTAAAAGCTTGTAAAAAAGTTTTAATGGTATAATACAGTATGGGCTTGCCATTCAATAATAAAAATTGTTTTGGTATAGCTGTATTCATTCTTACACCTGTGCCCCCAGCCACAATTACAGCAATTTTTGAAAGTTCTACTTCACATGTAAGTTTATTTGTTTCCATTTGTGCCATCTTCATTTCATACATACTTATTGCTGTTTTCAACTTTTAATCTTTATAAATTCCTACAAAACTTTCTCCTTCACTGTTTTTCATAGCTCGGTACATACCTGCGCTATTAAAAATTAAAGAGGTGTTTCCAGCAGCATCTACGCCAATCATTCCGCCCTCGCCCTCCATTGCTACTAACGTTACATTTACTACTTGGTTCATTGCTTGTTGTAACGTCATTCCTTTATATTCCATTAAACAACTTACATCATGTGCCGCAACAGCCCGAATAAATGGCTCACCATGGCCTGTACAACTTATGGCACAAGTTTTATTGTTTGCATACGTTCCGGCCCCTATAATTGGGCTATCGCCAATTCGTCCATATTTTTTATTCGTCATTCCCCCTGTACTTGTACTTGCGGCAATATTACCTTGAATATCGCAAGCAGCAGCACCAATTGTTCCAAATTTTTTATCTTTCATTAATTCTTCTAAGCCCTGGTGCGTATGATCTAACGAATAATTATCACTATCTCTTAACGCCCTCCACTGATCGTATCTAAATTGAGAGAAAAAGAATTCATCGGGTTCTAATTTAATGCCTTGTTTTATTGCAAAATCGTTTGCCCCTTTTCCACTTAAAAAAACATGGTTACTGTTGATCATAACTTCTGTAGCCAATTCTATGGGGTTACGAACATTACGAACACCAGCCACAGCACCTGCTGCTAAACCATTGCCATCCATGATGGCAGCATCCATCTCTTGCACCCCTTTTTTTGTAAATACCGAGCCCCTACCTGCATTAAACAATAAATTATCTTCTAACGTTACACAAGCCGCTTTTACAGCATTTACCGATGTGCCTCCTTCTTCTAAAACAGCATAACCAGCATTTATTGCATCTTGCAAGCCTTTTATATATGCTGCTTCTAACTCAGGAGTCATATCTTCTTTTAAAATTGTTCCGGCTCCGCCGTGAACTACTATTGAAAATTTTTGCATACGTAGTGTTGGGTATTTTTTGTACCTCAAAAGTATTTAATTTAGTGCCATAAAAATTCTAAATATTTTTTACAATGTTTAAACGTAAGCTAACAATACCCGATTATCTTTCAATACTTGTTAATTTAATACATCGTTACTGAATTTGGTTTTTGGGTTGGGATGCTAAACGAATTTTTGTAGTGTATGCTATGGAAACGTTAATTGTGGGCATTATTAATGTTTTAAAAATGATGAAAAATTGGTGTTACTAATTTTTATTGTTTATTACACCATACAACCTTTTTTTACTTTTATTGGAAAAGGAGATTACAAAAATATTTCGATGGAAAAATTAATGTTTGAACCTTATATAAGAATTTTTTAGCCAGCAGTTAATCCTAATACTTGGCAGTATGTTTTTAACTTTTGGTGCAAGCAAAATATTTATATTAGTTTTTGTTGCGGTAAAAATATTTTTTGAAATAATTTTTAATTATCAACGGTTATTGGATATTGGTGATACAATGGAAAAACTGAAACAGGAGAGGAATAAATTAAGTTAACAACTCCTCACACTCCTTCAACAAACTTTCCTTATTTATTGCTACCGTACCTACTTCCTCACAAACTAAGCCACCTGCTATATTGGCAACCTCTGCCATTAGTTTAACATTTTTTGTTGCGGCATATACTAACGAGGCAACAGCTATTACGGTATCTCCTGCACCGCTAACATCGGCAATACTACGTATATGTGTCGGTATAAGGCTTGATGAGTTATTATCGTTATAAAACACTCCTTTTTCGGAAAGGGTTATAAAAGATATTTTATGCTTTAATTTTTCTTGTAATAGAAGATGAATATCTTTTAATAAACTTAAGCTAACAACATCTGTAAGTATATTTAAACCTTCAACTGCTTCTTTTAAATTGGGTTTAAAAATATCTACCCCAACATAACTAAAAAAGTTTTTACGCTTAGGATCAACGGCAGTTAAAATATGGTGCTGTTTACAAAGTGCGATAATTTTTGTAACAACAGTTTGGGTAAGTACCCCTTTATTGTAATCTTCTAAAATAACTATATCCGGACTTTCGGCTGCAATGTATTCTTCAAAAGCATACAATAATTTTTCTTCATCATTTTGGGTAATATCAGTTTGCATTTCTGCGTCTAATCGCATCATATGTTGATTGCGGCTAATAATGCGTATTTTATTTGTTGTAATTCTATCGGTGCTTGTAACGATATATTTTGCACCAATATTATTTTGGTTAAACAAAGTAGTAAGCTGTTCGCCATCATCATCTTTACCTAAAACTGTTAACACATTTACATGTGCACCAAGCGATACTAAATTTAGGGCAACATTACCTGCACCTCCAATTCGTTGCTCTCTTTTAGTTACAGCAACTACTGGCACAGGAGCTTCAGGCGAAATTCTATCTACCTTTCCCCACCAATACGTATCTAACATTACATCGCCAATTACAGCAACTTTTATCTTTGAAAAATCGTTAAATAATTGTTGAAAATCCATACTAATCCGTCTTTTTTCTATTACCAATAACTATATAATAAACTGGTATTCCTGCTAGTACAATACCTAAGCCAAAGCCTGCATACCCTGGGCTCATCTTTATTAAAAACACACAAAATACTATTGCTAAAATAATATAAATGATTGGTAAAATTGGGTACCCAAATGCTTTGTAGGGCCTAACCGCATCGGGTCTATCTTTTCGCAATTTAAAAATACCTAAAATAGTGATGGCGTAAAATAAAACTACTACAAACGAAATCATATCTAACAACTTACCATAAGTGCCGCTCAAACAAAGCAAACTAGCCATTATACATTGTGCCCATAAAGCAAATGCTGGAACATTATTTTTGTTTAACTCGGCAGCTTTTTTAAAAAATAAGCCATCTTTAGCCATAGTGTTATACACCCTTGCTCCAGCTAAAATTAAACCGTTATTACAACCAAATGTGCTAACCATAATTAAAACAGCAATAACATAGGTTCCTGCATCACCAAATATTCCCTTAGCAGCAGCCACAGCTACTCTATCGTTTTCGGCATGAGCGATACTATTTAGTGGCAATACATTTAAGTACATTAAATTGGCACAAACGTAAATTACGGTAACAATTAGTGTTCCTAAAAACAAACTTAGCCCAATATTTTTTTGTGGATTTTTTATTTCACCAGCAATAAAGGTTACATTATTCCAAGCATCACTACTAAAAATAGAACCTGCCATAGAAGCGGCTATTGCACCAACTAAAGCTACTCCACTAATTGGCAACCAACTTCCAATAACATCTTTTTGTTCTTTTACCGCTGTAAAACCTGTTTGCCAGTTTTCATTCCAAAAACTTTGTTTAGCCATAAAAAAGCCAAAAACAATTAAGCCAAATAAGGCTAGTAATTTGGCAGAGGTAAAAACTCGTTGAATTAATTTCCCTCCTTCAATACCTCTAGTATTGATTGCCGTTAATACAACTATTAAAATAATAGAAACTATTTGTGCCGCCGAAATTGTAATAAAACCTAAATCGAGAAGAATATTTTTTTCACTTAAAGCCGGAATTAAATATGCTGCAAATTTACTAAAGGCAACACCTACTGCTGCAATAGTAGCCGTTTGTATTACTGCAAAAAAACTCCACCCATATAAAAAACCTGCAAGGGGATTAAAGGCCTCTTTTAAATAAACATATTGACCACCAGCTTTGGGAAACATAGCACTTAATTCGCCATAACTAAGTGCAGCAGTAAGCGTCATAAAACCTGTTATTAACCACACCCCAATTAACCAGCCTGCACTACCCACATTTCTAGTGATATCTGCACTCACTATAAAAATACCACTACCTATCATACTTCCGGCTACAATCATAGTAGCATCAAAAAGGCCAAGGGTTGGTTTAAAAGAGTTAGTTTGATCTGACATAAAAAAGCCCAATTAGTGAGTTAATTGGGACAAGTTAATAAATTTTATTGTATTGATTTAGGGAAAATTATTTTGCCTTTGCATTCATTTTTATATTCATCCCCTTTATAACATCATTCGTAATATTTAATGCAGGATTTTTATATACCAAATAATCTAACCCTGTACCGGTAGTTAGTATATACATGTATTTTTTTTCTTTGTTATATTCTTCTAAAAAATCTTTTAAATCTTTTTGTAGCCCTTCTGTAAATTTAAAACTATCCTCGCTAAGTGCTTGCCCTTGGGTTTGCTTTTTTGTTTCTATATTTTGTTGTTCCCCCATTAATTGGTTTTGAAATTTTTCAGCTTCTTGTTGAGTAATAGCCGCTCCTCTTTTTAAAAAATTATCTCGTTTTGCTTCTAAGCCTCTCATACCAGTTTGCCACTCGGTTTCAATCCGCTTTTGTTTGGCTTCCATCTCTCCTCTCTTTTGTTTTATGTAGCTAATATTTTCGTACATACTATCCAACTCTACATAGGCAATATGTGCTTTATTACAATTGCTATCCTTTGGGTTAGTTGTATATGAATTTTGATTATGAGAGGTAACCTTTTTATTAGCAGAAAAAGTAGCGTAGTATAAATAACCAACCGCTGCTGTTAAAAAAATATTTAATACTATAAGTAAATTTTTCGTCATTATAATTATTTAAAGAGGCAATTTAGGCACAAACAAACATTTAGCAATAAATAAGGTTAATTTTACTGTAAGCACTGGAGCCCCCGATTTACGTATTTATTTAAGTAATGCTACTAATAATATTGTTAATGCTGTTGAAATTGCTACACTAAACCAGAGATCTCCAGCTCAGTCATGGAACGGACCTGCAACAAACGCTAGTGGTCAACCAATAACCATTATATCTTACCAATACATTTTAGTTTGGTGGTAATTGTGGCCGTGTTCTTTTACCTTAAAAACTTTTCGTTTGCTTGTTATACTTGAGAGAGGCCGTCTCAAAAAAGAAATCCCACAAAAACACAAAGAATTTTTCTCCATTGGTTATTACGACTTTTTGACCTTAGTGACTTTGAGGGAAATACAAAAAATCTCAATTTTGAGACAGCTTCTCGTTTTTAGCCAAGCCATATCTGCCCAAAACCCCCTTATCATCAACCCGAAAAAATGCTACTTTTTACCCTACCTCAATTTTTGTATTTTTGCACTTTATAAAGTATTATGGAACTTACAAAAAATTTTGAGCCAACAGCAATTGAAACAAAGTGGTATAAGCATTGGATAGATAAGGGATATTTTAATAGCACTCCCGATGAGAGAGAACCCTACACCATTGTTATTCCGCCGCCGAATGTTACTGGTGTACTGCATATGGGGCATTGCCTTAATAATACTATACAAGATATTTTAGTTCGTAGGGCTAGAATGGAAGGCAAGAATGCTTGCTGGGTGCCAGGTACCGATCATGCAAGTATAGCAACCGAAGCTAAGGTAGTTGCCATGTTAAGGGAAAGAGGAATTAAAAAAAGTGATTTAAGTAGAGAAGAATTTTTAACATACGCTTGGGAGTGGAAAGAAAAATATGGTGGCATAATTTTGCAGCAATTAAAAAAATTGGGTTGCAGTTTAGATTGGAACCGTACTGCTTTTACAATGGATGATGATTATTATAAAGCAGTTATTGAAATATTTATACGCCTTTATAATGATGGAATTATTTACCGTGGCTTACGTATGGTAAACTGGGATCCTGCAAGTAAAACGGCTTTGAGCGATGAAGAGGTAATTTTCAAAGAAATAGATTCTAAGCTATATTATATAAACTATCCCTTAGCAGACACTAACTCACCTTTAGGGGTTGGGGGTATTACAGTTGCTACAACAAGACCAGAAACTATTTTAGGCGATGTGGCTATTTGTGTAAATCCGTTAGATGAACGTTATAAAAATTTAGTGGGCAAACAAGTTATTGTACCCATCATAAATAGAAAAATTCCTGTGATTGCAGATGAATATGTAACCATGGATTTTGGTACTGGTGCTTTAAAAATTACACCAGCACACGATAAAAATGATAACGAACTAGGCAGAAAGCATAACCTAAAAGCATTGAATACATTAGATGCCGAAGGAAAATTTACTGCAGAGGAGTTGATGGATGAAAACCCCAGTACACAGGTTTTAGCATACAATGGTATTGATCGTTTTGAATTGCGTAAACTAATTGTAAAAGATATTGAAGCTATTGGGCAATTGCAAAAAATTGAAGAGTATAAAGGGCAAGTGGGTACAAGTGAACGAACGGGTGCTATTATTGAAAGTAGATTGAGTTTACAATGGTTTATGGATATGAAAAAATTTATTGCCTTAAATCCTGAGGTAATAAGTTCGGTTGCGAATGATGAAATAAAATTGCATCCTACAAAATTAAAAAATACCTACAGCCATTGGATGAATAATATTAAGGATTGGTGCATTAGTCGCCAACTTTGGTGGGGTCAGCAAATACCTGCATGGTATGATGAAGATGGGAATTTTTATGTTGCAGAAAATGAACAAAAAGCTAGAGAGCAAGCCGCTGCAAAAAATTCAAAATTCAACATTCAAAATTCAAAATTACTTCAAGATGAAGATTGTCTTGACACTTGGTTTAGCAGTTGGCTCTGGCCCATGGAAGTATTTAAAGGAATTAGTAACCCAAATAATGCCGATGCTAATTACTACTACCCAAGCACCACATTGGTTACTGGGCAAGATATTATCTTTTTTTGGGTAGCCAGAATGATAATGGCGGGTTATGCCTTTAAAAAACAAATGCCTTTTAAAGATGTGTATTTTACCGGTATGGTAAGAGATACTCAAGGACGTAAAATGAGTAAGCAATTAGGTAATAGCCCTGATTTGTTGGGCCTAATAGATAAGTATGGTGCCGATGCAACTAGGTTTGGAATAATGATAGCATCCCCGGCTGGTAACGATTTATTGTTTGATGAAAGTAGTTTAGAACAAGGGCGAAATTTTAATAATAAATTGTGGAATGCATTGAAATTAATTAAGAATTGGGAATTAAGAATTAGAAATGAAGAAGATTCCACTCACCAATCAGCACTCACCAATCACCATTTTGCGTTAGATTGGTTTGAAAACAGATTGAATGAAGTGCAACTTGAGGTTGATGAATTAATAAAACAATTTAAACTTAGCGAAGCTTTAAAAGTTATTTACAGTTTAATATGGGATGATTTTTGTAGTTGGTACTTAGAATGGGCAAAACCTGGTTTTGAGCAACCTATTGAGGCAAATGTGTATGAGAAAACGATAAAATTTTTTGAAGAGTTAATGCAATTGCTTCATCCGTTTATGCCATTTGTTACAGAAGAAATTTATCAGTTGCTAAAAGAACAAAAAGAAGATTTATGTATTCGACAATCAATTGGCAATAAGCAATTAGCAATTAACAAAAACATTCTAACTCAAGGAGCAATTTTAAAACAAGTAATTACCGCTATAAGAGAAGTAAGAGCAAAAAATCAATTGAAGCCAAAAGAAACAATTGACTTACATATTCAAACTTTAGATGTTGAAAATTACAAAGCCATTGAAACAATTTTAAGCAAACAACTAAATACACAAACAATTTCATTTACAAATGAAGCTGTTGCAAATACTATTGTTGTAGTTGTAGAAAATGATAAATTTTATATAGCATCCGAAAAAGAAATTGATACAGCATCCTTAAAAGAAACATTGCTTAAAGATTTAGAACATCAAAAAGGATTTTTAGTATCAGTACAAAAAAAGTTAAATAATGAGAAGTTTGTAGCTAACGCCAAACCAGAAGTGTTAGCTGTAGAACAAAAAAAACAAGCTGATACAGAAGCTAGGATAAAGACGATTGAAGAAAGCCTTAGTTCAATGAGCTAATAATGCTAATGTAATAAGGTGCTAATAAAACCTGCGATATTAGCGTTATCAACGGGCAAAAAATTTATGATAATCTGTGGCAACTATTCTGGCTAAGATTTAGTTAATATTTGCGGAACCATACTTTTGGCATCATTTTTTCGTTGTATCTTCAAAATAAAAAAGATGTTACGTACAACTTTACTTACACTATTTATATTAAGTACTTTTTTTGCAGTAGCACAAAAGTCTACTAAACCCGTTGTAAAATCACCTGTTGTTAAGGGTTTTAAACCTCCAAAGTTAGCTAGTAGCCTAGGTAATTATAAAGATTCTGCAATTATTACAGTGGCAGAAGGCCAACAACTTATTACAACACCTTTAAAAATTACAGATGTTAAAAATGGCAAATACACCATTTCATCTTATCAATTTTTATACAGAAAAACGGGTGTAACCGAAGAAGAAAATGAAAATGGCCCAACGGGTAAAACAAAACCAACAACAACCATAAGTGCAGATTTATTTAGAACTTCTCCCCTATCTCCACTTTGGATTACAACTATTAACGACCAATTAAAAACGGGCGACGAATTATTTTTCTTTGATATTATTGTGAAAGACGAGCAAGGAAGATTGATGTTTGCACCTCAGTTAAAATTAATGGTTAGGTAGGTATATTAAACTAGTTCATGCGTTTCTTTTATTACCCCCATTACAAAAACACTTTGTACATGGCCCATGTTCTCTATACTACTTAATTTGTTTACATGAAAATCGTGATAAGCATTCATATCTTGGGTAACTACTTTTAACATAAAATCAAACTCTCCACTAATAGTAAAGCATTCAATAATTTGTGGCATTTGTAAAATTGCTTTTACAAATTTTGTGCCTGCTATTTTGCTATGCTCTTTAAGCGATACATAACAAATTGCCATTAACCCTTTTTTTACTTTTGCATAATCTAGCAAAGCCACGTATTGTTTTATTACACCACTTTCTTCCATACGCTTTATACGCTCATGCACAGGTGTTGTACTAAGGTGTACTTGCTCGGCAATTTGCTTTACGGTAAACCTTGCATTTTGTTGTAATAATTTAAGTATAGCTAGGTCTTTAGCATCTAAACTAACTTGGGGTAAAGTCGAATTTTCTTTTTGAATAGTTTTTGACATGACAAACAGTGTATTTATTCTGTAATTTAGTTAATAAATCAGATTCTATTCCAAATTTACAAAAAATGATAGAAAAATATACTATTTATTTTACTTTTGCAGTATAAATCAATAAAATATGTCAACAATAACAAAAAACAGTATCGACTTTAGTTTAAAAAACAAAGTAAAAGATATGAGCCTTGCAGAGTGGGGCCGTAAAGAAATAAAATTAGCCGAAGCAGAAATGCCAGGTTTAATGGCCTTACGTGCCGAGTATGGTGCTAGCCAACCTTTAAAAGGTGCAAGAGTTGCTGGTTGCTTACACATGACTATTCAAACAGCTGTGCTAATTGAAACGTTAGTTGCGTTAGGTGCAGAGGTAAAGTGGAGTAGTTGTAATATCTTCTCTACACAAGATCAAGCTGCTGCTGCAATAGCTGCTGCTGGTATTGGTGTTTTTGCTTGGAAAGGACAAAGTCAAGAAGAAGCTGATTGGTGTATTGAGCAAACCTTATTTTTTGGAAGTGCTGATAAACCATTGAACATGATTTTGGATGATGGTGGCGATTTAACCAATATGGTTTTTGATCAATACCCAGAATTAGTACAACATATTAAAGGATTAAGCGAAGAAACTACAACTGGTGTTCACCGTTTATACGAAAGGATGGAAAAAGGCACTTTACCTATTCCTGCAATTAACGTAAATGATAGCGTTACCAAAAGTAAGTTTGATAACAAATACGGTTGTAAAGAAAGTTTAGTAGATGCTATACGTAGAGCTACAGATATTATGATGGCTGGTAAAGTAGCTGTGGTTGGAAGTTATGGGGATGTTGGTAAAGGAAGTGCTGCAAGTTTACAAGGTGCTGGTTGTCGTGTAATCGTTACCGAAATAGATCCTATTTGTGCATTACAAGCCGCTATGGATGGGTTTGAAGTTAAGCCAATGCTTGAAGCGGTTAAAGAAGCTGATATTATTGTAACAGCAAGTGGTTGTAGAGATTTAATTACCGAAAAACATTTTCGTGTAATGAAGGATAAAGCTATTGTTTGTAACATTGGGCATTTTGATATTGAAATTGATATGGCTTGGTTAAACTCAGCTTATGGCGATACAAAAAATACCATTAAACCACAAGTAGATATGTATACTATTGATGGTAAAGATATTATTGTATTAGCAGAAGGTAGATTAGTAAACTTAGGCTGTGCAACAGGTCATCCAAGTTTTGTAATGAGTGCATCGTTCACTAACCAAACCCTTGCTCAAATTGAGTTGTGGTGTAATCCTGGTAAATACAGCAACGAAGTATATGTATTACCAAAAGTATTAGATGAAAAAGTTGCCCGTTTGCATTTAGCAAAAATTGGTGTTGTTTTAGATGTTCTTTCAGCAGAGCAATCTGCTTATTTAGGTATTTCAAATGAAGGACCATTTAAGCCAGAAATGTATCGTTATTAATACAACTTCTGTACTGCTTATTATTACCAAATACTAAGTGATAAAGTTGATTAAATACACAACCCTAAGCTTTTTAGCTTGGGGATTTTGTTATTTGAGAGATGGAACGCTGATTTTTATGACGGTTATGATTTAAAATGTTTTTTTTACCAGGGGCAGTTCTCTATGGCATCACTCATCGGTCGCTTCCTAAAATTCGGAACCTTTCATCGGTATACCATTGGGTAACTTTTTTAGTAGGGAAGAAGGTGTTTTGCTGTAAATTTGTAAATGAAATAAACTTCCCACAAAAGCACAAAGACAACTAAGATTTTATTTTGTGCCTTAGTGTCTGCGTGGGTCATAAATAAGTAAAAATGACAAAACTCTCCGTTAACATAAACAAACTTGCCACTTTACGCAATAGCCGTGGAGGCAATAATCCCGATTTAATAAAAGCAGTAAAAGATATTGAACGCTTTGGTTGCGATGGCATTACGGTACATCCTAGACCAGATGAACGCCACATACGCTATGCAGATGTATACGAACTAAATAAGATTGTAACAACCGAATTTAATATTGAAGGTAATTGCACCGAACAAAGTTTTATAGATTTAGTTTTGGCCAATAAACCTACCCAAGTAACGCTTGTACCCGATGGACACCATCAACTAACCAGTAACCATGGATGGAATACCATAACAGAAAAAGATTTTTTAAAACCCATAATCACTCTTTTTAAAAATGCTGGTATTCGTACATCTATTTTTGTTGACCCTATTGTTGAAATGATAGAGGGTGCAAAAGATACGGGTGCAGATAGAATTGAATTGTACACCGAAGCTTATGCGGCACAATATGCGATTGGCAATGAGCAACAAGCAGTACAGCCTTACATTGCTACTGCAACAAAAGCTAACGAATTAGGTTTAGGCATCAATGCTGGGCATGATTTGGATTTAACCAACCTTACATACTTTGTACAGCACATACCAAATTTGTTAGAAGTTTCAATAGGGCATTCACTAATTTGCGATGCTATCTATTTAGGACTTGAAAATACGGTGCAGTTGTATAAAAGATGTTTGATTGGGTAATTAACCACAGATGAGCACAGATTGATGTCACAGATTTAAATGATTAAATTTGTGACATCTGTGAATTTTAATCCTTTAATCTGTGGTTAATAATCAATAGCTACTTAATCAAAAAATGTCTAAGCTTTCTTTCTAAAGATGCTCCTCTTATATTTTTTGCAATAATTTTTCCTTCTGGGTCAAGTAAAAAATTTTGTGGAATATTGAATATTTCAAATTGTAAAGCCACTTCATTTCCCCAGCCCTTTAAATCGCTTACATGCTGCCATAAAAGGCTATCTTGCTTAATGGCGGTTTTCCAGTTATCGGCATTTTGATCAAGTGATACACCCAATACTGTAAAGTTTTTGTCCTTATAATTTTCAAATGCTTTTACAACGGTTGGGTTTTCTTTCCTACAAGGTATACACCAACTAGCCCAAAAATCTACCAACACATATTTTCCTTTAAAAGAAGCTAAACTTACCTCAACACCTGCAGTATCCTTTTGAACAAAATTAGCAAGTATGGAGCCTACAGGATTCTTTTTTGCTTCTTGTACCAATGATTGGATATAGTTGGATAAAGCTGTATTTTTTACATCCGCTTTTAAAAAATTATATAACCGTTCTGTTTCAAATACATCTTCAGTAATCTGGTTAAAGCGTAGCAGTGCCAGAGGGCTAACATACGAACCCGGACGCTGCACAATAAACTCTCTACACAACACAGCAGCTCTCTCAGCCCTAGCAGAATCATAAGATTTAGTATCATCAAAAACGTTCTTATAAGGTTCCATTAATGCGCTAAATGCCTGAAACTCCATGTGACTTAAAGAACCAACCACACCTGCTTTTTCAATTGCATTGCTATTTCCATTTATCTCCATTAAGCAGTTATCTAAAAATAAAGAAAGATATGGAGGCTTATTATCAAACATTATTACTCTAAAATCTGGCTTATCCATTTTACCCTTTATTGTAAACTTGCCATTCATTACAATAGCGTTCATGTCGGGTTTATTTGTTTGAGGATTTAGCAAGGTAACCACTGTACCATCATTATACCCTTTTACATTTCCAGTAATAATATAATCTTTACGGGGCTTGGGCATACCTACTACCTTAATAGTTTTTGGCTTGGGTGTTTTAGGGGCTACTTTTTTTTGTGCTATTGAAAAAATAGGAATGAATAACAGTAATACTAAATACTTCATTATTATAAATTTATAATTTGCAAATTTAGCTTCTTAAGTGTTAATTTAATTCAAAACCTGTTTTAGGAAGTTAGCAATTTTTAAGCATAAATACCAATTTAAAGATATTGTCAAACAATTGTAATTTACTTCGTTCCTTGTACAAATGCCAACACTTTCCCCATATCCTTTACCCCATGTTCTTTTTCAAAACGGCTATTAATATTTATACCTAAAAAATCAAGATGCTTAAATTTTTTAATTTTGGCAATATCATCTACACTTATACCACCGCTAATAAAAAATGGTTTTTCAATTTTTGCTTTGCCTAAAATTTCCCAATCAAATAATTCGTCTTCGTTTTTTGATTCAAATAAATAATAATCACATACTCCATCATAATTAGCTACCAATGTATCAATATCTTTAACACTTTCATCAATACCAAATACTTTTATTACCTCGGCTTGTGAGCTAAGGTCGTCACACAATTCGGGGCTTTCATTTCCTTGCAGTTGCACAACATCTAATCCATAATCATCAATGGCATCAATAACATCTATTAAATCAGGATTATTAAATACACCTACCTTTTTTAAATCAAAATCTGCATTTTTCAGTACGTCTTTATTTAATAAATCTCCTCCATATCTTGGCGATTTTTTTTCAAATATTATTCCTGCATAGGCTATGTTTAATCCATCTAATTGTTGCAGTTGTTTAAATTGAGTAATACCACATACTTTAATATTCATCTATTTTGTTTTAATTATTTATAAATCCAATTTTTGATAATTGTTTCGCCATCTGGCGTTAAAATACTTTCTGGGTGAAATTGAACGCCTTGTACATCATAATGTTTATGTTGCAAAGCCATAATATATCCATTTTCATCTCTTGCCGTTACTTCCAATTCATTAGGAAAATTTTCGTCATCTACAATCCAACTATGATATCGACCTACACTAATTCCACTTTTAAGTTTATTAAATAAAGTACAATCAACATGCTCAAAAATTAGCTTATTAGCCACGCCATGATACACTGTTTTTAAATTAAGCAGCTTACCTCCAAATACTTCTGCAATGGCTTGATGCCCAAGACAAACTCCTAAAATTTGTTTTGAGGCTGCATATTCTTTTATTAATTGAAGTAGCAAACCTGCCTCTGATGGTATACCTGGCCCTGGAGATAAAATAATTTTATCGTAAGCTGCTACATCTTCTAATGCAATTTCATCATTTCTAAAAACATCAACCTTAATACTACTATTTTTTTCAATTAAATGAACTAAATTGTAAGTAAAAGAGTCGTAATTGTCAAAAACCAAAATTTTCATTCCACCTATTAAATTATCACAACAAAGATGCGTCAAAAAATATAACTTGTACAAATTTTTATACCTAGATACCTAATTCAAAAAACATGACAATTACAATATTTGGAGCAACAGGAATGGTAGGGAAGCAACTAGTGCAGCAAGCCTTATTTAAAGGCAATACTGTAAAGGCTTTTGGACGAAATGTTTTTGCAGAATTACCCATGGAAGAGGATAATTTACAACTAATTAAAGGGGCATTGTTTGATGAGGGTGATGTACGAAATGCACTAAAAGGATGTAATGCTGTACTTAGTTGCCTTGGTGGCGATTTTGGAGGAGATGATAAAACCAGAAGTTTAGGTATGAAAAATATTGTGGCACAAATGGAAAAAATGGACGTAAATAGAATTGTTGCCGTTGGTGGATTGGGGTTATTACAGGCAGATGAGGAAACAATACAAATGGATACGGAAGATTTTCCAAAAGAATATTTAGGTGTAAGTATGGAGCATAAAAAAGCATTAAGTTATTTACAGGCTAGTACATTAAATTGGACATTTGTTTGCCCTCCCACAATTTTAAACGAAGGCCCCACAGGCAATATGTTTACAGCTGCCAACTTCCCCCCATTTCCCAATCATTATAAAATAAAGGCTGGTGATTTAGCCTTATTTATGTTAACAGAGTTAGAACGTAATGAATTTATAAAACAACGAGTAGGTATTAGTAATTAGAACTAATTTATTCACAATTACTTAATCTTATCTTAACAGTAGCATAAAATTAGGCTTGTACTATTGCATTCTAAACTAAATATTACTATGCGCTTTTTATTCTACAATTTATTAATCGTTACCCTTTTATTTACAAGCTGTAAAAAAGATGAAAACACTACTCCAGAACCTACTATTAATGAGGATGCTAGCACCTTTAAGGAAATAGCAACTATTAGTATTGGAGGCATTGGGGCAGCAGAAATTAGTGCTTATGATGCAAGCACAAAAAAATTGTTTGTAGTAAACAATAGTAGTACAAATAGAATTGAAATTATTGACTTGACGGACCCTGCAATGCCAAAAATTATAGGCAATATTAATTTAGTTCCATACAATGGTGCATCAAATAGTGTAGCCTGTTACAATGGAAAATTAGCCGTGGCCTTAGAATCTACTACAAGTAAACAAGATTTAGGTAAAGTAGTTGTATTTAATACAAGCACTTACGCCGAAATAAAACAAATTACAGTGGGTGCTTTGCCAGATATGGTTACGTTTTCGCCAGATGGTAATTTTATTTTAACCGCTAACGAAGGAGAGCCAAACGATACTTATACCAATGATCCTGATGGAACTGTATCTATTATTGATGTAAACAATAATTATACCGCTACTACTTTAAATTTTAGTGCTTTCAATACACAATTGACTACATTAAAACAAGCAGGTTTTAGAAGTTTTGGCCCTTCGGCTGGAAATTTAGCAAAAGATATAGAACCAGAGTATATTACTATTTCGACTGATTCAAAAACGGCATGGGTAACGTTACAAGAAAATAATGCAATTGCAAAAATTGATTTAACTAATAAAACAATAACAACTATTTTTCCATTAGGCTTTAAAGATTATAATGTTACAGAAAATGCAATAGACATAAGCGACCAAGATGGAGGAATTGCATTTGCTAATTGGAAAGTAAAGGGTATGTTTGAACCAGATGCTATTTCGTATTTTGAGAATAATGGCACTCAATATGTTGTTACTGCAAACGAAGGCGACCAAAGAGAATATACTGGCTTTAACGAAGTAAAAAGAATTGGCAGTAGCAGCGTTTTACTTGATGCCACAGCATTTCCTAATGCCGTTACATTAAAAACAAATGCACAAATGGGCCGTTTAAATATTACTACAACTTTAGGTGATACAGATGGTGATGGTGATTTAGATGAGTTATATTCTTATGGAAGCAGATCATTTTCTATTTGGAATGGCACTACGGGCCAATTAGTTTTTGATAGTAAAAATGATTTAGATAAAAGGGCACAAACATTAACAACCTACGATGATGGTAGGAGTGATGATAAAGGTTCAGAACCAGAAGCTGTAATAACAGGCAAAATGGGTACTAAAAATATTTTATTTGTAGGACTTGAACGAGCTGATGCGTTTGTGATTTATGATATAAGCAACCCAATAGCGCCCCAATTTTTGCAAAGTTTAAAAACTGGCGATGCCCCAGAAGGAATACTTTTTATACCCGCAAAAAATGCACCTACAAATAGAAGTTTACTTATTTTAAGTAATGAAAATGATGGAACGATAAGAATTTATCAACCTAATCTTTTATAATTTATTTTGATTTAAAAAGATACTAGAATTAGGCATTACATTTGCTCTTTTATTAGTTATTCTTTTATCTTTTTATAATGATTTTTAAAATATTAACAGTAGCTGGTTTAGCTACATTCGAAATATATGCTGCAATACCAGCAGGTTTTGCATTTGGCTTATCTCCTTGGGTTATATTTTTTGCAAGTGTAACAGGAGGTTTAGTGGGTGTATTTGTTGCTTTTTTTTTAGGTGCCAAAATTAAACAGTTCATTTATAAAAACAAACAACCCAAGCAAGATAAAGCCCAAAAATACCCATTTGTTGTAAAAATTTGGGAAAGGTATGGCATTTTAGGTTTAGGTTTTTTAGGCACAATGTTGGTTGGTGCTCCAATAAGTATAGCAATAGGTACAGGTTTAAACGCCGATTTAAAAAAACTGCTAATTTGGTGTTGCATTGGAGTTATAACTCGTTGTATATTATTTACCCTTATTGGTTATTATGGCTTAAAATTGTTTTAGAATAAAACTAAAAACAGTTGTAAATTGCATAAAAATAAATAAGATGAAAGTTATATACATTACGCTTAGTTTAATAGCTATTATTTTACTAAATTCTTGTGCCCAAGGAGATAAAAAAGTAGATGCAACTCCTACAACCGATGGGCCAAATGTAATCATAGATTCTGGTAATATAGGTGGAGGAGGATTGCCTGACCCTAATAATACTTTACCTATTAATGGAGGAGGTCCATTAAATCCCAATGCACCAGCTGTTAATTCTAACCAAAGTTTAGTTGTTCCGCAACAGGAAAAAACTGCACAAGTATCTTCTCAAAATATACAAATGACACCTGCGCAAATGCAGCAAATACAACAACAAGCCATACAAAATCAACAAATTCAACAACCACAACAAGCTGTGGTTTCGCAAACAGCTGCTCATCCTCAATTTAGTGATTTGGAGTTTAAAAAAATGCAAGATGATGCTCAAAAACGTGGTGTACAATTAAACCCTGTGCATGGTCAACCGGGCCACCGTTGCGATATTTATGTAGGGCAACCCATTGATGCTAAACCAGTTCCTGCATTAACAAAAGGTGCTGCTACTACTACTGCACCAACACCTGCGCCACAAACGGTTTCAGTTGGTACTCCGCAACCCGTAAAAACTTTACCTGGTATGAATCCTCCACATGGAGAACCTGGGCATAGATGCGACATAACAGTTGGCCAACCTTTAAATAGTAAACCAAATACCCCAGCGCCTTCAACCGGTTCAAAAGCAGATTCAGCAAAAGGAGGAAAATAAAAATTAACATACTTTAACATTTTAAATATGCCAGCTATACAACGTTGGCATATTTTTTATCATCTTTTCTATAAATTAATTACGTGAAGAAAATAGTACTCTCTACTTTTATTTTGATAACCACTTTTGCTAAAGCGCAAAAAATTGAAAGCATTCATATAAACCTTTACACCGATAGTTTAAAAAAAGGCACCTATAATTATATTAATGTAGATGGCCTAATGAGTAATGGAAAATATTTACCATTAGATAGTACACATTTATTTTTTACAGCTTCTTACGCTACGTTTAAAGGTAATTCGCTTTTTATTCCTTTGAGTTTTGAAATGCCAAAAGTTACTATTCAGGTAGCTTTAAAAAATAACCCAAGGGTATACAAACAATTTGATATGTGGATTAAAACTACCGATGATGCTGGTACTTTAAAAACTTCGGATGAAATTTTAAAGGATATGCAAAAACAAGGCTCAGTAAAAAAGAAAAAAGGGATTTTTAGATAAAGGTTAACTACTTAAAATAGTATAAAGTTATTTCAGAAAGAAAAATGAGGCTGTCTTAAAAGTGAACTATTTATTTCCCACAAAGAAACAAAGGTCACAAAGAATTAACTAATGTAAAAAGTTCTTTGCGTTCTTATCGGCTTTGTGGGATCTTTCTTTTGAGACAGCCCTATTGGAACAAAACAATTAAATGTATAGATTAATTAGATGTTTATGCAAACTTTTTAGCATCTTCTAAAAACTGAGCTAAACCAATATCGGTTAAAGGGTGTTTTAATAACCCTAAAATACTAGTTAAGGGACAAGTACAAACATCAGCACCAGCCTCTGCACAACTTATAATATGATTTGGATTGCGGATACTTGCCGCTAATATCTCTGTTTTAAATCCTTGCACATCAAAAATTTGACGAATTTGATGTATTAAAATCATTCCATCCCAACCGCCATCATCTATACGGCCAATAAATGGTGAAACGTACGTTGCACCTGCTTTGGCAGCTAAAATTGCTTGCCCAGCACTAAATATTAAGGTACAGTTTGTTTTTATACCGTTTTCGGTAAACCATTTAATGGCTTTAATACCCTCTTTTATCATAGGGACTTTTACAACTATATTAGGATGTATAGCGGATAATTTTTTACCTTCTGCAACCATACCATCAAAATCGGTACTAATTACTTCGGCACTAATATCGCCATCTACCAACTCACAAATAGCTTTGTAATGTTGCATAACAGCTTCTTCACCTTTTATTCCTTCTTTTGCCATTAACGATGGATTAGTAGTAACACCATCTAAAATACCTAAATCGTTTGCTTCTTTTATTTGAGCCAAGTTGGCTGTATCTATAAAAAATTTCATTGTTTAACGAACCCTTAGAGGGCTAAATTTAATTTGTTAACTAATAATTTTGACAAAAATATACTAATTACAACGTTGTATTGTAAAAATTTTATACATTTTAATTAACAAAAAGAGAGTTGAAAGATTGAGGGTTAAAACCGACTTTAAAATAGTTTGGGGCATAAAAAATGGCAAGTTACTTACATCGCACCGCTCAACCATCTACCCTTGCTACCTTCCGGTCCTGGGGGAATTCAACAGGAGCTGGTCGTATAAGACTTGCCAGTGTAAAGATAAGGAAATTGAAGTATTTTTTTGAATTTTGCAACGGTAAACTATAAACTTTTAAAAACTAATACCTGGTCTATCTACCCTGCTACTCAATTGTGTTACGCCTAATAATTGATCGCTTCTATCTGCAAATGCTTTATAATAAATTAAAATAGTATAGGTGTTTTCAGTTTCCCAATAATCGCCTTCTAACTCCTTTTTATCGGCACTATTATTTTTATTTACGGTTAAATAACTATAACTGTAATATCCTTGCTTTAAAAAAAGGGAAGTTTGGTAAACGCCTTTTTGAGGATTAAACATCATTTTTGTTTTATTACTTAACTCATAATTGGTTAATTGCCCAATTAAATAAATATCGTTGTTCGTGTAAGGCTGATTGTTAGGCGGTGCCAAATTAAAATGTACCGTTGCATAATCGCCCTGCCAATAGGGGTTAATTCGTTCAAAAGTTTCTACATTATAAAAACCATTTAAATCTCTAAAATATACATATCGTTGATCACTTCGATCTATATCTGTTTTTAAAAATAGTTCGGTATTTGTTTTGTTGTAGGTACCGCTATCTATTCTATCGCTTTGAAAACGAAGGCTTCTTAAATCTAACCATCGCCATTCTTTACCCCCACCAAAAATACCACTATTTTCTGTATTGTATTCTAAATTATTTCCACGAACAAAAGTTGGTACAATATCTTTTTGTGCATTATCCCATCTACCATTTTGTAAAATAACCACCTTAACTTGTTGTGCTGGGCTAAATGAATTAATACCACTTAATGTAGTTGTAAATACTAATTTTTGATGAGTTCTAAAAATTGTACTAGCAAAAGGTTGTACAATTTGTGCTTTTATTAATGCTTTATTATCGGCTACCAATAAACGTTTTGTAAAAACTAATTTAGACGTATCCCCATCTAAAAAAACTTTAAGTAAATAATTACCACTTAAAATTGGCATCATATTTTTTTCGGGCAATACAACTTGATAGTGTGTGTATTGAGTGAATGAAATAGATGAATACCTATACGTAGTTATACGCTGTTGAGTAAAGCCTTTTAAATAATTAAACGGACTAATATTTACCCTATCCCAATTATAATCGCATAATTGTAAGGTGTAATAATAATTTTTTACGTTAGCGTCCATATCATCAAAACGTAGCTCTAATTGATTGCTGCTATTTAATTGATAAATAGGTAACCCTTGTTGATTACCATACGTATGAAAACGAATAGATTGAATGTTTGGTTTTAAAATTAATTCTACTTGTTGGGCAAACAAATGAGTTGTTAAAAATAAGCTACTAAATACGATGAATAGTTTAAATACAAGCATTTTTATTTTTGTATGCCTTGCAAAGAAGGTAAAATAAAAGATAACCACATTATATTTAGATGTATTTCCAAAAAAATCAACTTTCATTATGTACATTAAATCGTTTAAATAAAATACTTTTGTAAGATACCAAAAAATATGCCATTGAATGTATTTGCCTTTATAGCTAACAGAATAGCGTTTAAAAGGACTAAAACCTTTAGCGGTTTTATTATACGGCTTGCCATTGCTGCCACTGCTATTAGTGTAGCCGTAATGATTGTGGCGTTAAGTTTTGTAAACGGCTTTCAACAAGTGGTAAGCAATAAAGTATTTAGCTTTTGGGGCCATATACGAGTACAGCAAGATATTGCTGATAAAGCTTCTATTGCCGAAGAATATCCTATTTACCAAAATGATACTGTAGAAACTTACTTACGCAAACAACCACAAATAAAAAGTGTGGAACGTTATGCAACAAAATCAGCAATACTTAAAGGGGGTAGTAATATTGAAAGTATTTTGCTAAAAGGTATTGACTCTTCATTTAATCAAGTAAGGCTAAATGAGTTTTTAAAAGAAGGAAAATGGATTTCGTTTACGGATAGTAGCTATAGTAAAGAAATTAATTTATCTACCTATACCGCCAATCAATTAGAACTAAAGGTTGGCGATAGTTTAATTGTTTTCTTTTTTAGAGAAGATGGTAGTAAAACGGCTCGTAAATTAAACGTAGTGGGTTTATACAAAACATCATTAGAGGAATACGATAGAAATTTTGGCATTTGCGATATCAATTTAATTAGACGCTTAAACTTATGGCAACCAACCCAAATTGGCGGTTATGAATTATTTTTAAATGACTATAAACAAACAGATTCAGTTAGTAAACTAATTTACCAGGGCTTACCGCAAACTTGGTATAGCCGGAGTATTAAAGAGATTTATCCTAACATATTTGATTGGTTAGGTTTGCAAAATGATATAAAAAGTTATCTGTTAATTTTGATGTTGATTGTGGCTGTAGTAAATTTAATTACATGCTTAATTATTCTTGTTTTAGAAAGAACAAAAATGATAGGTGTACTAAAAGCTATTGGTACAAGTAATTGGGGTATTCAAAAAATATTTTTGTATAATACATTTATCATTTCAATAACTGGTGTGGTATTTGGTGCAATCTTAGGTTTAGGCATTTGTTGGCTACAAGAAAAAACAGGCTTTATAAAACTAGATGAAGATGCCTACTACATGACTAGAGCCCATGCTAATGTTGTATGGTGGCAGGTTTTATTAGTTTGTGGGGGCACTTTGGTTATTAGTTTTGCTACGTTAATAATACCTACTTTAATTGTACGAAAAGTACAGCCGGTTAAAGCTATACAATTTAGTTAGATAGATAAGAAAGAATTATACCCGAAGCAACAGCTGCATTTAATGATTCAGCTTTGCCAATTTTTTTTATAGTAATTTTTTCATCAACTAAATTCATTACTTCTTCACTTATTCCTTTTCCTTCGTTACCAATAATTAATATGGCTTCTTTAATACCCTTTAAAGTAGAAACATTGCTTCCATCTAAATAGGCGGCAAATTTTTTAACACTTTTGTTTTCGGCTAACCAATTGGGCAAATCTTTATAAACCACATTTACTCTACCTAAACTGCCCATGGTGCTTTGTACTACTTTTGGGTTGTAAATATCGGCACAGGTAAGGCTACATACAATATTCTCTACCCCAAACCAATCGGCATTGCGAATAATGGTACCAAGGTTTCCAGGATCTTGTATAGCATCAAGTACCAGTGTAATTTTTTGTTTAGTTTGAATAGTTTGTGGTAACGTACTTTTTTGAAATATACCTAAAACATTATTTGGTGTACTTAGTGCTGATATTTTTTCTAACTCAAAATCTTTTAATTCTATTTTTACTATTTCGTTTTGATTATTTAAAATTTTAGCATTGGCTACAAACCAGTCTGGTAATGCAAATAATTCTTTACACTCAAATTTATCGGCGTTTAATAACTCTACAACAACCTTTGTACCTTCGGCTATAAATACACCATATTCATCTCTAAATTTTTTATGGTGTAAACTTTGAATATATTTGGTATGTGTTTTGCTAAACATTATAACTATTTATGAATTTTATTGCCCTACATAAAAATATGTATTTAAAGCTATTGAAAGTTGGTTTAGCATTTTCAATACTTTTTAGTGCCTGTACCATTCCTCGTAAATACCAAAAAGGTAAACCATTTGTTGCTAAAAATAGAATCGAAGTTAAGGAAGGAAATTTTACCAAAGACGAAAGAAATGCATTAAAACAACGATTAAATGGACAATTTGAAGATAGCTCTAAAGTTAGAATTAAAGATGTTTTATTTTTTTTACATTATATAGATAAGCCTCCTGTATACGACAGTGCCTATTCTGCATTATCTGCCGAAAATATGAAGGCATCTATGTTGCACTTAGGTTACTACCGTGCAAATACAAGTTTTAAAGCAGATACCATTACAATGGGTAAAGAACAAAAAGTAAATGTGCAGTATAGTGTTAAAGTAGGTAAACCAACAAGAATAGAATCAATTGATTATTATTTAAAAGATAGTATACTACAACTCATTACCAATAAAAATTTGAATAACACCTTATTAAAACAAAACCAACCCATAACAAAAATATCTATATTAGGAGAAATTGCTAGACTAGTTGAAGTGTATAGAAATAATGGCTACTATAAATTTACCGCAGAAGAATTAAAAGTACGAGGAGATACATCAATAGCTGCATTGACGACTATTAGCGACGATCCGTTTGAACAATTGCAGTTGCTAGCAGAGGCACAAGCCAAAATAGATTCACCCACTATAAAAATAGCCATTGTATTAAATCCTCCAGCCGATAAATCTAGAATAAATCAATTTTACATTAATAATATTTATATACTACCCGATTATAAAATTGGTGACTCATTAAATGATCCTACGCTAACAGAAAAAGTAACTGAAAATTGTATTATTCGTTATCACTCGAAATTATTTAAACCAAATTTTTTAGCACAAAAAATGTTTTTAAAAAAAGGGGATTTATATAACCAAGAAAATTACTATAAATCGTTAACTAGTTTTGCAAAAATGGGTGTTTGGCAAAATACGAACATACTAATAAAAGAAATAAAAGACAGTAACAAAATAGATTTAATTGTACAATTAATGCCTGGTTTTAAATACAGCTTTGAAACTAGTTTGGAAGCTAGTTATAGTGCTAATAGTAATAGTAATAATGTTACAACCGTAAACGCTGGTAATTTATTAGGGCTTAGTGGTAACGCCTCTATTACAAACCGTAATGTAAATAAAGAAGCTATTAAAATGACAAATGCTATTAGATCTGGTGTTGAATTAAATTTAGGCGCAAATAAAAACGTTGGGGGTAGTATTGTAAATTCTAATGAGGTGAGTTATAGTCTAAATTTAGTATTACCCAAATTTATAAAACCGGTGAGGCGTATTTTCGAAAAATTTAAGCTTAACTCATTTAATCAAGAATCATTTTTAAATGTAACACCTTCCTACATAAATCGTATTAATTTATTTAACCTTCAATCAATAAATATTGCAACTGGTATTAATTGGAATAATAAGAAGCAGGATAAATGGATTATAAAATTATTAAATATTGAGTATGCTAAACTTTATAACGAAACAGATAGCTTTAAAAATACGCTAAACCAAAATCCGTTTTTACGGTATTCATTTAATACGTCTTTAGTAGCAGGTATGAGTGCTAGTTATGCTTCCACAAGAGTAAATAAAAAGAATACAAACAAACAGCATAGCTTTAATGTAAATATTGAAGAGTCTGGCTTTATGTTGTTTCCGTTAAGAAGTATTGGAGGAATATTTAGTAAAGAAAATGGCTTGTGGCGACAATTTATTAAAGCTGATGTTGAATATATACATTCCATTACTTACCCAAAAGCTAATTTGGTATTTCGTTTTTTTAGTGGTGTTGGTATCTCCTCAAAAAAAGATACTACCCTGCCGTTTTTTAAACAATACTTTGGAGGAGGTGCTAATAGTATGAGGGGGTGGCCTATACGAGGTATTGGCAGGGGAAGACAGCCACTTACACCTTACACAGAAAATAAATTTAATGATAGAACGGGCGATATACGTATAGAAGGTAATATTGAATATCGCTTTCCATTAGCACAAATAATACCTAATGCACTTATTTTAAAAGGTGTACTTTTTGCAGATGTTGGCAATATTTGGAATTTACGAAATGCAACGTTTGGAGGTGATGATAGTGCTTCTTTTCAATTTAAACATTTATATAGAGATTTAGGAATAGCAGCTGGCACTGGCTTTCGCTTAGATTTTAATTATGTTGTACTAAGATTTGATTTAGGCTTTAGATTTAAACGACCTGAATTAGCTTACGAAAATAATGGATGGAAAGTACCGTCTATTGGCTTTAATGATGCTTTTGGAAAATTATTTAAAAAAGAATATAAAGAGTGGCGATACAACAATATGAATTTTACAATTGGAATAAGTTATCCGTTTTAATTTTTTTGATCATTGATTTTCAAAATTAATTTTAAAACATAAAGTTTTTCCAACTGAACCTATTAACCACTTATAGATTCAATAAATGCTTCCATTCCTATAGCATCTTCAACTGTACTATCTCCAATTTTAGTACGCCGTAGACTACTTAAAAAGCCTCCGCAGCCTACTGCAGCGCCAAAATCATTAGCAACACTTCTTATATAGGTACCAGTACTGCAAACAATTTTAAAATATAGAATGGGTAGTTCAATTTTGGTAATTTCAAATTTATGAATAGTTATTTTACGGGCTTTTAATTCTACATCAACTCCCTTTCGTGCTAATTCGTATAAAGCCATTCCATTCTTTTTTATGGCAGAATAAATAGGTGGAAACTGTTCTATTTCGCCAATAAATTGAAGTGTTGTTTTTTGTATAATTTCTTCTGTAACAAAAGAAATGTCTTTAGGCTGTTCAGGTGTACTTTCTAAATCGTAAGTAGGCGTAATATGCCCCAAGGTAAATGTACCTGTATATTCTTTTTCGGCAGCCATAAAAGTATTTATTTGCTTAGTAAATTTACCCGTACAAACAATTAATAGCCCTGTAGCTAGGGGGTCTAGCGTTCCAGCATGACCTACTTTTTTTATCCGAATACTACCTCGTATTTTTCGTACTACATCAAAACTAGTCCAATGAATAGGTTTATCAATTAAAATAACTTTACCTTCTTCAAACTCATTTTTCTTTTCGGCACTTATGTTTACAAATTGTTGTAAAGGCTGATGAGTGGGTGCTATTTTATCCGCATGTTTATAGCGGTATGTTTCTTTTTTAGCCAACTAAATAATTATTTTTTTAGATAGATTTTTTAGTAAAGATAGTGGGTTAAAATTATTAGCTACTAAGTCTAATACTTATAGCATTAAATGGTTTGCCTTGACAGTAGTAAGAAAAAATAATGTCATGTATAAAGATGAATGTTTTTATTGGATTGAGTATAATGGTATTTGGCTCATTATTGGTGTACACGTTTATTACTACTTTATTAGGCATTGTTGTTGTTATTATTGCAGTAAGTGCAAAAAATCAACGCCTTGGCGATATTATTGCAGGTACTGTAGTTGTAAACACCAAAACAAAACTATCGTTAAATAATACAGTTTTTATGTAAGTAAACACAACCGACCATAAAGTAATATTCCCTACCGTAATGCGATTAAGCGATAGAGATATAAATACTATTAAGGGCGTCGTAACAAGAGCTATTAAAAGTAACAATTATGACATGTGTAACCGAGTAGCATACAAAGTAAAAACGTTTAAAAAAAACTACCGAAATGTATCCTGAGCAATTTTTGGAAAAACTGCTGGAAGATTATAATTATTTAGCTACAAAAGAATAATTCGCTGTAAAGCTGCTTTTAGTAAGAATAATACTAAATAACAAGACCCTTTTAATAAATAAACTGTTGGTTTTTGGAACGTATTTTATTAAATTTAATAATTTCTGGTAGATCCAATAGCAGATACCACAAATACTATAAATATGATGTAAATAACTATACCCACTATTTGTAAGCACAACCCAATAATTGAACAAACTCTGCCAGCCTTTATATTATTATACGATGCAATGGAGTATTGACTTGGGTTGGCTTTATATAAAGCAACATCTTTATTAGAAATTACCAAAGCAATAATGCCACAAATAAAACATACTACTATGGATAGTATGCCTAAAACTAATGTCGTAGTTGCATTCGGTAATTGTTGTTGATTACCATTAATATTGGATAAATAATCGTTGCTTTGATCTGTCATTTTAGTTAGTTTGATAGTTAAATATTTTGTAAATATAGCTTACCAAGATAATAGATATGCATAATATGTAAGAAAATTTTAAAACTTTAATAGTATTTGCTAATCTTTTGGAAAGATGTAATGCCAAAATAATAAAAAGTACAATAATTGGCATAAGTGCTGGATACAACTTAAAGCTCTCCCCTAAATTACCTTTTAACAACTCTATACCAGCACGTTGAATACCACACCCTGGGCAATCAAAATGGGTAAGTTTTTTAAAAATGCAAGGCAGTTGGTGTTGCTCTAACCAATTTATAATTGATAATTGATAATTGATAATTAGTGTGAGCAGCATTTTTAATTTCCTAATTTTTAATTCTTAATTAACTTAGTATGCTCTTGCAAACAACACTCTTTCTTTACTTGGCTTACCACTTAAAATACAAATTCCATCCTCTTGTTTATTATTTAATGGTATGCAGCGTATAGTTGCTTTGGTTTGTTGTTTAATTTCTTCTTCAGTTTCTGGTGTACCATCCCAATGTGCTGCTATAAAGCCTCCTTTTTCATCTAATAATTTTACAAACTCATCCCAATTATTTGCAGGGGTAATATGTTCGTTTCTGTAGGCTAATGCTTTGTTGTAAATATTTTGTTGTATGTCATCTAACAAGGTTACAATATGTTGTGCCAACCCATCCAATGCCATGGTGTTTTTTTCTTTAGTATCTCTTCTTGCTACCTCTACAACATTGTTTTCAATATCTCGTAAGCCCATAGCAATACGTACGGGCACTCCCTTTAATTCGTATTCTGCAAATTTCCAACCTGGTCTTGCATTATCGTTATTGTCGTACTTAACTTTTATGCCTAAAGCTTTTAGTTCCGCAATAATGGCATTAGCCTTTTCATCCACAATAGGCTTACTTTCTTCGCCTTTATAAATGGGTACAATTACTACTTGTATAGGTGCAATTTTGGGTGGCATAATTAATCCCTGATCATCGCTATGTGCCATTATTAATGCACCAATTAAGCGTGTACTTACCCCCCAACTTGTTGCCCACACATACTCTAACACATTGTTTTTATCACTAAATTTTACATCAAAAGCCTTTGCAAAATTTTGACCTAAAAAATGACTTGTACCAGCTTGCAATGCTTTACCATCTTGCATTAACGCCTCAATACAATAGGTATCTTCGGCCCCAGCAAAACGTTCGTTAGCGGTTTTTACTCCTTTAATTACAGGCACTGCCATATAGGTTTCTACAAAATCGGCATATACTTCTAACATTTTTTTTGTTTCTTCAATGGCTTCTTGTTTTGTGGCATGTGCGGTATGCCCTTCTTGCCATAAAAATTCGGCTGTGCGTAAAAACAAACGAGTACGCATTTCCCATCGTACTACATTTGCCCACTGATTTATAAGTATGGGCAAATCTCTGTAGGATTGTATCCAACCTTTATACGTATTCCAAATAATAGCTTCGCTAGTTGGACGAACAACCAATTCTTCTTCCAACTTTGCTTCAGGATCTACCATTAATTTACCCTTATTATCAGGGTCGGCTTTTAATCGATAATGGGTTACAATAGCACACTCTTTTGCAAAACCTTCGGCATTTTTTTCCTCAGCCTCAAATAAACTTTTAGGTACAAAAAGTGGGAAATATGCATTTACATGCCCAGTATCTTTGAACATTTTATCTAACTGATCTCTCATGTTTTCCCATAGGGCAAAACCGTAAGGCCTTATTACCATACAGCCTCGTACTGCAGAGTAATCGGCTAGTTGGCCTTTAATTACAAGGTCGTTATACCATTGCGAATAATCTGCTGCTCTTGTTGTTAATTCTTTACTCATATAGTTAGTAATCCACCAATGGCAGACTTTATTTATTTATTATTATTAATAATTT
>CAILUU010000047.1 GCA_903837525.1 uncultured Bacteroidota bacterium | reverse complement strand
TTAATATTCTTGATTGGGATTTTATAAAGTAAAGTTCTTCTAGTAATACTTTTCTATGATCTTTTAAAAAAATAGTTTTTTCAATCTCGGTAATTTTTGAAGAAAGATCTTGAGTCGGTTTGCTAAATGTTTCTGTCATAGAACCAACAATCCTCAGAAAAAGTTCCTGAATTTTAATATGTTTTTCCTCGTGAATTTTCAAAAAACTAAAATTTGCACGATGTATTGTAAAAAGGGTATCTTCTAAAATAAAGAATGCAATCTTATTAGACATTTCACCAATTTCGTCGATATTTAGAGATACATTTGACGTGTATGCTCTGAAGATAAAAAAGTCAAGTTTATATGATTTTTCATATTTTGGCAAGTGACCTTTTTCTAAACTATCTTTTATTAAGTAGTAGTTTAAATGATACTGGCTTGTGATTTTCTCTAAGTCGTTTTTATTTGGGTTTTCAATATCTATCCATTTAAAAGACTCGAAGATTTTTTCTGTAACTATCATCTTATTATTGTTAATTCAAAATTAGATGAATTCTTTCCCTTACTTACATTCACCATCTCTTTTTCTTCTAAAAAGATCAAACTTAATGAGTTTCTAATGCTTTTAAACATACAATTTTCAGAGATTTAGCAGTTAGAACTAGTCCAACCCGCTGTGTGAGGAAAACACCCCCTGAATTCGGTCCAAATCGGTCGTTTTCCGTTTTCCTAAAACATAACTAACTACAAATCAATGCCTTCATTTTCTCAAAAAATCTTCATAACCCTGAGGTCCCGGGTTCAAATCCCGGTCTCGCTACTAAAGGGGATAAATCAGCAGCAGATTGGTTTGTCCTCTTTTTATTTTCCTTATAATTTGTTGATAATGTATTGATTAGACCAAAATAACTGTTAACGTTTTTGGTTAGATAACGGTGATTTTTGGGGTCATATAGCACACCCTCTGGAAATAGGGTTCTACTCATAACTTTTTTGTTTTCCAAATCGCTACGATCCCATACCACATTGAGTTGTGAGGCCATGGCTAAAGAATCATCAATCATAATCTCGAGGTTAGATTTTGTCGGTTGCTCGTAATCAATTTTGGACTCAATAGCCGCTATCCTTTCTTGTATGTGTTGGTTGGTTAATGAAAAAGTTTCTGCGTCAATTACCCCCAAGCCAAGACGTATTTTCGAATCCTTTAGTTGTCCTTCTAATTCCCTTTTTTGAGCTAATAAGTTTTCTTGGTCAACCTTGTTATGGTCATTGTGATAATCATACAATTTTTCAATTTGGAACTTAAGAACTGGTATAAATTCTTCATCCAAAGTATAACTCTTAAGGAAGTCCTTATAGAGATCATTCGCACCTATACGTTTTGCTTTTGGTGTACTATTCGCATTTACACTTACGCCATTGCACTTTGGACAGCGGTAATAGTGCAGTCCCTTTTTCTTCACCTCATAGCCAACCAAAATAGATTCACAATGGATGCAATTAATAAGATGTGTAAGAGGACGTTTGTCATTTTCAATATTATGTAAATGGTCATGTGGATGTTTAAAAATCACATCTTGTACCTTCTTAAACTCCTCAACACTTACTATTTTCTCCCAATCACCTTGTACGGGTTTGTCCACCATTCTGTTGACATTAATACCACAATAAAATGGGTTGCGCCACATACTGGAAATATATTGTGGACGAATCTTTACTCCACGCATTGCTAACTTACCAATTATTTGAACATCATTATATAAACCACTGGCTTTCCATTTCCATGCATCTTTAAGTATGATTCCCGTTTTATTGATTTCAAACCTTTGCTTTGAACTAAGGAATCCTTCTTTTTTAACTCTAGGTCCATAATGGTCATAACCTATAGGTGCAGAACCAAATCGTCCGCCATTTTTAATAAAAGTTTGCATAGCAGGCCTTATAATTTCCATACGTTCAATGTTTTCCTTGTAAGCATGGAATAAGCTTTCATAAATGGCAACTTTACCTCTTTCAGTAGTAGTTGAATTACCAGAACTTGTTTCAATTAAGTGAACCTTTAATTCTTCGACCAATTGGTTCACTAATCCTATAGCATTGCCACCTGAGCGTGAAAAACGGCTCATCTTAAATACTAAGATTGCATAGGGTTTCTTTTTGCTTGTTTTAATTTTATCAATTAAGCGCTTGAACTCCTTACGCGTGAAGTCAGATTTAGCACTTTCGTAGGTACCGCCAAACTCCTCAATAATATTATATTTATGCTCTTTTGCATAATTAATATTGTGATCTTTTTGGTTAGATACACTTGAATTATTCGTGAACTGATCTTTTGAGCTAACACGTGTATAGGACAATACATCAAAGTTCATATTGGCTAAATCTGGTATAGCCGGCATAAACTTTTTAAAGTAGTCTATATTATTCATAGCGTTTTATTTTTAAT
>CAILUU010000046.1 GCA_903837525.1 uncultured Bacteroidota bacterium | reverse complement strand
TTCGGGCTTGGCGAAGGTGGCGATTTTCACCACAAATGTTGATGCGGAGAACCAAACTTTGATTAACCACAAATGTGTCTGCGGAGCAATGAACCGCCACTTTTGCCAAACCCGTGTTAGCTGTGGTTAATATTTCCAAATTAATTATTTCAACTTTTTCCAATACAATTTTATTTCTTCGTATTCCATGTCCGCTGCAATTATTTGAATTAAATGCATTTCATCAATTAGTGTATATGTGCTATTTATTACAGCATTTGTTGATCTAGTTCTTGTAGTAAATGACAATACTAAGTTTTTTGCCTTTATATTATAGCACTCTAAAACCTGTCCACCAGATTTATCAAAGCTTACAACTTGAAAGCTTCCATATTTGTCTTTCCAAATAACCATCTCAACCGATGTCTTATCACACGTCCATTGTCCAATGAAATCAGTAGATGAAGTGTTTTGAGCAAAGATTTGTGGTAACGAAACAATCGAGAAAATTAGAACAATAATAATTCTTTTCATTTTTTCATTTTTTTTAATCACAGCTAACTAGCTTATAGGCGAAACAAACTTTCGCTTATCACCCCAAAATTAGGTAGATTGGCGAAGGTTTCTATCTTGTAAGATACCTATTATTTTACTATATGTTCATTTCTACAACCCTTCTTTTATATTATCTAAAAAGGTACCCGCCGGTTTACTTAATAGTGTCGGTGGCAAGCACTAACCCATCTTCTGGTATATTAAGTAAAATACTTTTCTCATTAATCAAGGGTTTTATTTCGTTTAAATCTAAAGAGTCTAACAATTCGTTTTTTAAATAAAAAGACTTTGTTTTAGCACCCTCTTGCCGCCAACGTATTACTTTACATTTACAACTGGCGTTTTCAATTTCATTTATTACCTCCTCCAAAACGCCACCTTTTCCTAATTTTATATACACTTCTCGTATGCCTATTATTTTATTTTTTTCTCCCATATCAAAATTCCAAGAAGCAGAAATTGCAGTTAAATAATTTTTACCAGTATTTAAGTTTAATAAGGAGTGCCTAGGCGATTCGGTGTTGGTTGAGTTATTTTTTATTCGGGAATAAATAGATACAATGCCCGGAGATTCAAACTGCATATAACCAATATGATTAAAGCTTGCCCCAAAACGGTTAAATGTAAAGTAACCATCTTTATAGTTTACCTCTATTAAGTTTGATACTACTTTATGATACCTAGATGGATCAGAAATTCTTGCTTGTGGAGAGCCTGTATAACATATCCAAACCCCCTCTAAACTATCTATTTCTTGTTGTGTTGGCTGATAAGGAAGAATATTCATATTTTTCTTTAAGGTTTGCCAATCTTCTATTGAATTTTTATGCATAAAAAATAATGTACCCAATACTATACATAACGCTACAAAACCTGTAGCCATTATTTTTATAACTCTTCCCTTTACTTTATTTTTTTTCTTTAAAAGGCTTATTTCTTTTACAAGCCCAACATTCTTTTTTTGCGAAACGTCACTTTCTTCTTTTTTGTCTTCGGCGGACAGCTTCAATAAATTATCATCAACTGGGTTTTGCTTAAACGCTTTCCTGCCTATTCCATATAAATAAATATAACAAGCATCTACCAAAAAAGGCCGTGGATTGGCAACAATACCTATTAAAGCATCTTTTATTTGTCCTCCAGTAATATCATATTTTCTGTGAGGGTACTCTTGGCTTTGTTGATTTAGTACTACACTGTAACTTTCTGCCCCAAACTCTTCAAACCTTGTAGGAAGCTGATTACTAATATCACTTAACAAAATTGCTAGCGACTCGTAATTTTTTCGGTTGGTATTTTGTATAATTGCCTGACCGGTTTCTGCTTTAAACTTTTCAATTGCCTTTGTAAGCAAGTAAATAATTTCTTCTTTACCAGTTTTAATGTTCAACATAAATTTTTGATAATAAGTATATTATGCAATTTCGGAACTTATTTATAACATTTCCGTAACTAAGGTAATGATTTTGTACTAATTCCGAATACGAATACATAATGCGTACTCATTATTTTCTTTAAATTGCTGTAGATTTTTTTTAATAAAATGATTGCCAAAATTTATGTGTATGAAAAAATTACTATGCCCTTTCTTTAGTAAACGTTCTCAAAAAGTCAGTTTTTTTACTGTGCTTATCCTATTTATAGGATTTTTTATGTTACCAAACTCTTCATTACTAGCTCAAACTAGCGGATTGGTTACAGATAAAGCCACTGGTAAGCCCCTTGAAGGAGTAAGCGTTATGGTAAAAACAGCCCAAAAAGGCACCAATACAAACAGCGTTGGTAGGTATTTAATAACTGCCGATAACCCCCAAAACGCAATTTTAGTGTTTAGTTTAGTGGGTTTTAAAACAATAGAGGAGCCTATAAAAGGTAAAACTACTATTAACGTGGAGCTTGAAGAAGGATCGTCTGTAAACATGCAATCCGTAGTGGTTACAGCCTTAGGTTTCGAAACACAAAGAGATAAATTAGGCTATTCAACCTCAAAAATTAATGGGGATCAAATAGCCAACTCTGGTGAGGTAAACCTTGTTGATGGAATGGGTGGAAAAGCATCTGGTGTTCGTATTTCTAGGTCATCGGGCTCCGACCCTGGGGCTGCCTCACAAATTTTAATTAGAGGCCAAAGTACTATCACTAGAGGAACCGATCCGCTTATTGTTGTAGATGGTATACCTATAAGCAGCGATAGCAGGGGCGAAACAAGCCAAGGCGTAACACAGCAAAGCAGGCTAAACGACATTAATCCTGATGATATAGCCTCTATGCAGGTTTTAAAAGGGGCATCTGCTGCGGCACTTTGGGGCACCAGAGCTGCTAACGGCGTAATTATTATTACTACCAAAAAAGGCGTAAACAATAATAAAGTAAACATAAGTTTTAAAAGTACCTACTCAATTGATGAAGTAAACTTTAATTATCCATTGCAATCAGCTTATGGGCAAGGCACCGGAGGCCTATGGGCAGCTAATAATGCAAGAAGCTGGGGCGATAAAATTGCTAACCGTGCTGGTGGGGCCGATGCTGTAAATACAGGTGCAGATTATTTTGTGGGTTATCCAACAGGCACTATTTATTATCCAATAACTACAAAAAATAGTAAAGAAACATTTTTAGATAAAAATTATAATAGCATTTTCCGTAACGGGCAGTTTCTTAACAACTCCTTATCTATAAGCGGTGGTGATAGTAAGTCTAATTATTTTATGAGCATTGGCGATATGAATCAACAAGGCGTTATTCGTAACAATAGCAATTACCGCAGAACAACATTCCGTGTTAATGTATCTAGGCAAATGAATAATTGGTTAAAAATATCAAACAAAGCCTCTTATGTTTTAACCAATTCTGATAGGGTTAGAAGAGGTGCAAGCAGCGGCGGTGCAATGCTTGGTTTACTTCGTACTCCTGCCGATTTTGACAATACAGATTATGCAGGTAGTTATTATTCTTCGCCTACTGCAGCTTTTGTTCCAAACAAACAAAGAGCTTACCGGAGTTATTTAGGTACTACAACACCAGGGTTTAGTAATCCGTTATGGACGATTTATAAACAAGATAATAGCAATAGCGTAAACCGTTTTATTAATAGCTCCGAGTTGTTTATTACGCCTAATAAATGGCTTGATGTAACCTTAAGGGCTGGGCTTGATTATTTTACCGAAAAAGAACTTACCTATTTACCTTATTACACCATTAATGCGGCGTCTGGTTTATATAGCAGAGATGAGTTTAACCAAACACAATTTAATATTGATTTTATAGCAAGGGCTAAAAAAGAATTTGGACCTAATGTAAAAACAAATGTGTTGGTTGGCTTTAATTACAACAGTGCAAATGAAGGCCTGTTAAGTGCTACGGGTACAAGTTTTATTATTCCTGATGGGCCACGAGATATTGATAATACACTTATTGCAAACAGAAATATTACTGATCGTGTAGAAAACACAAGAACCAATGCTGCTTATGCAACGCTTGGTACAGAATTATATAATCAACTATTTGTAAACGTTACAGGAAGGGTAGAGGCGGCCTCAACTTTTGGAGAACTTTCTAATAACCGCTTTTTTTACCCATCAGCAGATATGGCTTGGCAATTTTCTGAACTGCCTTTGTTTTCTAACTCAAAAATATTTTCATTCGGAAAATTAAGAGGTTCATATGGTGTTGTAGGTATTCAGCCAACCGCTTACAGAACAACCACTAATTTCTTTGTACCTAATTGGACAGAATTGCTTGACCCCAATTTTGATGGTAGTCTTTTTGGTACAGGTACGTATGTTCAAAGCCGTACAAAAGGCAATCCTTTTTTAAGGCCAGAAAAGAAAAGAGAATTTGAAATAGGTGCAGATTTAAGGTTTTTAAATAACAAGCTATCACTAAGCGGTACTTGGTATAGCAACAAAACTACCGATGCTTTATTAGATATACCACAAGCACCGTCATCTGGGTTTAATACACTTTATGCTAATGCAGGCTCTATTCAAAATAAAGGAATAGAGTTAGACTTTTCGTATGAAGTACTAAAAAAGAAAAATTGGCTGGTAAGTGTAGACTGGAATTGGACAAGAAACCGCAATTTAGTAACCGATTTAAATGGCTCAGCTTCTATTTTATTGGGTGGGCTAAACGGTGTTTCGTCTAGGGCGGTTGAAGGCTATCCTCTTGGTGCACTTTGGGGTATTGGTTTTCAAAAAGATTTTAAAGGAGCTTATGTGTTGAACGCAAATGGGTTTCCAACATCGGAGGTAGAGCAAAAAGTTTTAGGCGATCCTAATCCGGATTGGAGGAGTGGTTTAGGATTAAATGTAGAGTATAAAAACTTTAAGTTATACGCCTTGTTCGAACACTCACAAGGTGGAGATATTGTTGATGCAACCGAAGCTGTACTTCGTGATTATGGGGTTAGCCAAACAACGGGTAACGAAAGCGTTTCCACAACAAATCTTAAAACGGTTAGCGGTGCTACAATTTTAGCTGGCACACCATTTAGGGGTAATATAGGAAATTTTGGTGCAGGAGATGTAGCCCTAGATCAAAGCTGGTATAATGGCCTTGGTGGTTTTTTTGGGAATGTGTTAGAGCCGTTTATTACAGATGCTTCTTGGACAAGACTTCGTGAAGTAACCCTATCTTATCGCTTAACAAGAAAGCGTCTTCCAAAATTTACCAGACTAAGCTCTGTAAACTTTGAAGTTAGTGGCCGTAATCTTTGGGTAAACAGTAATCTAAAAACAATTGATCCTGATAGTAATCTTGAAGGGTCTGGCTCGGGTAGAGGTATTGTTTATTTTAATAACCCTGGCACAAGATCATATCTGTTTACGATAAAACTTAATTTTTAATTTTTTTAAACTGCTTTTGTATGAAGAATAAAATTGCATTTTTAATTGTACTTATATCCCTTTCTTTTTTATCGTGTAAAAAAATTGTGGATGGTATTAATATAGACCCTAACAACGCACAGGACGCAACCGCCGTAACAATGCTTACAGGCGTAGAGCTTTCTAATGTAATAGTACAAGAGGGTGAATTGGCTAGAAGAGCTGGTATGTGGAGCGGATATTTTTCGGGCCAACTTTTTCAATATAATAGTTACCAGTTGTATAATGTTATTGCTAACGATTATAACGATACGTGGAGCCAAGTATTTGCGGCAACCATAAAAAATTGTCGTTTAATGAGGCAAAAATCTATTGAGGTTAACAACCGCAGGTTAGCTGGCGTAGCACAGGTTATAGAGGCTCATGCTGCAGGTACAGCGTTGGTGTTGTGGGGCGATATTCCTTATAGTCAGGTATATGATGAACGCTATGTTAACCCTGCTTTTGAGCCACAATTAAAATTATACGACTCTTTACAGGTATTGTTAGATAGTGCAATTAAAAATCTAAACTCTACATCCTTTATAAACTTTGCCGCACAAGATATTATTTACCAAGGCGATAATGTAAAGTGGAGCCAGGCTGCCTACACGTTAAAAGCTAGGTATTATTTGCAAACAAAGCAATATTCTTTAGCCATTGCAGCAGCCCAAAATGGTATTAGCACAAATGCAAATAGTATGGTAATGACGCATATTGATAATGCAAATGGCTCAAACCTATACGCTCAATTTATGGTTGATGAAAGACCAGGATTTATGAGTGCAGCCGGAACGTATGCGGTTTCTATTATAAACCCAGCAGGCGCAAAATACAGAGGTAATAGCAAAACAAATGAAACAGGCAGGTATAGGTATTTATATAGAAGCGGTACCGATATTAATTATAATAATGTTGGTGGTGCTTTTCATAAAACAACACCATTCCCCCTAATTACGTTTGGCGAAAATTTATTGATATTGGCAGAAGCAGATTATAGGTTAAATGGATTTACAGCAGGACTTAACCGATTAAATACCTACAGAGCTTGGCTTAATACAGGTGCACATTTAAGCAGCACTTACGCAGTTGCTGGTACGTTTAGATACGATCCCTATACGGCTTCAGATTTTGCCACCGGAGGTATAGAAAACTCAAACAATCCTTTTGTTACTTATGCGCTTACAACAAATGCTGCAGGTGTAGTACTAGGGCCTGGTGCTACATCAATTACGCCTGCCGCTGTAACAACAACAGGGTTTTCGGTACCTGTTTACAGAAGTAATGGTATGAAGTTAACAGGTAATGCCAATGGAGATAGCACAACTACAAACCCTAACTGGGCTGGAGAAGGAACAACCACAACAGTTAATTCAACTTTTTCGGGTATTACTTTTAATAATACCACTCGTTATGTACAGTACGATATAACAACTGCACCAGGATCAACTTTTGCCATGCAAAATATTTCGGTACCAGCAACTCTTACAGGGGCAGGTTCTTTAAGTGCAGCAGTTGCTTACTCAACCGATAATTGGGCTACGTTTACTTACCTTACCCCTAGTGGTAGTGCAGGAGAAGTATTAAGCGGCGTTTTACCCCTTTCGGTAGGCTTAAGTGCAGCGGTGCCAATGACAACCAATCGCTTTTCAGTTAGAATAATTATTTGGAGAAAATTTGCATCTGTAGGAAATTTTGCTACCGTTAATGTTGGTAGTACTGTTTTCACATTATCAACGCTACCTCCTATAACTTCTGTAACAGCAGACCAAGCGTTGTTACGAGAAATTTTAGAAGAACGTTATGTAAATTTCGTTGGACAAATTGAAGGCTTTAATGATATGCGAAGGACACAAAATGAAACCCTTGTTAGAGTTCCAGTAGCACCTAATAATGGCACTCAATTACCACAACGGTTTTTGTACCCACAAAGCGAAATTGATAGAAACACATCGGTGCCAAGCCCAATACCTGGCCTATATGTTCGTACACCTGCTAATCAATAACAGGTTTATTAATAATATGGAATGATTTGTTATTTTTTATGCTATCACGTATAGCACAGATATTTTTTATTCGAATGAAAAAAGTAGTAATTTTTTTAATTATCGTTACCAATCTGTCTTGTAAAGCACAGCAGATACTTACATTATACACAGGTACAGCGCCACTTTCATTAGATGTTTTGGATAACGAAACTGCGTCAAACTCCAAAAGTGGTAACGAACGGTTTTTTATAACTAGTGTAACCAAGCCAACGCTAACTGTTTATCTGCCTAAAAAAGGTAACGCTACTGGCACAGCAGTAATCATTTGCCCGGGTGGCGGTTATAACAGGCTATCTATTGAAGATGGCGGTTACGATGCGGCTAAAGAATTTGCTAAGGCAGGTATTGCCACTTTTGTTTTAAAATATAGAACCAAAAGGGACTCGGCCTACACCGACTTTAGCAAAGCGCCTTTGCTTGATTTAAAGCAAGCAATAGATATGGTGTACAACAATGCAAAAAAATGGAATATTGATACTTCGCTGATAGGTATTTTAGGGTTTTCTGCCGGAGGCCATCTTACTGCAATGGCAGCAACTACTTTTGAAACACATAAACCAGCCTTTACCTTATTAGCTTACCCTATTATTAGTTTTTTAGATTCACTTACTTCAAAAACATCTGGCTCTCGTGGTAATTTATTAGGCAAAAATATTTCTTTAGAAGATAAAATAAAGTATTCGCCAGAGTTACATATTACTACAACCACCCCCCCAGCTTTTATCATTCATGCAGAGGATGATAAAACTTCTTTGGTGGGTAACAGTATTGCTTATTACAATGGGCTTATTGCAAATAACGTTGCAGCAAAACTTATACTTTATAAAAAAGGTGGTCATGGCTTTGCTATGTATAATAAAGTAGAAGATAAATATTGGTTACCAGAAGCTTTAGTTTGGCTAACACTAAATGGCTTTTATAAAAAATAACCTCACCCGATTAACTCGTAATTTTAATGGATGTTTAACTTATGTAGCTCATGAAATATTTAAAGGTTTTATATGTACAAGTAATCATTGCCATTGTTATTGGTATTATAGTTGGTCATTTCTATCCTTCTTTTGGCGTTCAGCTAAAACCTTTGGGAGATGGTTTTATAAAGCTGATAAAAATGATGATTGCTCCAATTATTTTTTGCACTATTGTTACTGGCATTGCTGGTATGCAAAACACAAAAAAAGTTGGACGAGTAGGGTTAAAAGCTATTCTTTATTTTGAAGTGGTAACTACACTTGCATTGATTATTGGGCTGATTGTAATTAATATTTTAAAACCTGGAGTAGGCATGAATGTTGATGTTGCTTCTTTAGATACAAAAGATATTCAAAATTATATTTCCGAAAGTAAGAGCCAAAGTATAGGAGATTTTTTTATGCATATTATTCCAGAAAATATTGTGAATGCCTTATCCACCAGCAATATTCTTCAGGTATTGTTTTTTTCTGTACTGCTTGGGTTTGCATTATCAAAAATTGGCGAAAAAGCAGCACCGCTTTTAAAAGGAATTCAATCGTTGGAAACTGGGCTATTTGCCATCATCAAAATAATTATGAAAGTAGCTCCATTAGGTGCATTAGGCGCTATGGCGTTTACCATTGGTAAATATGGTGTTGGCTCTTTGGCACAATTAGGGCAATTAATGGGCTCGTTTTATATTACCTGTATTTTATTTATTGTGGTGGTGTTAGGCGGTATTTTAAAATATACCGGGTTTAATATTTTTAAACTTATTGCATTTATTAAAGAAGAGTTACTGATTGTTTTAGGTACATCCTCTTCAGAGGCCGCTTTGCCTAGCCTTATTAAAAAGTTAGAAAAAGTTGGCTGCTCCGAGCCTGTGGTAGGCCTTGTAGTACCAACCGGTTATTCTTTTAATCTTGATGGCACCTCTATTTATTTAACCATGGCGGCAGTTTTTTTAGCACAAGCAACTAATACCCCACTTGATATTGGCCAACAAATTACGCTGCTGTTGGTTTTATTATTAACTTCAAAAGGTGCTGCGGGTGTTACCGGTAGCGGCTTTATTGTTTTAGCAGCAACCTTGCCAACCGTTGGGCATATACCAGTAGCCGCCATTGCATTAATTTTTGGGATAGATCGTTTTATGAGCGAAGGAAGAGCGCTAACCAATATTATAGGCAATACCGTTGCAACTATAGTTGTTGCTAAATGGGAAAAGGAAATTGATATGGATACCGCTAAAAAATTAATAGGGTAAAAAAATAGCCATAAACGAAATACTGTACTCTAAAATCGACTTTATTTTACAGCCACATATCTACGCCATTTATCTATGGCAGCAGTTAAATCTTCAGGTAGTTCGCTGGTAAATAGCATTTGTTTTTTTGTGGTAGGGTGTATAAAACCTAACTCTTTTGCATGTAAGGCTTGCCGTTGGCAAAGGGCAAAACAATTATCTACAAATTGTTTATATTTTGTAAATATGGTACCGCTTACTACTTTATCACCGCCATAAAAATCGTCGTTAAAAAGCGGATGACCAATCAGCTGCATATGTACCCTAATTTGATGTGTACGCCCTGTCTCTAACCTGCATTCAATAAGGGTTACATAATTAAATCGTTCTAGTACTTTATAGTGTGTTATGGCATCTTTACCAAAATCTCCATCGGGGTATGCAGTAAATAATTTTCTAAATCGTTGGTGGCGGCCTACATGGGCAGTTACGGTGCCTTCATCTTGCTCAAAATCTCTCCAGACTAATGCATTGTAACGGCGGTGAACGGTGTGGTTAAAAAATTGTTTGGCTAAATCCGTCATAGTGGCTTTGTTTTTTGCCATTACTAATAGGCCACTGGTGTTTTTATCTATACGGTGCACTAAGCCAAATCTAGATAATTCATTTTCGGTAAGGGTAGGGTTTTGTTGTAATAAATAATACGCCACTGCATTTACCAATGTGCCATTTGGGTTGCCACTACCTGGGTGAACCACCATGCCTGCTGGCTTATTTATAATTAATATATCATCATCTTCGTACTCAATTTGTATAGGAATATTTTGGGGAATAATTTCGTTATGCTCTGGCGAATTATCGGTATATACAACTACTTTATCATACGGTTTTACTTTGTAATTACTTTTAATTGGTTTATCGTTTACTAAAACCATTTCATCATCAATACCTTGTTGTATTTTGTTACGTGTAGCACCTTCTATTCGTTGCATTAAAAATTTATCTATACGCAAAGGCTCTTGCCCTTTATCTATTGTAATAGCAAGTTTTTCGTAAAGTTCTTCGTTATCTATATTTTCTAGTTCTTCGTTCTTCATTTTTTGATCATTTATCGTTTCTTATCTTTGCAAAATAAAACAATTGAGTTGGATAAACAGCAAGTTATATTTAAAGACTTAGGCATTATTGAATACAAGGCAGCTTGGGATTATCAAGAAGAATTATTGCAGCAAAATTTAGCGGTAAAAAGACTATTAAGAACAGAGCCAGTTTTTATTGATGAGCTACAGGCAGAAAACAATACAGAAATAGTGGCTACAAAAAACTACTTGTTGTTTTGTGAGCATCCATCTGTTTACACCTTAGGCAAAAGTGGTAAAAAAGAAAATGTATTAATGAGTGATGCCGAATTGCAACAAAATGATATTGCTTTTTTTGCAACCAATAGGGGAGGAGATATTACTTTTCATGGCTTACAACAACTCGTAGGTTATCCTATTTTAGATTTAGAAAATTTTTATACCGATATAGGCAAATACTTACGCAATTTGGAGGAAGTAATTATACAAACCATTGCTGAATATGGTATTATTGGCCATAGAAGCAAGGGCGAAACTGGTGTATGGATAGAGCCTGATGTGCCTGGTAGGGAACGTAAAATATGTGCTATTGGTGTACGTTGTAGCCGATGGATTACTATGCATGGCTTTGCACTAAATGTTAATACCGATTTAAGTTTTTTTAACAATATTATACCTTGTGGTATTGTAAACAAACAGGTCACTAGTATTGAAAAAGAATTAGGGCGTACCATTAATTATGATGAAGTAAAAGAAGTTTTAAAGTTGAAATTTGCAGGTGTTTTTGGGATAGAGATGGTGGAGTAATTTTCTAAAACAATTTTACCTATTATTCTTTACATCTTTTGGTATTAAAAATTTGTTTTTTTGCATTAAAATGCCATTTTCGTAGAGTTCAAAATTGTACCAACCACTTCGTTCAAAATTTACTTTTTCTAAAATTAAATAATTACTAGGTAAGTTTTTTAATTCAAAAACAGGCTCATTTTTTTCGGTAAAAAATTTAATCGAATACTTTTTAATATCTCCGCCGGGTAAATCTATTACTAATGCATTTGTTTTTGCTGTAAATATTAATTTGCTTGGATAAGTAACAATTTTAGGTGTTACTATTTCGGGTAAAGTTGTTTTTGGTTGAATTTTACCAATCGTATTCTTTGGGGTAGATATTAAAATTTTTACACCAGTATTATCTTTAACTAAAGCATTTTCGTTTGGGGGATAAATAAAAATAGTAGTAATAACCGTATCAGTTTCGATAGGCTTTTGCTTTATAGGTCTAACTATATTACTAAATACATATTTACCACCTTCAAACGCTACAAATACACGGTAATACATTTTGGTATAAGGTGGTTTGTTATCAACAAAACCATTTTCGGTATTCTGCGAATTAAGTACGCTGCCTATAGTAGTGTAATTTTTTAAACTATCGAACGATCGTTGTATACTTAAAGTTGCAATTGGCTGTGTATAATTGTTTTGCCAAGAAATAATTATTTTGCCATCCACATTTTTTGCGTTAAGTGCTGGCAAAAAATTTTGTGCAAAAGATTGCTTGCTAAAAAAAAGTATACCAAAAAATAAAAGCCAACTAACGTTTTTCATACTGCTTAAACTGTACCGTTTAATTTTTTATTTAGGTGCAAAGATAAAGGGTTGTTAAAATTCAAAATAATAATGTGTTAGCAGGTAAAGATAAGTTGCCTTGTAAGCCTCCTGTATGTATAAATAGAATGTTGCTAGATGGAGGAAAAAAATCATTACCAATTTTATCTATTACGCCATAAAAGGCTTTGGCAGTATACACAAAATCGAGTGGTAGCTTGTACTTAACCCAACATTCATTCATAAAATTAAATAAAGCAGTTGTTTTTTTTGCATAACCGCCAAAGTGATACTCACTCCAAGTTGTTAATTGCGTTGGGTTGTATTTTTGATAGATTAAGGTATTCATTCTTTTCTCTAAATCTGTCATGCCTTTTAAAACAGGGATGGCTATTATTTGTTGGCTTTTTGTAGCATTTTGTATAATGCCGCTTAAGGTTGTAGCCGTTCCTACTGCCAAGCAAATATGGGTGTAGTTATGTACATTAAATACATCCATAATTAAACCTGCACCTTTACTGCCTAAACTGCTAAATCCTCCTTCGGGTATTACTAGTGTATTTTTATATTGATTTTGTACTGTAGCCAAAAATTGACTCTTTTCTTTTTTATCATACTCGGCTCTACTAATAAATTGCAGTTGCATATTATTTTTAACACAATACTGCAAGGTGTGTGATGGGGTTGTAGGTTTTTCTCCACGTATTATACCTATTGCTTGCAACTTATTTAGCTTGCAAGCATAAGCTGTTGCTGCTAAATGATTACTATACGCACCACCAAATGTTACAATTGTATTTTTGTTTTGTTCTTTTGCTTGTTGTAAAAAATAATGCAGTTTAAAAAGTTTGTTACCCGATAGTATGGGGTCTATTTTATCTAATCGCAAAACAGCAACAGTTACTTGTTTTGTAGTAAACAATTCATTTTGTAGTTCATCAATAGTAATATTTTGATAATCAATATCCATATATCTTTTATACTTAATTTTGCTTTGCAAAAATGAGTATATAATTTTTAATTTTCTATATTAAATGCAACCTACACTTTTAATTTTAGCCGCAGGTATGGCAAGCCGATATGGTAGTATGAAACAAACCGAAGGTTTTGGACCAACTGGCGAAACCATTATGGATTACAGTATTTACGATGCTATAAAAGCTGGTTTTGGTAAAGTAGTTTTTATTATTCGTAAAGATTTTGCAGAACAATTTAAAGCAACATTTGAGCCTAAATTAAAAGGTAAAATTGCTACCGAATATGTTTATCAAGAAATGGATAGTTTCATTGAAGACGCCACTATAGCGGCTAACAGGCAAAAACCTTGGGGTACTGGCCATGCAATTTTATGTGCCAAAGAAGTAGTTAAAGAACCTTTTGCTGTAATTAATGCAGATGATTTTTATGGTAAAGATGGCTTTGTTAAAGCTGCTCAATTTTTACGCTCTAAATGTACTCCATCAACTTATTCTATTATTGGCTATCAATTGGCAAAAACGTTAAGCGAATTTGGAACAGTGAGTAGGGGAGTTTGCGAAGTAGATAGTGATAATAAGTTAGTAAGCATAAAGGAAAGAACAAAATTATACAAGGAACAAAATAGGATTGTGTTTGAAGATAATGATGAAAAAGTTGAAGTACCTTATCATTCAAGTGTATCTATGAATTTTTGGTGTTTTCACCCAGCTATATTTACAGATATTCAAAAATTATTTAAACAGTTTGTTATTGAACATTTAAACAACCCAAAGGCAGAGTTTTTTATACCTATACTGGCCCAAAACTTTATGGAAAATAACCATGGAAGTATTGAAGTAATTCCTACAAATGCACAATGGTTTGGTGTTACCTACAAAGAGGATGCACCCATTGTAAAAGCAAGTATTGATAAATTAATTGCTGATAAGGAATACCCGGCTAATTTATGGGGTTAGATATATAAAAGAAGTAAACTAAAAAAGCGTCAATACAACATTGACGCTTTTATTTTTCGTTTTTAAGGGAATTTTTTTATTCGTAACTTTTTATTAAAAACACACAGTTATTTACTTTTTTAACTTGTTCTTCTCTATTTAAGTTTTTAATTGAGTTAGTTGTTGATAATTTTATGCTTGAATGTTTAGTATCATTTTTAAGGTTATCAATTGCGTTAAATATATACATCGACTTTATGGCAAATACAGCTCCACCATTACTTTTATCCGTTAATATGCCTATAACATCGCCATGTTTATTTAGTACTGGGCTGCCGCTATTGCCATGTTCCGCACTTATAGCAATTTGGTAAGAGAGGGTATCGCTTTTATAACCAGTTTCGCTACTTAAATAACCTTCGCCATATACAATTTCATCTTTAGGAAAACCCATTGTAAAAACAGGTGCAGCTAAATTTACTTTTTTACTAAAGCTATAGGGTAATGTAGCATAAGCCTGAAAATCGTTATCTTCTATTTTTAATATGGCAATATCTCTTTCAATATCTTTAGTGCAAATGGTTGCAACAAATTGCACGCCTTTTGTATTACTAGCAATAATTGTTTTGCCTTTTAAAACGTGTGCATTTGTTATAATATAACCCTTGCCATCAATTAAAAACCCTGTACCACCGCTTTTTGGTAAAGCATTAGGATCAATTTTGTTTATTTTTCCTTTTACCTCATTTAACTCGTTAACTGTTTTGTTTTGTCCTTTTTCTAAATTTTCTACTTTTCTACTTAATTTGTCAATATCGGGGTTAGTAGTTTTATTAAAAATAGATGCTAAACCAATAGTAAGAACCGATACTATACCTGCTATACCTGCAGCTAAACTAGCTACTCGTTTATATTTGCTCCATACCTGCACAATTTTAGCTCCTCCAGTTAAAATAGGTCTACTTATTAAGCCCTCATCAATCATTTTTGCTTCTACTTCGTGTAGGGTATGTTTAAAACTTTTTTGTGTTCCGAATTTTTCAACTTCGGCTACAAAAAAATTATGTTCAACAACTAATTGATCAATTTCTGGATTGTTTTTTCGAAGCTCCTCAAAAAAAGTACTTTCTTGGGTAGTCATTTCGCCATTTTTGTAACGCTCAATTGTGTCTAGTAATAAAATATCATCCATTTTAATTGCCATTTTTATATTCTGCAAAAAATATTTTTTTTAACCGCATTAAACACTTGTATTTCTGTGTTTTAGCATTATCTGAGTTGGTATATCCAAATTCTGTTGCAATATCTTGCATATTCTTTTTTTGGGTATAATAGGCGTCTAACAAGCTTTTACAAGGTTCTCCCAACTTACTCATAGCGTTTTCCATTAAATTAATATCGCTATTATGTTTTTCGTGTGCTTCTATTTCTTCTTCAACTGATATTGTTTCAGCAATATGATCTGTGTTATTACTAAAACGATTCATTTGTTGCAATCTTTTTAACCAAAGCCGCCTACAAACCGAAAAAATATACGTTCGTAATTGACAGGTTAATTCAAATTGACCTGTTAAAGCTTTTTCGTAAAGCACTATCATAGCTTCTTGAAAAATATCCCTAGCCTCATCAACGGTGCCGTTATTATTTAATATAAAGCACTGTATAACAGTATAGTTATCTTTATAAATAGATTCTATAGCTTGTTTATTATTGCTAGCCAGTCCCTTGATCAATGAGTTTTCTTGCTCTAATGTGTTCACCTAAGTTGTGTTATTAATACGTTTACAATTGAATGGTAACCCAAAAAAACGAAAATAGTATTTTTTTTAAAAGATGGGTTACCTTTTTTAAGTTCTTGTATTAAAATAAAATTATAATTTTAAAATTTAAACAAAAAAAAATGAAAAAAGTATTTTTAGCATTAGCAGTAGTAACTGTAGCTCTAGTAGCTTGTAACAACGAAGAGAAGAAAGTAGAAGGAACTGGAAATGATTCTCCAAAAGTAGAAGCTCCAAAGCCTGATTCTCCAGTAGTTGCTGCTCCAAAACCAGATTCTCCTGCAGTTGCTGCTCCAAAACCAGATTCTCCTGCAGTAAAAAAACCGTAATTTTTATCGGCCAAAAGATTGTTTGTTCTAAACTAGCCGGTTTTATGTAAAAATTTAAAATGACAAGCAATCGTTAAAGCCCTCTTTAGTCTTAAAGAGGGCTTTTTTTGTAGTATGCCCTTAGCCCACTACCTTTATATAGAATTAATAAAATAAATAACTATACTTGGCAGTACAATTATTATTAGGTTAGTAATAGTTGGGTTGTTTATTGTTAAAAAGTTTAATAAAAATTTATAACATACAAATCCCGACTAAATTTTTAGTCGGGATTTGTTATTTACTAGTATGAATGTAGCTATTATTGGATTAGGATTAATAGGCGGAAGTATTGCCTTATACCTAGGTGTTTACGGGAAAGGAGAAACAAAATTTGAACTAAATAAACAAAATTGGATTGAAACTAAACTAATAATTAAGTAACGAAATAGTGTTTTGGAATAAAAAATTAAATAAAATGAACGACGAAATTTTAACGAAATGGAATAAGCGGCCATTAATAATTAGTGGTCCATGTAGTGCCGAAACGGAAGAGCAAATGATTGAAACCGCTACCAAACTAGCTGCTACAGGAAAGGTAGATGTACTGAGAGCAGGTATTTGGAAACCTAGAACTAAACCTGGTTTATTTGAAGGGATAGGTACAAAAGGGTTACCTTGGTTAGTAGCTGCAAAAAAAATTACAGGCTTACCCATAACGGTAGAAGTAGCCACAGCAAAGCATGTAGAAGATGCCTTGCAGTTTGATTTAGACATGCTTTGGATAGGTGCAAGAACAACCGTAAACCCATTTAGTGTGCAAGAAGTGGCAGATGCCTTACGTGGGGTTGATGTACCAGTACTAATAAAAAATCCTATTAACCCAGATTTAGAGTTATGGACTGGCGGTATTGAACGCCTCCAAAAAGTGGGTATAAAAGAAGTAGGAATGATTCATAGAGGTTTTAGCAGTTATGGTAATACCGAATATAGAAATGCTCCTATGTGGCATTTGCCTATTGAAATGAAAAGGCGCTTTGTTGGTATACCCTTAATTTGCGATCCATCGCATATTTGTGGTAATAGGCATATGTTGCAGAGTGTTGCACAAAAAAGTATAGACTTAGGTTTTGATGGATTGATGCTTGAAAGCCATATTGACCCAGATAATGCTTGGAGCGATGCTAATCAACAAATTGCGCCAGAGCGTTTGAGTGAGTTATTAGACGCTTTAATTTGGCGTAGTGAAACAACTACCGAGCAAGAGTTTATTACAGCTTTAACCACCCTAAGAGAACAAATTAATCAGTTAGATGATGAATTGCTTACTATTTTAGGGCAACGAATGAAAATATCTGATAAAATAGGTGCCTATAAAAAGAATAATAATATTACTATTTTGCAAACAAATAGATGGAACGATATTTTAGAAAAAGCATTTACAAAAGGAGATACCTTGGGATTGAGTAAAGAATTTATAGTAAAGTATTTTGATGCCATACATTTAGAAAGTATTAACCATCAAAATAAAGTAATGAATAGTTGATACAATACAGATGACGCAGATTGGACTGATTGTAATGATTTTTCTTATCCGTTTTTATTTGTATAATCAGTATTCTATAAAAATATATATAGTATGCACAAGGAAGAGTATTTATTTTCAAAAAAAAAGGTTAGCTATTTGTTTGATTATTCCATTAATCAACTGCAACAACTAGTTGATGGCGATATTATTTTACTTACCGATCAAACTGTTTTTAACTTTCACCAACAAAAATTTGCAGGGTATAAAACCATTGTAATTGAAGCTGGCGAAGCATTTAAACATCAACAAACGGTTGATAAAATTATTAACCAGTTAATTGAATTTGATGCCGATAGAAAAACAATGTTGGTTGGTGTTGGTGGTGGCGTAGTTACCGATATTATGGGTTATGTAGCAAGTGTATATTTAAGAGGGGTTGAGTTTGCTTTTGTTCCTACAACTATTTTAGCCATGGTAGATGCTGCTATTGGAGGAAAAAATGGCATTGATGTTGGGGTATATAAAAATATGGTAGGCACCATAAATCAGCCTAAATTTTTATTGTACGATAATAGTTTTTTACAAACCTTACCAACTGAACAATGGATAAATGGCTTTGCCGAAATTATAAAACATGCTTGTATAAAAGATGCCAAATTATTTGCCGAGTTACAACATAATTCTATTGAAAAATATAAAAACGATGCAGTTTTATTGGCAGCTTTAATTCAAAAAAATGTTTCTCTTAAAACCAATATTGTAGTTAACGATGAATTTGAGCAAGGCGAAAGAAAGTTGTTAAACTTTGGGCATACGTTTGGCCATGCTATTGAAAATTTATATCAAGTACCACATGGTAATGCGGTAAGTATTGGTATAGTACTAGCAGCAAAAATTTCGGAAGAAATAAATAATTTTTATTCGGTAGAAAAAGATAGCATCGTTGCTTTATTAAAGCAGTATCAGTTACCAACTACACTTAATGTTGATAAGGGCAACGTGTTTTCTATTCTTACAAAAGATAAAAAAAGAGTGGGGGATAACATCAACTTTATCTTACTAAATAAAATTGGTGAAGCCGTAATACAACCCATTTCTATAACTCAATTAGAAGATTTAATGCATCAAATTTTATAAATGAACGTTACAGTACAACCATCAAAAATAAATGGAAGATTACAAGCACCAGCTAGCAAAAGCAGTATGCAAAGGGCTTGTGCTGCAGCATTGCTTCACAATGGACAAACCATAATAACTAATACGGGAAAAAGTAATGATGATTTAGTAGCGTTGGATATTATACAAAAATTAGGAGCAAAAATTTTATCACAAAACGATGATTGTATTACCGTTCAGGGTATTGATAATTTCACCCCTTTAGGGGATGGGGGCATCAATTGTGGAGAAAGTGGATTGAGTATTCGTATGTTCACACCTATTGCAGCTTTACGTTCAAGCGAAATTACAATCAATGGAAAGGGGAGTTTGCTAACTAGGCCAATGAATTTTTTTGATGAAATTTTACCTCAATTAAATGTTGCTGTACAAACCACAAAGGGTAAACTGCCTATTAAAATAAAAGGTCCGCTTGAACCCAAAGAAATTATAATTGATGGTTCTTTAAGTTCACAGTTTTTAACAGGGTTGTTATTTGCTTATGGTAAAGCCGTTATTCAACCAACAACTATTACGGTTACTAATTTAAAAAGTAAACCTTACATCGATTTAACCTTATTTGTAATGGATAAATTTGGATACTCTATACAAAATAATAATTACGAAAATTTTATTGTAAAGCCTAATCACCACTCACCTTTCACCACTCACCATTACACGGTTGAAGGCGACTGGAGTAGTACATCTTTTTTGTTAGTAGCTGGTGTAATTGCCGGAAATGTTGTTGTAACAGGTTTAGATGTTTTTAGCACTCAAGCCGATAAAGCTATTTTAAATGCGTTACGAGATTGTGGATGTAGATTATCTATTGAGGAGAATAGAATCGAAGTTTCTAGTCATCCTTTAGGGAATAATGGTCTAAAACCTTTTCATTTTAATGCAACCGATTGCCCCGATCTGTTTCCACCGCTTGTTGCATTAGCTGTATATTGTAACGGTACAAGTGTAATTGAAGGAGTGAGCAGATTAGCACATAAAGAAAGTAACAGAGGACTAACTTTACAATCTGAATTTGCAAAAATGGGTGTTGAAATAAAATTGCAAGATGACCTTATGCTTATTTATGGGGGAAATGGAATAAAGGGTACAACTGTACATTCTAATCATGATCATAGAATTGCAATGGCTTGTGCAATTGCAGCATTAGGTGCAACTAGCGAAACGGTTATTGAAGAAGCTGAGGCCATAAATAAATCGTACCCTAATTTTTATGAGCAGTTGAAAATGCTTGGAGCAACTATATCTTTACCATAAAACACGAATGAAATGAACAGTTTTGGTACTCTTTTTAAGGTTTCTATTTTTGGAGAATCGCATGGCGAATGTGTAGGTGTAACCATTGATGGTTGCCCAGTAGGGCTGCCCTTAAGTATAGATGATTTTGATACCGATATTGAACGTAGGAAAGGCGGTACCAAGGGAACTACACCACGTAAAGAAGATGATATTCCTTTAATAAAAACGGGCTTATTTAATGGAAAAACTACCGGAGCACCTCTAACTATTTTATTTGAAAATAATAATACCAGAAGTGCAGATTACGCTAAGCAAAGAGCGATACCCAGGCCTGGTCATGCTGATTTTGTAGCCAGTAAAAAATTTGGGGGCTTTGAAGATTACAGAGGAAGTGGACATTTTAGTGGACGTCTTACTGTTTGCTTAGTTGCTGCAGGAGTGGTTGCAAAAAAAATATTAGCTTCTATAAAAATAAATGCTACGCTTTTACAAATTGGTGGAGAGACAGATGTTGAAAAAGGTTTACAAAAAGCTATTGATGCAAAGGATACCGTTGGTGGTATTATTGAATGCACTGTTGATGGTTTGCCTATTGGTTTAGGAGAACCCTTTTTTAATTCGGTAGAATCTCTCTTAGCGCATGCTGTATTTGCCATACCTGCCGTAAAAGGTGTTGAGTTTGGTGCAGGTTTTACTTCTGCAACTATGTTTGGTAGTCAGCATAATGATGCACTTATGGATGATACAGGAAAAACAAAAACCAATAATGCTGGTGGTATAGTTGGCGGACTTACAAATGGCAATCAATTAATTTTTAGAATAGCCGTAAAGCCAACATCCTCAACACCAAAAGAACAACAATCTTTAAATTGGGAAACTAATACTGTAGAAAATTTTTCGGTAAATGGCAGACATGATTTGTGCATCGCTTTACGGGTGCCTGTTGTGTTAGAAGCAGTTACAGCATTTGTGGTGGTAGATTTGATGATGATGGAGGAAAGAATTAGTCGATTGATTTCCTAATACTCTTCAATTTTTTAAAAGGTACATCTAACAACTCATACTCTTTAGCATTAGGTAAATAAAAATGCCACCATTCCGTATCTAAAACTTTAAAGCCATAGTTTTCCATGGTAGATTTTAGTAGCAATCTGTTTTGTAAAACTAGGAGAGGCAAATTATTAAAATCTCCATGTGCAGTATCGCTAAAATTATCAAAGCCAGTTCCCATATTTATTTCTTCCCCAGTTTTTACATTAATAATAGTTACATCAACTGCAACACCTCTATTATGCCCACTACCTTTTTTTGGGTCCGCGGCATATCTGTCATCTTTTATTGGCTCCCACATTTTTTCGGTAACTGAGTAAGGGCGGTAAGCATCAAAAATTTTAACTCCTAAGCCTTTTTTGTTTAACTCGGTTTGAACTTTTTTTAAGGCCTTGGCGGCAGGTTTACGTAAAAAAGTATAGTTAATATTAGGGTAAAGCTTGGTTTTCATAAAATTATTAGTAGTTGCGTAGCGCAAATCTAAAACTATGGTTGGTATATATTTTTTGATATCAATCATTGATTTATTGGTATTTACATTAATTGTTTTTTGTAAAATCGAAGTGCTGCTTATTACCCAAAGTCCATATTTATTTAACGTAGTATCTTGCCCAAATGCTGTACGAGGTGTTAATAAAAAAACAAGGGCAAGTATATGCAGCATTTGCAAACGAATTACTACCTTGTTTAATATTAATTTTGTAAATATCATCCTATTAAAGATTTCTAGACTAAGATACCATTTTTAACCTAATATATGTATCACCGAAATGCCCACTTTACCTACTTTGTAATAATCGTTTTATGTCTTTATTGTTTATCCTGTAGTAATAGTGGAAATAAAGATGTAACAACTGAAAAGCAATTAGTTACTAATTCCAATGAAATGGATAAAGTAACAACCGATAACATTAAAGAAGCTTTAGTGTATGCTTTAAAAAATGCTGGTAAATTGGATGATTCCATAACACTAAAGTTAATAAAAACTGTTGATGCTTTTTATAAAAGTAAAAATTATGAACCGGTGTGGAGCACAAAAGCAACATGGAAACCTTTAGCGGATAGCTTGTTTTCATTTCTAGAAAACGCAGAATTACAAGGCTTATTTTCAAATGAATACCACAACAAAAATTTGCAATCCTTAAAAAAGAAATTAGATAGTGACTCCTTAAATAGTATGGATGCTGTTTTATGGAGTAAAGCAGATATGATGCTTACCGATGGTTTTATGTATGCCACTTATCATTTGAAACATGGCAGATTACAGGCTGATAGTCTTTCTTTAAACAAAGACTCCATTTTAGCAGAAAGCTTTTTTGCATCTACTTTAAACAAGGTGTTAGAAAAAAATCAATTTACATCTGTTTTAAATTCTATACAACCTAAACATAAAGGATATTGGGATTTAAAAAGCGGTATCAAACGCTTTTTAGACAGCATGGATAGAAAAATCTACACTTACGTAACCTATCCTTATAAAAAAGGAGATACTAAAGACTCCACCTACTTTATAAAAATCCTACAAAAGCGTTTGGGCGAAAGTAATTGTATTGATTTTTTAAATAAACTGCCAGATTCTTTACAGTTATCAAATGCTTTAAAAAAATATCAAAAAAATAAAGGATTAAAAGCCGATGGAAAAATTACAACAGGCTTAATTAAAATCCTTAATGTAAACGACGCAGAACGGTTTAAACGCATTGCCATTACATTGGATAAGTACAAAGAAATGCCCGAAAAAATGCCCGAAAAATATATTTGGGTAAACATTCCTGGTTATTATTTGCAAGTATGGGATAACGATACCCTTGCTTTAGAAAGTAAAGTAATAGTTGGTAAACCAGAAACCAGAACTCCGTTACTAACAAGCAAAATAACTGATATGGTAACTTTCCCTACCTGGACAGTACCCAATAGTATAATTGTAAAACAATATTTACCTAAATTAAAAAATAATTCAAATTATTTAAGCAGGTTAGGGTTACGATTAGTTAATGGAAAAGGGGAAACTATAAGTGGTGGCTCGGTTAACTGGACAAGGTACTCAAAAGGAATACCCTATAGAGTAATGCAGGGTAGTGGCAACGATAATGCGTTGGGGGTGTATAAATTTAATTTTGATAATCCTTATGCTGTTTATTTACATGACACTAATCAACGTTACTTGTTTAAAAATGCATCTAGGGCTTTAAGCCATGGTTGTGTACGTGTGCAAGAATGGGAGAAATTGGCTTTTTATATTAATAGGAATGATAGCCTAAATTTAAGACAAGGTGATACGTTGAAATATACTACAGACTCTATTAAAAATTGGATAGCCCAAAAGGAAATGAAACGATTAGTAGTTAAACAACAAATACCTTTATATATCAGATACTTTAGTTGTGAAGGAAAAGGTGGAAAGATTAAATTTTTTGACGATATTTATGGAGAAGACAAAATATTGAGAGAAAAGTACTTTGATCAAAAATAAAATAATATATCAAAAAAATACAAATGTGATTAGTATGATAAAAAATATTAATATATGTGGATTTAGGAATTTATTAGTTTTATTCATTTGCCTCTCTTTACTGCCTCAAATTGTTCTTAGTCAAACTAAGGAACCTGGGGCGGAAAAAACTACTCAAAAAGCAAGTAAAGTACTTTATGGGATAGCTAGTTTTTATGCAAATAAATTTGATGGAAGAAAAACTGCAAATGGAGAAATTTTTAGTCAAAAAAAATTTACTGCAGCTTGTAATGTACTACCATTAGGCACTTGGGTAAAGGTTACTAATCTTCGTAATGGAAGGAGTGTTGTATTAAAAACAAATGACAGGCTGCATCCCTCTATGAAAAGAATACTAGATTTATCCAGAGCTGCCGCACAAAAATTAGGGTATATAAATTCAGGATTAACAAGGGTAAAAGTGGAGATATTTGGTAAAAAGAAACCATCTACTTAGGTATTTTTACAACTTTATTTTACATGAAATTATTATTATTAACCAGCTGGGTATAATTATGTTGCAAATTATTTCATCATTTGCTGTTAACAAGCTATTTTTGTCAATATTACGAAAACAACTATTATGAAGAAAATTATTTTATCATTATTTGCTATTACTTTTTTTGTGACTGCATTCAGCCAAGATGAGTACAAAAAACAACCGTCATTAGGAATACATTTTGTATTAAACGATTTTAAAACTGCTACTGATCTTAGAACTGTTGGATTATCAAATGTTATTAAGACTAGTCAATATTCTAAAACAAGCGGAATGATTGCAGGTATGGCAGTTAGCTACATTCAAGGATTAAGCAACTCGGTAGATTTTGCTGGAACATTAACGGGTTCTTATTTAAATTATCCCGTACCTAATAAAATAAGTGGTGGTAAATCACAACTTTTATTAGAAGCTGTTGCAACTGGTAATGTAAAATTATTATCGGATAAATATCGGGTTAGTCCTTTTTTAACTTTAGGTGTTGGGGCATCTAAATATGGAGGTTACTACAGCGCATTCATTCCTGCTGGTGTAGGGATTCAAGCAAAATTATTTGAAGGTACGTTTGCTGTATTAAATTCTCAATACCGTATACCAGTAACTGAAAATTCTGCTTATCACTTGTACCATAGTTTTGGTATAGTAGCTCCTATAAGCAAAAAGAAATAAGTTGTACCGGTAATTGTAATTATAGCACCACCAGTTGTTGAAGCTCCAAAGGATAGTGACGGTGACGGTACTCTAGATGCTGACAACAAAACAGCTGCTTGCAGAGCTTTGAACAGAAGAGTAGAAATGACTGTTAAAAATTACAAATAAATAGTTCAAGTTTAAATTATATAAAATCCTCTTACATAATTGTAAGAGGATTTTTTTTAAATTATTATTTTTATGGATTTTCAAAATAGGCCAAGATTAACCATTTCTTTATCTAATTTAGATAAAAAAATTGAAATACTTAGTAAACTATTTTTAGGAATTTTATGGGCTATTACTTTAGTTGCTTTTTTTAACTTACCAGATATTATACCTACTCATTTTAATGCAAAAGGGGAGGTAGATGATTATGGAAGTAAGCTAACCTTATTTATTTTGCCAGTAATAGCTACCTTATTGTACCTACTGTTAACCTTAATAAATAAATACCCACATGTATTTAAATATCCTACAACAATTACTTCACAAAATGCCGAACAGCAATACACATTTGCTACAAAAATGTTGCGCTATGTAAAACTGGCTATAATTCTTATTTTTAGTGGAATTACATTATTTACGTTTTTAACCAGTAAAGGAATTGCTAATGGCTTAGGGTGGTGGTTTTTACCGCTTTGTTTTTGTTTACTTTATTTGCCTATTGTAGTTGCTATTTATTTTTCTGTTCGCAAAAAAAGCAATGAAAAAGTAGTATAAGTGTAGTATAAATAAAAATGGTAAATTTTTTAATAGTAATAACATACTTTTTGCACCTTACATGTAAAAGATTATTTACTTAATAGGTACTTTTTTTTGACAAAATATCTAGATTAAAAATGAAAAATTCTACTATAAAATACTATAGTACTAAGTTTAAATATTTACCAAAGCCCATTACCTGAGTTAAGTAAAAATGAGCATTTAACGTAAAAATTTATACCGCTTTTTTGTATTTAATAATCATTATCTACTTTAGCCTTCTCTGCTACCTTAGTAGCATTCTTTTTATCATCGGTTGGTTTTAAAGGGTCACTAGCATTTTTTACATCCGTTTTTTCTAAAGGTTTATTTTTGCGATTGGTATCAACAAGCGTAGTTTTTATTCCTTCGCTTTCTATAGGGATATTTTCAATTGGGGTTAAATCTTGTTGAGTTGGTTGTTCATTTCCAAAGTAATCATCTACATTTCCATTTCCTTCATCTTCTATATCATTGGTACCATCGCCTTTATTAAAAAGGAGACTCATATTACCATCAGCTAAAATTTCTTCATTGCCTATGGTAGCAGGTTTTTCAAATTCTTTTAGTTTGCCATATCCCAACTTTTTATCTGCATATACTTTACTCATAAAAATCCCCCATTTTGGTGCTGCCATTTCGTTACCACCACTTGTACCACCATAAATGCGTAAAAATGGATCATCACAACCTACCCAAGTACCTGCAAGCAATTCAGGCGTATAGCCAATAAACCACCCATCAGAATTACCTGTTGTAGTTCCAGTTTTTCCAGCTTTTTCAACAGGAATACTATATGCATTTAAGTTTTTTGCCGTACCAAATTTAATAACCCCTTGCATCATCTTTACCATAGTAAAGGCATCTGTTTCGGCCATTACTTGTTTTGGTGGCGATACAAACTCTTGTATTAAATTACCATTTTTATCTTCTATTCTATTTATCAAAATAGGCTCAACATTTAAACCCTTATTAGGAAACATAGTGTAGCTCTGTAACATTTCAAGCATAGGAATTTCTGCAGCACCTAATGCAATAGAATAGTAGGGAGGTAGTTTAGTTTTAATACCACAAGCTTGCGAAAATTCTACAGTTCTTTTTACACCAACTTGTCCAATAATACGCCACGGTGCAATATTTTTAGACCAAGCTAAACAATACGCTAATGCACCTCCGCCACTACTTACAACCTTACCTCCTAATGATAACCCACCACCAGCAATTGGTGTTTCTGGGGTATAACCTGCTTCCATAATACCTAATGAATATACCAATGGCTTAAAGGTACTGCCTACTTGTCTTTCAGCTGTTACATGATCAAATTTAAACCACTTAAAATCTATACCACCTGCCCAACATTTTACTTCGCCAGAGTGTGGGTCTATCGCCACAAAAGAGGTTTGTAATAACTGTTTGTGATAGCGAATACTATCAAAAGGCGTCATAATAGTATCCAATTCTCGTTTTGCATTCCAAGCAAAAATTTTCATTTTTACTGGGTTGTAAAACGTTTTTTTAATTTCCTCGTCACTTACCCCTTCTTCTTTTAAGTTTTTCCAACGCTCCGTATATTTCATTGCTGCTTCAATCACATTTTCGTGCCCTTTCCACATTCTTGCGCCTGCAGCTTTAAAAGACCAATTTATTTTTTTTTGAATGATGGGTTGATGTTGTACTACTGCTTCTTCTGCATACTGTTGCATTTTAGAATTGATGGTTGTATATATTTTTAATCCATCTCTATACATGTTATACGGCTCACCTGTTTTTGGGTTTTTATTTTTTGTAGCCCAATCTTTTAGCTTAGTTGCTAGTACAGTTCTAAAATAGGGGGCAATACCTACATTTTCGTCTATCTTTTTAAAATTGGTTATAAGTGGCTTCGCCTTTAATTTGACTGCCTCAGTTTCGGTTAAAAAATGTTGTTGGCATGCTACCATTTGTCCAATTACAACATTTCTTCTTCCTAAAGATTCTTTTGGCCGAGTAATTGGGTTGAAAATGTAACCTTTTAACATACCAACTAAAACAGCAGCTTCTTCAATTTTTAAATCGTTAGGTTCTTTTTGAAAATAGGTTCTTGCTGCATTTCTTATACCATAAACATTTCCCCAAGGGGCTCTATTAAGGTATAAATTTATTATTTCTTCCTTTGTAAAATTGCGTTCTAATTTAACGGCAACAATCCATTCTTTAATTTTTTGAAAACCTCTTGTAAGTGTACTGCCCTTACCTTGCCCTAACATCATTTTGGCTACCTGCTGGGTAAGTGTACTTCCTCCACCATCTTTACCTAAAGTAAATACTGCTCTGGCAACGGCTTGTGCATCAATACCACTATGCTCATAAAAGCGTTCATCTTCTGTAGCTACTAATGCATTAATTACATTTTTAGATATTTCGCTGTATTTAACTTCACTTCTATTTTCGGCATAATATTTCCCCATCAATATGCCATCACTTGTGTAAATTTCTGTTGCTAAATCAGCTTCTGGATTTTGTAACTCTTCTACCGATGGCATTTTACCAAATAAGCCAAAATTGGCTGCAACAAATAAACCTATTACGGTTAAAGCGCCTCCAATAAATACTCTCCATAATATTTTAACTGAACGTTTCATCTTTTGTATCTACTATTTTTTAGGTACTCCTATTAATTAAAACCTGTTGGTATATTGGCTTTTTAAAAGCATTTTATACTCTGTAATATTTTTATTTTCTTTTAAGAGTTGTAAATTTTCTTCGGTAATAATTAAAAAAGAATATTTAGTTGCTGGTAACCAACTTATTTCGCTTTTTGCATCTTTTTTAATTTTATCGTAATAGAGTAGGGCTGCATCAGCATCTTCAAAACTTGATATGACCAATAAACTTTTTTCAAAATCTAACGTGTCTTTTGCAATATTAATTTTTGTGCCATAAAAATTTTCTCTATTATAACGGTCAAAAGCATTTTTTGCTTCATTTATATACACACCATCTACCTTATCTAACAACATAAGTACAACATGCGGAGCAGTGGGTATATGCTTAAATGAGGCACTTTTAATTACTGGCAATTTCTTTAAACTATCTTTAATAACGATAGGTTGTTTTACTGCTGGTGTTGTTTTTGTTTTTACCATTGGCGGAGCAGTAGGTACATTTTGTGTAGTAATTGGGTTAGTGGCTGCTGGCACTAGCACCATTTCTTCTGTAGCCCTTGTAATTTGTAATTTGGTCAAATATTCTTCAATTTCTTTTCGTTTACCTAACACCTCAATCATGGTTTGTGCTTTGGTTTTTAATGGAGATGTTGGATAGGTTTGAATAATATACGTTAAACCAGTAATGGCCAAATTATCATTTTTTTGACGAACGTAATACAATGCTTCTATGTATAGTAATTGAGGACTCCAATAATTATTTTTATAGGTATTGTCTGCTTTTTTCTTTTCAATAATGGCTTGTTCAAAATTACCTTCTATAAATAAGTTGTAAATATTTTCGTACAATATGGTGGCCTCGGGGTCTTTTGTTTTTGGATTTAATGCTGCTGGGTTGTTAACCATTTTTGCAAAGACACTATTGGCAAATTTTGTGTTTAATAAATTTTTATAATATGCTGCTTTTGCTGTATTGCCTAATTTATTGTAACAAAAATATAAGCCCATATACACTTCTCCGTCGGGTTTTGTTGGAAAACGTTGTAGGTATTCTTCGTAGGTTAAAATAGCTTGTTCACAATCTTCCAAATTACTTTGATACAATTTTGCTAATGCCAACATACTGGTAGCAATTAAACTATTGCTAGTATCAATTTTTTCAGGTGTATTAGGAATATTTGCAGCAAACGCATCGTAATTTAATTCTGTTGCTGCTGCTTTTTTTTCTTTCCCATCACCAGATGCCTCATTTCCTACTCCTTTGTTTCTACTATTCCCTGGGGCACCTGCACCTGCTAAATCCATAGCAGCTTTTCTTCGCCAGTTATCTACATTAACTCTATTGGCCCATTTGTTTTTAAACTCGTTAAAACCTTTACCTTTTAATGATACATTATAAAAATACCATTCGCCTTTACTGCTTCCACCAAATAAATCAACAGGTTCGTTTTTGTTAAAAGAGCTACTAAATCCACCACCAGCGTTATTGCTAAAATCTTCTTTTATTCCCTGCTCTTTTCTTAATTGTTTTAATAGTTTTTTAATAAAGATATCTCTTTCAGCAGGGCTTAATAAGGCAATCCGTTGCAAACTATCTTCTCTTTCTATAACATTTATTTTTTCTACAATTAAGGTAAGCGTTTCTTTACGCAATTTTAAATCGGCTATTTGTTTAGCTAAAGTAGTATCGTTTAAATTAAGGCTATCATACATTGCAGAAGCAATTCTATATTGCTTTTGTTTATAAGCAATATCTCCAAATTGTAAAAAAGCTAAATTTTTATAGTGAATATTTCCTTCGTTATATTTTAAACTTTTTTTGTAATACACAAGGGCATTAACGGTATCTGGTCGTTGTAAAGCCAATTGAGCAGCACTGTAATAAATGATATCTTTATAGGACTCAAATTTATCTTTACGAGCCATTTTTAAAAGATTATCAATACTGTTGTTTAGCTCTTTAATATCGCCAGTTCCTTTATACATTTTAGCCTCATTTAATTGGGCATAAATGTCTAGTAATGGATCAACAGTATGCTTAGAGGCTTTGCTATAATACAGGCTGGCTTTGTCAAACTGACCATTCATTTCGTATAATTGACCAAGCAAAAATTCCCATCTACTTTTATCTTGTTTCGTATCTGCAGCTGTTAATGCTTTTTCTAAATACACTGCTGAACTATCATAACTGCTTTGTCTGTAATTTAGATAGGCAGTTACTTCGGCTAAATCGTTTTGTAAACGCTTTGGTAAATTAGGATCGTTTTGTAACGTGTTAACCAAACCAGTAGCTTCGCCATATTTTTCTTCTTCAATTAGGGTACGTGCTAACCAAATTAAGGCATCGTTTCTGCTAGGGGGCAAGGATACTACTTTTTGTAAAAAATTTCTTTTTTCTGTATTTGCAATAGATATAATTCCATTACTTGCTTCGGAGGTTGTCCCAATTACTTTATCATCATCATCGTTTTTCTTTTTACGAGGAAATAAATTGTAATTTATAAATCGAAAAGTTAGGTTAGCACTATCAAAATCTTTACGATAAAAATAAGCTTTGCCAATGAGCAGGTACATATTATCTACCCAATCGCTTCGCAAATCGTGTAATAAAATACCTGCGGTAGATGAAATGATAACGGAGTCTAAATCAATTTTTTGGGTTTTGGTATTCTCTAACGTAAAGGGATAAAAGGGTAATAATTGGGAATAATCATCTTTAAAAGATGCCTTTGCTCTTTCTACAACGGTATTTACTCTGTTGTTAGAATTGTAGAAATAATTAAAATGAGTTACATTATTTTGTATAAATCTACGAGTAGTGGTAAACTTTTTATCCGCTGTTTTCTCCGAGCCTAATTTTCTATCCTCATATTGCTCTGGTTTTTTTTCTTTTCCAAAAGGCTCAAATGTCCAAGTAGGTTGAGTTAAAGCACGGTTACAGAACATAATTACACCAACAAAAACGAATACAAACGCTATCAATCTTTTTAGCATAAATCGGTATGATGTTTAAAGGGGATAAATATCGGTTTTTTTTGCTTAAAAAGGGCAGTTCACCTTTAGTTTACCTACACTTTATGTTTTCTTTAAACATATAAATATCAATAATTGTACCTAAAATTGAGGGTATTTTGAAATGCTTTGCTTACTTTTAAGCTATTACAGTATTAATTATGTCTAAATTAGATGCCCAGAGTACATTAAAACACCTACGAAATCGTTATAGATTAGTGGTAATGAATGAGGATACCTATGAAGAAGTTGTTAAATTTAAACTTAGCCGTATGAGTGTTTATATTGCTCTAAGTACCTTGTTTGTATTATTAGTTGGTCTTACCTTGGCTTTAATTGTATTTACACCCTTAAAATATTATTTACCTGGGGTTGGCTATGGTAATGCTAAACAAATAAAAGAATATAGGTTGCTTAAACTGCGAACAGATTCTATAGAACAATCTTTACTATTTAAGCAAAAGTATATTGATGATTTACAAAAAATTTTAAAAGGTACGGTGGTTAAAATAGATACCAATAAATTAGAGCTTCCGAAAGTTGACGTTGATCTTAAATAATAATTAAAACGACATGTATGTTTAATACCAAATCTAAAAATTTATTGAACGAAACGGTAGCAAGTGCTACAAGTATTATTGGTGCTGGCACCGTAATTACAGGCAATATAGAAAGCAATGGCGATATCCGTATTGATGGTGTAGTGCTAGGAGATGTTACGGCTAAAGCTAAAATTTTAGTAGGGCCAGAAGGTCTAATTGAAGGCAATATTGTTGGAGAACAAGCCGATGTATTAGGTAAAGTAATTGGCGGAATTAAAGTAAATGATTTATTGCATTTACGAGGCAAAGCAACTGTTAAAGGCGATATTTATGCAGGTAAATTACAAATAGAACCTTCCGTTACGTTTAACGGGCAGTGTTATATGGGGGCAAATGTAGTGGCACTTAATGCTGAATTATCTAATGCAGTAAATCAGTAATTTTACTTCATGATAAATCAAAGAAAAGCAATACTACCCATCATTTTATTGTTTCTTTTTGTTAATAGTTTTTTGCTCCTAGCAAAAAATTTATTAACTAAATATGGGTTAGATAGAGAAGTGCTTATTGTGGCTAATATTATTTGTGTAGTTATTAATGCGTTAGCTTTTTTTATTCAACGTAAAAGTTTACAAAACAAAAATCCTAGCGCTTTTGTAAGAGCTGTAATGGGTGGAATACTACTAAAAATGATGGTGTGTATTATTGCTGTATTTATATATGTATCTACAATAAAAACAGTAAATAAACTATCCATACTTATAGCAATGGGGTTATACATAGTGTATATGGCTATTGAAATAGCGGCTATTTTAATGTTGAATAAACAAAAAAATGCCTAAGGAAGAAAGCCCGTTAATTGGTTTAAAAGAGTACTTACCCGATGGAAGTTTTGAGGCAGTTTTGCATTACTTACAACACCATAAAGTACAGCTAACTATTACTAAACAACGACAAAGCATTTTAGGCGATTATCGTCATGCTCACCTGCATAAAAAACATCGTATAAGCGTAAACGGTAATCTTAATAAATTTTCTTTTTTAATTACGTTATTACATGAATTAGCCCATCTTTTTACCTTTGAATTGTATGGTAATAAAATAGGTCCTCATGGCAAGCAATGGCAGAATGAATTTAGCAAAATTTTAGCCCAATTTTTACGTATTAAAATTTTTCCGGCAGACATTGAAAAAGCATTACTTAAAACGCTACAACGCCCTGCTGCTAGTAGCTGTGGAGATGAAAACTTGTTACGGGTATTGCATAAATACGATACTAAAAAAGATGGGGTATTGTTAGTTGAACAACTAATAGATGGTCAATTATTTTCCATAAAAGGCAACCGTACGTTTAAACGTGGCGAAAAAATTCGTAAACGGTATAAATGTGTAGAAGTAAAAACGGGTAAATTATATTTGTTTAGTGGGTTGTACGAGGTTACTGTTCGTAATACGGAATAGTGCAAAGCTTTATTCTTATGGTAGATAAAACTGAATACATCCCCATCCAATAATTATTTCGATAACTTTACAAAATAAAATTTAGTAAAATGGAAATAGAAATTTTTACACTTTGCGATTTTGCACAAGACAATCAGTCGAAGCTTACCATTATTGGTACGTTTGATAGTATAAATGCAAAGCAGTTTCCTACGCAACACCCAGCATGTTCGGTAGCATGCAGGTTACGCTTTTCTAGCAAAGAAGCTGGGGAACATACATTTAAACTTCGTTTGATTGATAGTGATGGAAAAGAAATTATACAGCCTATAGAAGGTAATATGAACATTCAAGCACCACCAAACGGGCAAATAGTTACTATTAATGTTGTAGCCAATTTTGCTCAATTACAGTTTACTAAAGCTGGGCGTTATTCGTTTGAGTTGTATTTAGATGGCGATTGGAAAAGTGGGTTGCCCTTATTCTTGAATCAAACAGTATAATTTCATTTTTTTTATTTTGTTAAGTTGTTGTAGAATAATAGTAGGTACGTTTACCATTGTTGATAACAAAAAAATTATTTAGATAAAGCATTACCAAATAGAATGTATTTATTTAAAATTAAAACAGCTGCTGGCGAAGTTGTACGAAAATTATTGAAGCAGTAAGTCCTAAATACGATTACTTTTTTCTACTAAATTTAATTAATAAGCCTCGGAAAAAACTCGGAGCTTATTAATTATACGTGTAAAATTATTTAGCACTAACTGTAATGATAGAAGTTGTTTTACCTGTAATAGGTATACTCATTCCTTGAACATCAACATTACCTGTTGTTTCAGTAACAATTGATTTACTAACTAATAAACCTGTTGCAACATCTACAATCATATCACCTGTGCTTTTGCTAGCGGTGGTTGTAGTCATTTCCATTCCTTGCATTTCCATTTTTTTACTAATTGCAACTTGACCATTTAAGGTAAAAATAGATTTACCATTTTTTATTTCTTTTAAAATATAAGTAGTACTAGTTTTCGTACTACCATCTTTGTCGTTTACGGTTGAACTATCTATAAAGCTATCTCCAATTTTAAGTTCATTATTGTTTACAAATAAATTAAATACCGGGCAAGTACTTGCTTCACTCATTCCTATGCCCATCATTCCAGTCATCATATCTGGCCCTTCCTCATCACTTTTTTCTTGCGTTTGTTTTACAATTGTTTCTTTAATAATATTGCCAGCCCCATTTACAACAAACGATGTTTCTTTTCCAACCAATTTATTCATAGTTTTTCCCATTGGGCCATCTTTATCATCTTTTTTGTCACTATCGTAATTCATGTCTTGTCCCATCATATTTGCAGCAAATTGAACTCTGTCGGTAATGTATGTACTTTCATAACCCTTATCCGATGCTGCTTTAATAGTTAATGTAGCTTTGTTAGTAGCATCAATGGGTATTTCCATAGTTTGGCCCATTGCTTCTTGGGTCATATTACTTTTGGTAATAGTGGTAACAGTGTACTGTTTACCAGCCTCTAATTTTACAGCCGGGGTGTAACTTTGTGCAGCTAAACCTAATGTTAATGTAAGTGCCAAAGACGAAATAAAAAATTTTTTCATTTTAAGTTTTTTTTAATTGTATGCAAAAGTATTTAAATAGTTTCAAATTTTTGTTTTGTAACTAAACCTTAACTAAATTGTTTTATAAACGTTAACAAAATTAGTATAAACGGCAATTTTTATTAAACAAACTAAACTCCAAATGAAGAAGAACTTGTTATTTACATTTTTATTGATTTTTTCAATACATCTTTCAGCTCAAGAGTTATCCTATTATTTACCAACTAATGTAGCCTACAATCCAGCTATTCCAAAGCCAAAAGATATTATTTATCACGAGGTAGGAGAGTATCATATAACCCACGATAGATTGGTAAATTATATGAAAACTATTGCTAATGCAGCACCCAATAGGGTAAAGTTAGAAACTATGGGGCTTACCGTTGAAAACCGCCCTCAGGTATTATTAATAATTTCTGCACAAAAAAACTTAGAAAAATTAGAGCAAATACGAGAGCAACATTTACAACTAAGTAACCCACAAAAATCAGCAGCATTAAATATTAACGATATGCCCATAGTGGTATACATTGGTCATAGTATACATGGTAACGAGCCAAGCGGTAGTAATGCAGCCTTATTAAGCGCCTATTATTTAGCCGCAGCACAAGGCAAAGAAATTGATGATATACTGGAGAATACCGTTATTCTTTTAGATCCTTCTTTTAACCCAGATGGATTGCAGCGTTTTAGCACATGGGCTAACCAACATAAAAGCAAAAACTTAGTTACTGACCCAAATAGTAGGGAGTTTAATGAAGTATGGCCAGGCGGCCGTTTTGGTCATTATTGGTTTGATTTAAATAGAGATTGGTTGCCTGCAGTACATATCGAAAGCCAAAATAGGTTAAAATGGTTTCATGCTTGGAAGCCGAATATTTTAACCGATCATCATGAGCAAGGAAGTAATGCAAGTTTCTTTTTTCAGCCTGGGGTACCAAGTAGAGTTAATCCGCTTACACCAGCAAAGAATCAAGAGCTAAGTGAAAAGCTTGGAAAATTTCATGCAAAACAATTAGAAAAAATTGGCTCACTTTATTTTACAAAAGAAAATTATGATGATTTTTATTATGGTAAAGGATCAACTTTTCCAGATATTAATGGAGCTATAGGTATTTTGTTTGAACAAGCTAGTAGCAGAGGCCATGCACAACAAACAGTAAATGGTATTTTACATTTTTCGGCGACCATTAAAAATCAATTTGTAACAGCTTTATCTACGTTAGAGGGTGCAGTTGAATTGCGAAAAGAATTTTTAGAATTTCAACGTAGTTTTTACCAACAAAGTGCCCTACCTGATAATAGTGGTTATATTTTTGGAGATAAAAATGATAAAGTAAAAACATTTCATTTTATACAAATGCTACAACGGCATGGTATAGAAGTTAAAGAACTTGTAAATGGCTATAAAGAAGGTGAATTTGAAAAAGGAACAAGTTATAGCGTTGCATTAAATCAGCCTCAAAAAGGATTAATAAAAGGAATTTTTACAAAACAGTTAACATTTGCCGATAGTTTGTTTTATGATATTACAAGCTGGACAATGCCCTTAGCATTTGGCTTGCCGTATAAAGAAACTATGGTAAATGCTATTAGTGCAACTACGCTGCCCCTAGTTCAATTTCCTAATGGAGAAGTTATTGGTATAAAAAGCGACTATGCGTATTTGTTTGATTGGGATGAAATGTATGCCCCTAAAGCATTATACGAATTGCAACAAGCCGGGCTTATAACAAAAGTAGCTACTAATTTATTAAGCATAAACACAACCACTGGGGTTAAAAAATTTGACTATGGTACTATTTTAGTGCCCGTAAAAATGCAAGCAAGCACTCCAGAAGCTATGGCTAATTTAATGCAAAGTATAGCCCTAAAAAATGGGTTAAAAATTTATGCCATGCAAAGTGGTAATGCAATTGAAGGAAGCGATTTGGGAAGTAGTAAATTTATTTCTTTAACAAAACAAACTATAGCTATGCTAGTAGGGCAAGGTGTAAATGCTACCGATGCAGGTGAGGTTTGGCACTTATTAGATCAACGAATGAATATTAATTCAACACATTTAGAAATAGGTGTTTTTAATAGAGTAGATTTAAATAACTATACAACTCTTATTATGGTTGGAGGTAGCTATGGAGAATTAAATAAAGAGAAATTAAAAGCCTGGGTACAAAACGGGGGTAATTTAATTTTATTAGAAGAAGCTGTACAATGGGCCGCACAAAATGGAGTAAATAATGTTGTAATTAAAAAAATAAAATCACCTATTGATAGTTCACAACGTTTGCCTTATGTACAACAAGAGCAGATTAATGGTGCACAACAAATGAATGGTGCAATTTTTGAAGCCAACATAGATAATACACATCCATTAGCATACGGTTACAATAGCAAAACGGTAAGTATGTTTAAAGCTAATAAAGTATTTATGGAAAAAAGTAAAAATCCTTACGCAACGCCATTTTACTTTGGTAGCAGCCCGTTGCAAAGCGGCTATATAAGTGCCGAAAATTTAGGATCAATAAAAAACTCAGCATCGGTAATTGTAAATACAGTGGGTAGTGGCAGAATAATAAATATTGGTGAAAACCCAAATTTTAGGGGCTTTTGGTTAGGTGGAACTAAGCTAATGATGAATGCTATATTTTTTGGAAAAATAATAGATGGAGCAAGTGCAAGGGGGGAGTAGGGGGTTAAAAAGTTAAAAGTAAAAGGTGAGAGGTAAATGATTAATTGTAAGGTGCGATTTTTGTGAAGACTTTTAAACTGTTGATGTTTGGCAAATTCTATTTTTTGTTTCTATAATATTTCATACACATGCTTATGAATATTGCCAGCAATTTTTGTGGTAGGTAAATCGTTTGTATCACCACCAAATGGATCTTCAATTTCTTCGGCTATTAGCTCTAAACTGGCTAGTACATAAAAAATAAAACATACCACAGGTATTACATAATAACCTAGGCTAAATACAAAGCCAAAAGGCAAGGTCATTATAAAAAAGAAAATAAATTTCTTTATAAATGCACTATAGCTATAGGGTATAGGGGTGTTTTTAATGCGTTCACAAGCGCCACATATATCGGTAAAAGACAACATTTCACCATTTAGAATTAGTAAATGTTCATTCGTAATTTTCTTTTCTTGGTAAAGTTTTTCTACTCGTTTAATTAGCATTAAGGCCACTTGGTTTGGCACATGTTTATCTTGATGTATGTTTTTATTTAAAAGTTCATCATCAAATAATTCTTTTCTTGTACTCTCGTGGTTTAAATGATTTTTTAGGGCATAAGCATAAGCCGGAATAATTTTTTTAAAAAAGGTCCTGTTTTCTATATCTTCTAAAGGTAAGATAGCCGAAAGCTTTATAGCCAAATTACGACTATTGTTAACTAAAGAGCCCCATAGTTTTCGCCCTTCCCACCATCTATCGTAAGCTGTATTTGTTCTAAACACCAACAACATGCTAATTACAAAGCTTAAAATACTATGCATTAGCGGAATGTTTTTTACATGGCTATTTTCCGATAATTTCCAATAACTAATTTCTAAATATGCAACACCAGCAGAATAAAGTCCAATTAAAAGTAGCATAGGCAGTAATTGCCTAATCGTATCCGATTTGTGGAATTTAAAAATAAATGTAAGCCAATCTTTGGGGTTATATTCTAACATTTTTTAGTTATATTTTTTAAATTTATTAACTACAATTTTTTAAACTATCTTAAAAATAAAATTTTAAGGATATTAATAATCGAATAATTGGTTTTACCAATACAAACCAGCTACTAAAAAAACAGCACATAAAATAAAAAGCATAATAAGCAAGGGTGTTATAAATTTCATCCAAGCCTTAAAGCTAACATTTACCATAGCTAAAGATGGCAAAATTAGGCCAGTGGGCGTAATAAAACCCATTATTCCCATACCAAATAAATAAGCATTTACAACCTCTTTTCCAGGTATATTAACTAAAATGGCCAATGCTCCAATAATGGGCATCGTAAGCACCGCCATACCGCTAGAGGAAGAAATAAACAACGTAAATACCATAAACATAGCTAACAAAATAAGGATAAATAAAACTGGTGGAAAACCACCAACCATTTTGGCGGAATAAAATAAAATAGAGTCGCTTATTTGGCCTTCGTTTAAAATAATAGTTACCCCTCTTGCTACACCAATTATAAAGGCAACACCTAGTAAGTCTTTTGCACCATTAATAAAATTATCAATAAATTCTTTTTCTTTTAACCTAAGTATTATTGCCAAAAGTATGGATGCAGCAAGAAAAACAGCTGTCATTTCTATAAAATACCAGCCTTTAAAAATAACCCCATAAATCATAAACAAAAAGCTACCAAAAAATAAAGCTAAGCTCAATTTAGTTTTAACATCTAATTTTTCGTTGGAGTTAGTAGTATTTATTGCAGAAAAAGGGGAAGTAATATTTCCATCAATTTTATAAACTAACGATTGTGTAGGGTCTTTTTTTACTTTGTTAGCATAACGAACAATGTACCAAACGGTAAATAATGTTGATAAAACAAAAAGTATACTTCTTTCAATAATTCCATCCGTCCAATTTATACCTGCTGCGTTAGATGCTGTAATGGTGCTAAAAGGGTTGGTAATAGAGGAAAGTGTGCCCAACTGTGTTCCTGCAAAAATTACCGCCACTGGCACTATTAAATCAAATCCGGCTGCTAAAAAAATAGGAACCATAATGGGATAAAAAACTAATCCTTCCTCTGCCATTCCGTAAGATGACCCTCCAAAGGAAAATAAAAAAGTAAGAATAATAATTAACCATTTCTCTTTGCCTTTCATAGTTGTTGAAAGAGCTGTTAACCCCTTCGTCATTGAGCCACTGGCATTAAAAATTTGTATAAAGCCTCCAATAACTAATACAAAAAGAATAGTTTCAATGGTATCTATAATACCTCTTAGCGGAGCTTGTAGCACTTCAATAAACCCTTGTTTTTTAGGGGCTACTTTTTGATAACTTCCAGGGATGGAAACTGGTTTAAAAATTGCACCATTTGCAAATTTCTCCAAGGGTATTTTTATTTGTAAACTATCTAATAGGTGCTGATTAAAAGGCAAACTAGTATCTCCTTTTGAAGTACGTAGGGTAAAATAATCTCCCTCGGCCTTAGCAATAGTATTGTATTTACCAGCAGGTATAAGCCATGTGGCAAGTGCAGCAATTACAATTATTACCATTAATATGGTGATGGGAGATGGAATGCTTTTAACTTTCTTCATGCTTAAAAGTAAATATTTTTTTTGGATAGAACATATAGCTTACTAAAGGGGCCTATTTTACTACTGAATTTATATGCCAGAAACATGGAAAAAATTTCTATCCTTCAGTGTTTCTATGGCAATACACAAATAGTGTATTTTAGCGGAATGAAGGCAGCTACATTAAACGAAATTAAACAAGAGCTAACAAATTTACCCTCTACCAGGGTATTAGAATTGTGTTTACGTCTTGGGCGTTTTAAAAAAGAAAATAAAGAATTACTTACTTATTTATTGTTTGAAGCACACAATATTCCTGAATTTATAGAAAATAGTATAATAGAAATAGAGACGCAGTTTAAAACAATTAATACCTCAAGTGTATATTTTGTAAAAAAAAGTTTACGTAAAATTTTACGTTTAATAAATAAGTATAGCCGCTATAGTGGTTTAGCAAATGTGGAAATTGAGTTGCTCATTTATTTTTGCACTAAAATAAACGAATTGAAAAGCAGTTTTAAAACAAATCCAGTGATATTCAATATTTATCAATTTCAATTAAAAAAGATAAATAAAGTGTTGGCAACAATGCATGAGGATTTGCAGTACGATTATCAAAAGCAGCTAGATGAATTATAAATCACCATTTAACAAAGAACATTTATTTTAGCTTATAATTTTATATTTAATGATTAAAAGTATTAACGATTTTAAATCTGTTTTTTTTATAGGTATTGCAGGTGTTGGTATGAGTGCCATTGCTCAGTATTTACAAGGCATTAGTAAAGAAGTTAGCGGTAGCGATAGATATTTTATTGAAGGAGAAGATAACGAGACTAAAACAAAGTTAGAGGCCGAGGGCATAAACTGTTTTTTGCAAAATGGAGAAGGCATAACACCAACTATAAATTTAATTGTTGTTTCCACTGCTATTGAAGATACGGTACCCGAAGTACAAAAAGCAAAAGCCTTAAACATACCTATCATAAAACGTAGTGAGTTATTAGCCATAATTGCATTAAGCAAAAAAACAATTGCTATAGGCGGTACAAGTGGTAAAAGCACTACTAGTGCAATGTTATTTGATATTTTAAGCTTTGCAGGCTTGCAGCCAAGTATTATTAGTGGTGCTGGTTTAACAAGCATTATTAAAGAAGGAAAAATAGGGAATGCAAAAGTAGGAACAGGAGATTGGTTAGTAATTGAAGCTGATGAAAGCGATGGAAGTATTGTGCAGTATAAACCAGAAATTGGTTTATTGCTTAATGTAGATAAGGACCATCAAGAGATTGATGAGTTAATGCAACTATTTGCCACATTTAAAAATAATAGTAAAGTATTTGTAGTTAATCAACATAATAAATTGGCTAGTGAATTATCTGTAAATAAAGAGGTTGATTTTTCTGGAGAGGAGCAGCGTGGGGTAAGATATTGTGCAACTAATTTTAAGCAAAGCGGTTTTAGTATTACCTATTCGGTGTTAAATACGGTATTCTCCTTAAACGTAATTGGCCAACATAATATGGAAAATGCCCTAGCCGCAACTGCGGTTGCTAACTACATTGGTGTTGATTTGCAAGCTTGTGCAAATGCATTAAAGAAGTATGAAGGAATTTATAGACGTAATCAAATTTTAGGTAACAAAAACGGGGTGTGGGTAATAGATGATTATGCACACAATCCGGTAAAATGTGCAGCAGCCATAGCTAGTTGCCAGCCAGTAGCCAAAAAAGTAATAGCTTGGTTTCAACCACATGGCTATGGGCCTACTCGTTTTCTGCGTAGCGATTTTGTAAAAGAAATTAGTGAAGTGTTAAGGCCACAAGACGAAATTTGGATGAGTGAAATTTTTTATGCTGGCGGTACTGCCTTAAAAGATATAAGTGCTAATGATTTAATAAAGGATATAAAAGCATTAGGCAAAAATGCTTTTTTTGTAGAAGATAGAAATAATTTTGTAGCTGAAATTAAAATACATTTAACAAATGATTGCGTACTTTTATTAATGGGTGCTAGAGACCCAAGTTTAGAAAAATTTAGTAAATCAGTATATGAAAATTTATAGATTAAAAATTAACAATTCTTTTCTAGTACTAACCATCGTTTTTTTATTGCCAGTGCTGCTTTTTGCACAAGTAAAACAACATACTAAATTTTCTAAAGAAGATTTAAAGAAAATGGTTGGCAAATGGAATGGCACGGTTACCATGGCTAAAAAATTTGGAGATACTTTACTGGAAAAAATGCCTACAAGCTATGCCATTACTTTATCTGCCGACTCCTTATTGGTAAAGGCAATTACGAGTAACGATGGAATTTCGATAGCAGAAAATTATGGAATAGCCTTAGATGAAGAAATTACAGAATGGAGTTTTGAAAACAGGCTATATGATATTAAGCAAATTATTAAAAGTCCAAATAAGATAATCATTAAACTACTAGACCCTAACGAAAAAGCTATGATAGATGATGAATATGCGGAAATTAAAACCATATTCACGATTGGCGATAATACCTTAGTTATACAACAAGAAGTAAAGTACTTTCAAACTGAAATGTTTTTTATGCGTAAAAAAATTGAGTTAAATAAGCAACAATAAATGGCAGCACTATTATTTATCAATATAAAGCAATTAGTAGGTGTTCATAAACAAAATACTGTTTTAAGAGGAAGCCAATTAGCGGAATTGCCCATACTAGAAAATGCTTTTTTATTAGTGGAGGATGGCGTTATTATTGACTTTGGTGCAATGTATGAGTTAGAAATTAATGTACCACAATTACCTAAAAATGTAATTGATTGCCAAGGGCAATTTATTTTACCTTGTTGGTGCGATAGCCATACCCACCTTGTTTTTGCTACAACTAGGGAAGAAGAATTTATAGATAAAATAAACGGCGTTAGCTATGCAGAGATAGCAGCAAAAGGAGGGGGCATATTAAATTCTGCCAATAAATTAAATAGGGCTACCGAGGATGAATTGTTTAATAGTGCTTGGCAACGGTTGCAAGAGGTCTCAAAATTAGGAACAGGAGCTATTGAAATAAAAAGTGGTTATGGGTTAACTGTAGAGGGAGAAATAAAAATGTTACGAGTAATTAAGCGATTAAAAGAAAAATCTAATTTAATAATTAAGTCAACATTTTTAGCCGCACATACCTATCCGTTAGCGTATATAGAAAACCATCAAGGCTACATTGATTTAATTATTAACGAAATGTTACCCATAATAGGTAACGAAAAATTGGCCGATTATATTGATGTCTTTTGTGAAGAAGGATTTTTTTCTCCACAGGAAATGGAAACAATTTGTAAAGCAGGAATGCACTATGGCTTAAAACCTAAACTGCATGTTAACCAATTAAATAGTTTAGGCGGTATAAAATATGCTACGCAATTAAATGCAGTATCGGTAGATCATTTAGAAGTAATTGCAGGGGACGATATTAATTATTTAGCCCAAAGTAACACCATTGGTACACTTTTGCCTACCGCAGCTTTTTTTCTTAGAATGCCCTATCAGCCTGCAAGGCAGCTTATTAATACAAATTGTGCTGTTGCTTTAGCTAGTGATTACAACCCAGGTTCATCGCCAAGTGGTAATATGAATTTTGTTGTAGCGCTTAGCTGCATACAACTAAAAATGTTACCAGAAGAAGCCATTAACGCTTCAACTATAAATGGCGCTTGTGCCATGGAAGTTCAAAATGAAGTGGGCAGTATTGCTATTGGTAAAAAGGCAAATTTAATTTTTACAAAACCTATTCCATCGCTTGCTTACATCCCTTATTCATTTGGTACTAATTTAATTGATAGAGTGATGATTAATGGAGAATATATTTAAATTAATTATGAAAATAATATTTTTTTTGCTAGCCTTTATATTTTGTACTTATACAAATTTAGTAGCACAAGACTGTACAATTTATCACAAAGGATATTTTACATATGTAGATTCCGTTGGTACAACTATTTTAATCAAACGTAGAAATAAATACCAATACGAATATGATAGAACTAAAAAAACATTGATTCAGTTTAGTATAAATTGGATAGATGATTGCACATATACAATTACTCAAACATTAACAAACAGTAAAGAAAAGCGAAAGTTCAAAAATTCCGTTACAAAAATTAGTATTTCTAAAACAGTTGGTGATAGCGGCTATTCTTACAAATGCTCTTGCCCAAATATAGTTGGAGATATAGAAAAGCCAGAAATGTATATAAAAAAAATAACTAGAGAAGAATTTTATAAACTTTACTAATTCATAAATAAGCTTATGCAACTAATAGAATGTGTTCCCAATTTTTCCGAAGGAAATGATATAGTCATCATCAAACAAATAACAGATGAAATTGAAAAAATTGAAGGAGTACGCTTATTAAATGTTGATCCTGGAAAAGCCACAAATAGAACAGTGGTAACTTTTGTTGGGGAACCAGCACATGTTATAGAAGCTGCGTATCAAGCCATAAAAAAGGCAGGTGAATTAATAGATATGAGCAAACATAAAGGTGAGCATCCTCGTATGGGAGCAACAGATGTTTGTCCGCTAATTCCTATTGCAAATATTAGTATGGAAGAAACAGCATTTTTTTCACAACAATTAGCCAAAAGAGTGGGAGATGACTTACAAATTCCTGTTTATTTATACGAAGCTGCTCAGTCTAACCCTGCAAGAAATAATTTATCTGTAATACGAGTAGGAGAGTACGAAGGGTTTTTTAAAAAAATAAAATTACCCGAATGGAAACCCGATTTTGGCCCACAAGAATTTGATGCAAAACGTGGCGGAACTGTTATTGGTGCTAGAGATTTTTTAATAGCGTATAATATTAATTTAAATACCACATCTACCAGACGAGCAAATGCAATTGCCTTTGATATACGTGAAGCAGGTAGAAATATTGAAGTAAATGGACAAAAAATAAATCAACCTGGGAGTTTAAAATTTGTAAAAGCTATTGGTTGGTATATTGATGAATATGGTGTTGCACAAATTTCTATCAACCTTACTAATATTAATAAAACACCTGTACATATTGCCTTTGATGAATGTTGTGCAAAAGCAACTGCAAGGGGTATAAGGGTTACTGGTAGTGAGTTGGTAGGATTAATACCGCTAAAAGCAATGTTAGATGCTGGTAAATATTTTTTACAAAAGCAACAACGTAGTATTGGCGTAAGTGAAAACGAGTTAATAAAAATAGCAGTAAAAAGTTTAGGGTTAGATGAGTTGACGCCTTTTAATTCGCAGGAAAGAATTATAGAATATTTATTAGCGGATTTAGCCGATAGTAAATTGGTTAATATGAAACTAAATGCTTTTGCCGATGAAACGGCTAGCGAAAGCCCAGCACCAGGAGGCGGTTCTATTGCTGCTTATGTTGGTGCACTCGGGGCATCATTAGCCACAATGGTAGCTAATTTATCATCTCATAAAAAAGGATGGGATGAAAGATGGGAAGAATTTAGCAACTGGGCCTCAAAAGGGCAACAAGTAAAAGATGAATTAATAAAATTAGTAGATGCTGATACGGCTGCCTTTAATAAAATTATGGAAGCATTTGCTTTGCCAAAAACTACGGATGAAGAAAAAGTAAAACGAACTAACCGAATACAAGAAGCAACCAAAAATGCCATTGAAATTCCGTTTAAAGTAATGCAAACTGCAGCTGCTGCTATGCCAATTGTACAGGCAATGGCAACTATAGGTAACCCTAATAGTGTTAGCGATGCTGGTGTAGCAGCCTTATGTATACGAAGTGCGGTTATAGGTGCATTTATGAATGTGCGTATTAACGCAGGTAGTTATAACGATAAAAATTATGTAACTGAAATAATTGCAAAAGGTAAAGCAATTGAAGATGCAATTTGCGAACAAGAAATTGAAATTTTAAAAGTGGTAAATGATAAAATTGGGTTATAAATTTGCATTTGTTTATTTAATTAGAATTACTAGATTATTCAATTTCTATCTATAAATTGGTTCGGTTTATATAAAAAATGTAACTTTCTACGATGAAGCATTTTAAGTTTTACACTAAAGAAGATATTTTATCTATTACTAAAACTAGACGATTTGAAACAAAGATTGGCGAAAGAGTATGTACGTTAGATAAGCAAGGCGAATGGCCACAAGTACTCACCAATTCAAAAGCAAAGTATGTAATAGTAGGTATACCAGAAGATATTGGTGTAATGGCCAATTACGGAACTGGCGGTACTGATACAGCTTGGCTTCCTTTTTTATCTTCTTTTTTAAATATGCAAAGCAATGATTTTTTAGTAGGTGATGAAATTTTAGTGCTAGGGCATTTTGATTTTGGAGATATAAAATACTTAATAGATTCTAATGCCTATAATCAAGATGAATTAATAAACGCTTACCGCCATGCGTTAGAAATTATTGATGCCGAAGTAGAAGATATTTTAAAAGTAATTGCTTCATGTAAAAAAATACCTATTGTAATTGGTGGCGGTCACAATAACAGTTACCCCATTATTAAAGGGGTTGCAAAAGGCTTATATAAGGCGGGTGTAACGCCACTATCGCAAATAAACTGTATTAATTTAGATGCCCATACCGATTTTAAAGCTGCCCAAGGTAGGCACAGCGGTAACGGCTTTAAATATGCCGAAGAAGATGGGTATTTAGGAAAATATTGTATTGTAGGGGTGCATGAAAATTATATTCCGCAAAGTGTGTTAATGGAAATACATAACAATCCTTTTATAGATTATATTACTTACGAAGAAATATTTATACATGAACGTAAAAATTTTATACAAGCCATAGCACATGCTACTGGCTTTACAGAAGATACGTATACAGGTATAGAGCTAGATGTGGATTGTATAGAAAATGCGTTAAGTAGTGCTACATCACCAAGTGGTATTTCGGTTTTGCAAGCTAGGCAATACATAACCTTTATTGCACAAAATGCTAAAGCGGCTTACTTGCATATTTGTGAAGGAGCTACTCAATTAGCCGATGGAAGAAAAAATGAAAATACAGGAAAACTAATTAGCTATTTAGTAAGCGATTTTGTTAAGGAATTATCGCAGAGTTAATAGTTAGGCAGCTTGGCATTGCCCTGCAGCAATAAATGATTTACAAATAGATGGTAAGTGAGTTTATATCATGGCCGCAAAAGATGGTAGTTACAGTTTTGATTTTAGTGGTAAATAGGATGATGTATTAACGGAGGAATTATTAATGATTACTTTAGATGATAAGCGTAAAATGACGGTTACCTTTTCTAGCATTGGCTATGTTACCGAAGTAGTAGAAACCTTTGATGACGAAACTGAAAATAGTATTGAATTGCAAGAAGTAGGCTGGCAAGCAATTTTGGATAATTTTAAGAGGTATGTGGAGGGGAATTAATTATGAGCTTAACTAATTTTTCTACCCCTTAAACAACTCCAACAACACCTTCAATTTATTTTTTAATTCAGCCCTTGGTATAATAAAATCCAAAAAGCCATGTTCCAATAAAAACTCACTGCGTTGAAAGCCCTCGGGTAAATCTTTTTTAATAGTTTCTTTAATAACCCTTGGGCCAGCAAAGCCTATTAAAGCGCCGGGCTCTCCACAAATAATATCGCCAAGCATTGCAAAACTTGCTGTGGTGCCTCCAAAAGTAGGGTCGGTACAAAGAGAAATATATGGTATTTTAGCATCGGCTAATTGCGATAATTTACCAGAGGTTTTTGCTAATTGCATTAACGAAAAAGCACTTTCCATCATTCTTGCTCCGCCGCTTTTATTAATAATCATAAACGGAATTTTATGGAGTATACAATAATCACATGCTCTACTAATTTTTTCGCCCATTACACTGCCAAGGCTACCGCCAATAAACTCAAAATCCATACAAGCTAGTACCAAGTCGTTACCTTCAACCTTTCCATGGGCAACGGTTATACTGTCGTGTATATCTGTTTTTGCATAGGTTTCTTCTAAGCGTTTGCTGTATGGCTTTAAATCTACAAATTGTAAAAAATCTTTCGATTTTATATTAGCAAATAGTTCAGTAAACTCATTATGGTCAAAAATAATTTCAAAATATTCATCGCTACCAATTCTATGGTGGTGTTGACATTTAGGGCATACAAATTTATTCTCATGAAGCTCAGCTATAGTACAAGTGTATTTGCAACTTGGACATTTTTCCCACAAGCCACCTGGTGAATCTTTTTTATCTTTTGTTGAGGTGTTTATTCCCTTTTTTATTCGCTTAAACCAGCTAGATTTATTTTCATGAAAAGGAATTTCTTCCATATCGCCACTTAGCTTTATCTCAAAAAAATCTTCGTTTTTTTTACTCATAGTTATTATTTGTTTAAGGGTTTAGATGAGCAGCTTTTAACTAAACTTCTAATCTTATGCATTTCTATTAATACAATTTAAATCTTCAAATGCTACTTCTAATCTTTTTATAAAACTTTCTTCACCATTCCGTAACCATACTCTTGGGTCGTAATATTTTTTGTTGGGAGAATCGTCGCCAGTTGGGTTGCCTAACTGCCCTTGTAAAAACGCTTCATTCTTTTTATAATTTTCTAACACACCTTCCCAATAAGCCCATTGTAAATCGGTATCTATATTCATTTTTATAGCACCATAACTAATCGCCTCCCTTATTTGATTTTGTGGAGAGCCGCTACCACCGTGGAATACAAAGTAAACTGGTTTAGGTCCAGTTTTTAATTCTCGTTCAATATAATCTTGACTATTTTTTAAAATAATAGGTGTTAATTGTACATTTCCACTTTTATAAACACCATGTACGTTACCAAATGCTGCAGCCACTGTAAATAATTTACCCACTTTACTTAACTCGGTGAAGGAGTAGGCAACATGAGCTGGTTGAGTATATAATTTTTCATTATCTACATCGCTATTATCAACTCCATCTTCTTCTCCACCCGTTACGCCTAATTCTATTTCAATACTCATACCCAATGGAGCCATACGTTTGTAAAACTCTACCGAGGTTGCAATGTTTTCTTCAATAGGCTCTTCACTTAAATCTAGCATATGAGAGCTAAATAAAGGTTGCCCCTTTTCTTTATAAAATTGTTCTCCAGCATCTATCAATCCGCTAATCCAGGGTAACCATTTCTTTGCTGCATGATCGGTATGTAAAACTACCGGTACACCATAATGCTTAGCCACATTATGTATGTGTAATGCACCCGATACGCCACCAGAAATATTGCCTTGTAACTTATCGTTTGGCATTCCTTTGCCGGCAATAAATTGGGCGCCACCATTGCTAAATTGTATAATTACAGGAGAGTTAACTTTTGCGGCAGCCTCTAAAGTTGCATTAATGCTATTAGTGCCAATAGTGTTTACAGCAGGTAAAGCAAATTGATTGTCTTTAGCGTCGTTGTACAATGCTTCTAACTCTGCACCAAATAAAACCCCAGAACTGTATTTACTCATAAATAGTTGTTTTTACAAAAGTAAGGAAGATGGGGGAGAAACTAAAGGGAGAAACTTGCATTATTAGGATGGTTGTATATCATTTAAAGCTTTGCAACACTTGCCCTTAATTGGCTAAAATATTCCGTTGCTTTTAGTAATCTACTGCCATACCAGCTAAACATTTCACCATCTACCAAAAGTATTTTTGTATGGGGTAATTGTAGTTGTAACTCATCTATATGTATTTGTTTAAAAGGGTAGGGTTCGCTGGAGAGAAGAAGCAGTTGACAATTAGCAATTAGCAATTGAGAAATACTTATTTCTGGGTATCTTTTTTCGTTTGAAAATAAATTATTAAAGCTACTTCTTTGTAGCATATCATTTATAAAAGTATCTCCACCAACCGTCATATAAGGGTTTTTCCAAATAAGGTAGCAAGTGTTTATTGGGGTCTTTTTTGCAGCCAGTTGCTCAAAATTAGTTGTTATTTTCTGGGTAATATGATGGGCATTTTTTTGAGTATTTGTTAATACACCTATAGCTTCAATCATTTTTAAAGCATCATCTAAATTATTTACGTCGGTAAGCCAAACTGGATAATCTTTTGCTAATTCCTCTATTTGCTCTTTTACATTTTCTTCTTTATTGGCAATAATTAATGTAGGGTTTAATTTTTTTATGGTGGCTATGTTTATGTTTTTTGTACCCCCAACTCTCGTTTTGGTTTTAAACCAATTTGTTGGATGAATACAAAATTTTGTAATGCCCACTACTTGTTCATCTAAACCCAAATCAAATAATAACTCAGTTTGAGAGGGAACTAAGGAAATTATACGTAGAGGTGTTAGTGAGAGATTTTCAATAGATTTTAAAATCATTGTACAAAAATAACCCTTGTTATAGGCAAAAAAAACTTCTGAGGTATAAGCTGAGAAGTTAGAAATTTTTAAACCAACCAAGCATTGGTAGCTCTTTTGATTTCTTGAACAGTCTCCTTGGGAGAAACTTTTTTTTGGTTTTTCTACTACTATCATCGCTTTTTACAGCATAAGTAATAGGATTTAGATTCATTTTCGATTTTAGCTATTATCGCTTTTTAAAGAATAAGCTATATATTTATTTTTTTGGTCTTTGGTACATAACATTACGTTATGTTAGGATGTTATATATCAGATATTATATATCGTTTAAAAAATAGTTCAAATAAATATGAAACATATGTAAACCCTTTACTAGAGCGTTATTTCTCTTTTTTTGGGTTGCTGTAAATACAGGTATGTTAGTAGTATTGCTTGTTTTTAAAAAGAAAATATACATTAGTAGCATACGTAGTTTTACGACAATTCCTTTTTGTGGGCTATAAAAAAATACTGCATTCATATAACAGAATACAGTACAGTAATGCTTTTTTATTATTTTTTACTATTTGCTAAGGCTTTGTATAATATCGTATTTTGTTACTATGTGGTAAGTGCCACTTTCGTCTTTGCTAAGTACAGCGCCGTTTTCTTTTGTTATAAATGTAACCAATCTTTCTACTCTTGTATCAAAAGAAACCTCGGGATAAGGCTTTTCCATTACCTGTTGTATAGGTTGATTTTTAATGTCTACATCATTTAATATTTTACTAAACAACCCACTTTCTGAAATTGCACCAACAATAACACCAGCTTCTAGTACAGGAATATTTTCAATATCATATTTCTTCATTAGGGTAATGGCTTCCATAACCGTTTGGGTAGGTGTAACGGTAATAATTTTTTTACTTCCTCTACCATTAATTAGATCTTTAAAGGTTTTTACATCTAAAAAGCCACGTTCCATCATCCATTCATCATTATATACTTTACCTACATAACGGCTACCGTGGTCGTGAAAAATTAGTACAACTACATCATCTTTAGTTAGCTCGTTACTTAATTGTAACATGCCTTGCAAGACGCTACCTGCACTATAGCCACAAAACATTCCTTCTTCTTTAGCAATACGCCTAGCCATTACTGCCCCATCTTTATCCGTTACTTTTTCAAACTTATCTATGTATTGCATATCGTAGTTTTGGGGTACAAAATCTTCGCCAAAACCTTCACTAATGTATGGATATACTTCTTTTTGATCTAGCTCTCCTGTCTCAAAATATTTTTTAAGTAAGCTACCATAACTATCTATAGCCCAAATTTTTATATTCGGATTTTTTTCTTTTAAATACTTGCCTGTACCCACAATTGTACCTCCAGTACCCGTGGCTACAACTAAATGGGTAACCTTGCCTTCGGTTTGTTCCCAAATTTCGGGGCCGGTTTGTTCGTAATGTGCTAATCGGTTGGCCAAATTATCGTATTGGTTAACATACCAACTGTTGGGTACTTCTGTAGCAAGGCGTTTACTTACACTATAATAACTTCTAGGGTCTTCGGGCTCAACATTGGTAGGGCATACAATAACCTCTGCACCTAAAGCTTTTAAAATATCGGCCTTTTCTTTACTTTGCTTATCGGTTGTAGTAAAAATACACTTATAGCCTTTTACACATGCAGCTAGGGCTAAACCCATACCAGTATTGCCACTGGTACCTTCAATAATAGTACCCCCTGGCTTTATTTTACCTTCTTTTTCAGCTACTTCAAGCATTTTAAGTGCCATACGGTCTTTTATGCTATTGCCAGGGTTAAAATACTCCACTTTTGCCAAAACAGTACAAGGTAAATGGTTGGTAATTTTATTCAATTTTATTAGCGGTGTATTGCCAATAGTTTCTAAAATGTTATTAAGCCACATGGTTAAAATCGTTAATTGCTGGTAAAGGTAATTAAATGAAAATAATTGATTTTTTAAACTTTGTAAATTGTTAAACATTCGTTGTATTCATTAAACACTAAATACATTTCATGTAAAAAAATAATCAAAGCTATCTTTTCATTGAAAATTATAGGCATGTTTTTAAAACACTTTTTTACTTCAGAGTTGTTTTTGAAGGATTGATTTTATTTTAATACCTCCAATGCTTTCTTAACCTCCAAATCACTTAAATTTATTACTTCAAAATAGCCATCATTACGCCAAAGTTGCCTTGCAAGAGTAGCTTTTATTACGTTTGTTAGCTTATTTTTTTCCTTTATTGTAGTACTATTTAAATTAACAGAGTCTTTAGCAGCAAAGGCTACAAATTGTTTCCAATTTGCATCTGATAATAAAAAATTTGTGCTAAACTCTTTACTATTTTTATAGGCTAATAATTGCGTTTTATTTTGCAAATAATACTGATACGTAAAATTATTAATTGTCCCTTTGCTATAAATTCGTGCAGTGTTTTTTGTAAAACCACTGGTATCTAATGCCACAAAATAATCGGGTGTAATACCACCACTAGCATACACTTTTTTTCCATTTTTTGTTTTAAATACTTTACTGGTATCATTTTTTACACTATCTGCATACTGAGTTTCGCCGTCTTTAAAACGGTTGCTAACTTCATCGTAATATGCTTTTTCGCCATTTTTGTAACTACGTTGTATACTACGCCCAATAGGGGTATAGTACCGGGCAACGGTAAGGCGTAACGCACTTCCATCGCTAAGGTCGTATTGGTCTTGCACCAATCCTTTTCCAAATGTTCTGCGACCAACTATGGTTGCTCTATCCCAATCTTGCAAAGCCCCTAATAATACTTCACTTGCACTTGCCGTATTTTCATCGGCCAATACAACTAATGCTCCTTTTTCAAATTGACCTTGCCTACGGCAACGATATTCTTTTTTGGGTAAATGTTTACCCTCTGTATACGTAATTAATTTATCGCCTTCTAAAAATTCATCAGCAATTTCAATGGCTTCGTCTAATACGCCACCGCCATTATCTCTTAAATCTAAGATCAATTTTTGTAATCCCTTTTTGTTTAAATCGGTAAGGGCTGTCATAAATTCTTTATAGGTAGTAACCGAAAATTTATTTAGGCGTATATACCCAACGGTGGCATCAATCATATAGGCTGCATCTACACTTTTTAAGGGAATAACCCCTCTTGTAACCGATAATAGTTTTGATTGATTATTTCTTAAAATACGGATATCTACTTTTGTATTAAAATCGCCTCGTAAAAGTTTTCTAGCCTTTTCATTATCTATTTTATTACCTGCTATTAGGCTATCATTTACGTTAATAAATTTATCGCCTACCTCTACGCCAGCCTTTTGGCTAGGGCCATCTTTTAATACATTTACAACATTTAGGGTATCATTTATAATAGTAAATTCAACACCTATTCCAAAAAATTTACCATCAATATCTTCATTTATTTCTTGTAAATCCTCGGCAGGTATAAAAACGCTGTGAGGGTCTAGCTTGTTTAACATAGCCTGTATGCCAGCATCGGCAACACTATCTAAACTCACCTCATCTAGATATTTCGATTGTACTAAATCCATTATTTCTTGAATTGGCCTTCTTTTTTCTCTGCTAAAAAAATTTTTTCCAGGCATATTGTCTCTCATATAATAACCAACGTACATTCCTACAATCATAATAAGGCTAAACAAAAGCGGAAGCCAAACTTGCAATTTTTTATTAATCATTCGGCAAAGATAATTATTTGAATGCCACTAAGCATCTTACTAAAAAATAGAAAATAAGGGGTAATATTTAGTAAACTCATTGGAGCTAATTATATCTGGCGATTTTTACTACAAAAACATTCAAAATTTTTGTTTACTTCAACTAAAAATTCAGTTTTATCTAAAGCAAAACTTTCTTTTCTGTCTATCCTTAAACTTTCTTATTTTTAAATAAACAAAACCAATATGTCTATAAAACTAATTTGCGATAGTGGTTCCACCAAAGCAGAATGGTGTTTGTTAAACGGTAAATCCAAAAAAATAGTAACTACCCAAGGGCTAAGTCCGTATTTTTTAACTACCCAGCAAATACAACAAATTATTGAGAAAGAATTAATGCCTAAAATTAAAAATATACGCATTGATGAAGTGTTTTTTTATGGTACAGGTTGCAGCAATCCAGAAAACGTAAAATCAGTTAAAAAGGCCATTAGCCTTGTGTTTACCAAGGCTAAGGCAGCTGTTGATCATGATTTAATGGGTGCAGCTAAGGCCTTGTGTGGCAGTAATAAAGGGATTGCTTGTATTTTAGGGACTGGTAGTAATAGTTGTTTTTATAATGGTAAAAAAATTGTAAAAAATAGTCCAGGTTTAGGTTATGTATTAGGCGATGAGGGTAGTGGGGCCTATTTAGGTAAAAAAGTAATTCAATATTTTTTATATAAAACCTTTGATGAAGATTTAATGGACAGGTTTAATGCAAAATATGCCATCAATAGTGTGGATATTTTAAATCATGTGTACAAACAACCCTTACCAAACCGTTATTTAGCATCGTTTGTACCTTTTTTAATTGAAAATAGAGGACATTACATGATTGAAAACATTATTGGAGACGCCTTTAACGACTTCTTTTTTAATCATATTTATAAATACAGAGAAAGTTGGCAAATGCCTATTAATTTTGTAGGAAGTGTGGCCTTCGGATTTAAAGATGTTTTAAAAGAAATGTGTAACGCCTACGAATTACAATTAGGTATTGTTATAAAAAAACCAATGGACGGATTAATTAAGTATCATAGTCAATAAAATATGGAATTTAAACGAACAACAGAAGCAGAATCGATTTATAATGAGTTAGAAAAAATGACCATTAACGAATTACTCCTTAATATCAATAAAGAAGATACCATAATACCCAGTGCTATAAAAAAAGCTATTCCACAAATTGAATCCTTGATAAATGTATTGGTAGATAAAATGCTAGTGGGGGGCAGATTGTTTTACATTGGAGCAGGTACGAGCGGTAGATTGGGAGTGGTTGATGCAAGTGAGTGCCCACCAACATTTGGTGTGCCTTATGGCTTAGTTATCGCCATAATAGCTGGAGGAAATAAAGCTATTACAGAAGCTGTAGAGTTTGCTGAGGATGATGTAGAGCAAGGATGGAAAGATTTACAACAACATTCTATTAATAAAAAAGATGTAGTAATAGGTATTGCAGCAAGTGGTACAACACCTTATGTAATTGCAGCATTAGAAAAATGTAAACAAAATCAAATTGTTACAGGTAGTATTAGTTGCAACCTACAATCTCCCTTAAGCCATGCAGCCGATTTTCCTATAGAGGTAGTGGTAGGTCCAGAGTTTATTACCGGTAGCACACGTATGAAAAGTGGTACAGCGCAAAAGTTAGTTTTAAATATGATAAGTACGGCGTTAATGATACAATTAGGTAGGGTAGAAGGTAATAGAATGGTAAATATGCAATTAACAAATGATAAATTGGTAGATAGAGGGATAAAAATGGTGATGGAAAAGCTTAACCTAACGGATTATGAAAAAGCCAAAAATTTACTGTTAGAAAAAGGGAGTGTTAAAAATGTTATAGAATCTTTTTAATAACATGCCGTTAGTAACTTATTTTTGGAACTATCTATGGAAATTACGTAGCTTAGTATTATAATAAAAACTAAAATATTTACACTATGAATTTTAAACTTTTACTATTCACAACATTTATTGCAAGTTCACTTTTAGCTACAGCACAAAATGCTGGTAATGCTTATGCTATAACAGGTAGCAACAACAATAAATTTTTATGGAACAATATTAAACAGGTTGATTTAGCAACGGGTACAGTTGTTAAAACATTGTTTGAGGCTGATGCTACTGCCTTTAAAATGAGCTACGCTGATGGCAGCAAATCTTTAAATGCACAAGATTCAAAACCAACCCTATTTGGTGTTGCTGCTGCTGCATTAGATGCAAGGCATAACCGATTGTATTTTGCACCAATGCATTTATCCGAAATTCGTTATTTAGATTTAGACAATGCAAATGCTAGTTTTACTGTAGTTAAGCAAAATATTATTGGAGTATCTGCAACCTATCAAAACGAAGAAAATCATTTAACAAGAATGGTTATTGCTGCAGATGGTTATGGTTATGCCATTACCAATGATGCTAACCATTTAATACGTTTTACAACAGGTAAAAAAGTTCTTGTAGAAGATTTAGGCGCTTTGGTAGATGCAGAAAGTAACAAAACAATTTCGGTACATAACAAATGTACAAGTTGGGGCGGCGATATTGTAGCTGATGCCTTTGGTAAATTAGTTATTGTAAGCGCCAACCACAATGTATTTAGTGTAGATGTTAATAGCAAAATTGCCACTTATGATGGAGCGATTACTGGTTTACCTGCAACATTTACAACAAACGCATCTGCCGTAGATAATGAGGGTAATATGATTGTAGGAAGTGCAGTAGTTTTTGATGGTTTATTTAAGGTAAATGTTAAATCCTTAGCAGCAACAAAAATTGAAAATACCGAAAATCAGTTCAACGCTTCAGATTTAGCCAATGCTAATTTTCTTTCTCAAAAAGAATTCAACTCAAAAAATAAGTTTAATGCTACACCACCAAAATTATATACTGATGTAATTTCTGGTGGCTCAAGAGTATATCCAAACCCTGTAACAAACAGTGAGTTTAAAGTTTTGTTTGATGATTTAAGCGTAGGCACCTACACTATTACGGTTACTGATTTAACAGGCAGAATAATTTTAAATAAAACAGCAAACATTGCAGCTAAAGTACAAGCCGAAAAAGTACAGTTAAAATCTACCTTAGCAAAAGGTATGTACTTAGTAAAAGTTAGCGATACTAACCAAAAATTAATGTTTACCGAAAGAATAGTAGTTCAATAAAAATATTGGTATAAGTACCAAAAAGCCTACAACTAAGTTGTAGGCTTTTTCTTTTGCTTACCGCAAAGATGTTTAGAGTGGGAGTTTACGCAGAACTTTTTTGATTAACCTCGGGGAAAACTCCTTTAACTTTTTTTCTGTGCTGTGAAAAGACTATAAATTTGCAAAATCAAATGCAAAATATTGAACCCTTTTATAATTGGCGGCACTTATACACGGCCGAAGAAGATAAAGCTTCTCCTTTTTATGGTAGAACCTACAGTGAGTTTGAGTTTTCGCAAACTGTGTATAATTATTACATTCATCCCCAATGGGATTTTTTTGGTAGCAAAACACTTTACCTAAAACTTTTATTTGTTGATTATGAGCATGGCTTCGCCATAATTGAATTATTAGGCGAATGGAACGATGCTATTGAAAACGATATTATGACGTTGCGTAGAGATATTACTGACAATTTATATGCTTTAGGTATTAATAAATATATGTTGATAGCCGAAAACGTTCTAAACTTTCATAGTAGCGATGCAGATTATTACGATGAATGGAAAGAGCAAATTGAAGAGGATGGTGGCTGGATTGTAATTTTAAATATGCCAGAGCAAAGCCAGTACGATTTTAAAAAGGCTAGGCTAACAAACTATGTAACTCTAATGGATTTTGAAGGATGGAGAACGTTAAAGCCTGAGGTTGTTTTTGGGCAGGTAGATAATGAAGTAATTAGAAGGCTAAATTAGTTTTGAATAAACTAACCCTACTTTTATTTGTTATTACACTTTAAGACGTAAATTTGCACTAACAATAACCAATGATCTGTAATATGACTTTTAAACATTTATTTTCTTCTTCTATAGGCAAAAAATTAACAATGGGCCTTACAGGTCTTTTTTTGGTTACTTTTTTAATTGTACATGCAGGCGTAAATGCTTGCATTTTTATTAATGATGGTGGCGCAACTTTTAATGCAGCTGCTCATTTTATGAGCCATAATTGGGTTATACGTATTATGGAAATTGGTTTATTTGCAGGTTTAATAGCACATATCCTTCAAGGTTTATTATTGTGGAAACAAAACACTGCAGCAAGGCCAACAAAATATGCTATGTCTGCTGCAAATGAAAATAGCAAATGGTACAGCCGCAGTATGGGTATTTTGGGCAGTTTGTTATTGATATTTTTAGTTATTCATATTTCTAAATTTTTTGTCGGTACAAAAGTGGCTATGTATGCAGACGGTGGAGCAAATGATGCTAGTCATAATTTGTATCTAGAGATGAAAGAAGAGTTTCAAAAATGGTGGGTAGTTTTGATTTATAGCCTTGGTGTAATTTCTTTATTTTGGCATTTATTGCATGGCTTTCAAAGTGCCTTTCAAACGTTGGGCATAAACCATAAACGTTATACACCGCTAATAAAAACAATTGGTGTGGGTTATACGTTTATTATTTGTTTATTGTTTTTACTGATGCCCATAGCATTTTATTTTGGATGGATACAATAAACCTTGAATTAATTTAAATAAAGTAGTACAAAAAATCGTAAAAAATGGCTTTAAATTCTAAAATACCTGCTGGCCCAATGAACGAAAAGTGGAACGATTATAAAGGGCATGTAAAATTGGTAAACCCTGCTAACAAACGAAAGTTAGAAATTATTGTGGTTGGTACTGGTTTAGCTGGTGCAAGTGCTGCCGCATCGCTTGGCGAAATGGGTTATAAAGTAAAAGCATTTTGTTTTCAAGATAGTCCTCGTAGAGCACACAGCATTGCCGCACAAGGTGGCATTAATGCAGCTAAAAATTATCAAAACGATGGTGATAGTGTTTTTCGCTTATTTTACGATACGGTAAAAGGAGGAGATTATAGAGCTAGAGAAGCCAATGTTCATCGTTTAGCTGAAGTGAGTTCCTCAATAATAGATCAATGTGTTGCACAAGGGGTTCCTTTTGCAAGAGAATATGGCGGTTTGTTAAGTAACCGTAGTTTTGGCGGAACACAAGTTCAGCGTACCTTTTATGCCGCTGGGCAAACAGGTCAGCAGCTTTTATTAGGTGCATATAGTGCCTTAGAAAGGCAAGTGGCTTTAGGTAATGTAACCCAATACAGCCGCCACGAAATGTTAGATGTGGTAAAGGTTGATGATAAAGCAAGAGGTATTATTGCACGTAATTTAGTAACTGGCGAATTGGAGCGACACTTCGGACATGCTGTACTGTTATGTACGGGTGGATATGGAAATGTATTTTATTTATCTACCAATGCAATGGGTAGCAATGTTACTGCTGCTTGGAAGGCACATAAGTTGGGAGCACATTTTGCTAATCCATGTTTTACACAAATTCATCCAACTTGTATTCCTGTAAGTGGCGATCATCAAAGCAAACTTACTTTAATGAGTGAAAGCTTACGTAATGATGGCCGTATTTGGGTACCCCAACAAAAAAATGAAACTCGTAAGGCTGTTGATATTCCTGAAGAAGAAAGAGATTATTATTTGGAAAGACGTTATCCAGCTTTTGGAAATTTAGTACCAAGAGATGTTGCCAGTAGAGCTGCTAAGGAAAGATGTGATGATGGTTATGGAGTAGGTACTACTAAAATGGCTGTGTATTTAGATTTTTCGGATTCCATTATACGCTATGGAAAAATAGAAGCTGGCAAACAAGGGAATGTAAATGCTTCCGAAGCTGAGATTATTGAATTGGGTAAAGATGTTGTGAAAGAGAAGTATGGTAATTTGTTTGAGATGTACGATAAAATAACTGGCGAAAATCCATACGAAACGCCTATGCGTATTTACCCTGCAGTACATTACACCATGGGTGGCCTGTGGGTAGATTATGAATTGCAAACATCCATAAAGGGCTTATATGCTTTAGGCGAAGCTAACTTTAGCGACCATGGTGCAAATAGACTTGGAGCAAGCGCTTTAATGCAAGGCTTGGCAGATGGCTATTTTGTTATTCCGTATACATTGGGTAGTTATTTGGCAGATGATATTGCCACAAAATCAATCTCTACCGATCATCCAGCATTTGTAGAGGCAGAAAAGAAAGTGAGCGATAGAATAAATACCTTAATGAATATAAAAGGTACAAAAACAGTAGAAAGTTTTCACAAACGTTTAGGTAAAATAATTTGGGATAAATGTGGAATGTCACGTAATGCCAAAGTATTGCAAGAAGCTATTGAAGAAGTACAAGCATTAAAAAAAGAGTTTTGGAGTGATGTAAGAATACCAGGAGCAATAAATGAAATGAACCCAGAATTAGATAAAGCAGGAAGAGTAGCCGATTTTATTGAGCTTGGTGAGTTAATGTGTAAAGATGCGTTAGACCGTAACGAAAGCTGCGGAGGGCATTTTAGAGAGGAAAGCCAAACAGAAGACGGAGAAGCAAAACGAGATGATGAAAACTACAATTATGTAGCAGCATGGAAATATGTTGGCGAAAGTAATTGGGAGTTAGAAAAAGAAGAATTGAATTTTGAAATTGTGAAACCGAGTCAACGTTCTTATAAATAAAAAACTAACCATTACAAATGGAACATTACAATATGAACCTCACACTTAAAGTGTGGAAACAAAAAAATACAAACGCATCGGGCAGTTTTGAAATCTATCAAGTAAAAGATATTTCTAGCGAAATGAGCTTTTTAGAAATGTTTGATGTGTTAAATGAACAATTAATATTGGAAGGTAAAGAGCCTATTGCTTTTGACCACGATTGCAGAGAAGGTATTTGTGGAATGTGTAGTATGTATATAAATGGTAGAGCACATGGTCCTTGGGAAAAAAATACCACTTGCCAATTACATATGAGGGCTTTTAAAGATGGTGATACTATTGTAGTAGAACCATGGCGTAGTAAGGCTTTTCCTGTTATTAAAGATTTAATGGTTAATAGATCTGCCTTTGATAGAATTATACAAGCTGGTGGATACATTAGTGTAAATACGGGTAATGCACAAGATGCAAATGCCTTGCCTATTGATAAAAAAAATGCAGATGATGCATTTATGGCAGCAGCTTGTATTGGTTGCGGTGCTTGTGTTGCTGCCTGTAAAAATAGTAGTGCTATGTTATTTGTTAGTGCTAAAGTAAGTCAACTTGCATTGCTACCACAAGGCCAGCCAGAAAGAGAAAGTCGGGTTTTAAATATGGTCGCTCAAATGGATAAGGAAGCATTTGGAAATTGCACCAATACCTACGCTTGTGAGGCTGAATGCCCTAAAGGTATTTCGGTTAGTAATATTGCCCGGTTAAATAGAGAGTATTTAAGTGCGTCGTTAAGTACGGAGGAATAAATTTATTTATTTTAATGAATATAATGCCTTCAATTTATGGAGGCATTTTTTATTAAGCCCACTTAAGACTTACTTATTTTTAATTACGTATTTTTATAATGCATCAATCATTGTTACTTTTTGAAAGTTAAAAAAATATATCTACTTTTTTTAAGTTTACTATCTGTGCTTACAGTTATTGCTCAGGATGTTCCATCAAATTTATCTAACCAACGCATTAAACTAATTAGTACGGCACAAAACATACTAAAATTAGATTCACTAAGCATTATTCCAAATTCTATAACAATAGATGGAATAGATAAGTCACTATACAAAGTAAATGAAGTAAATGCTATACTAACTTGGTTAATAAAACTACTAAAAGATAGCGTTGTAGTGCGGTATAGAGTTTTTCCGTTTAAATTAAATACGAGCGTAAAAGGGTACGACTATGATAGTATTAAAAATAATTTTTTAGCTAATAAACGTTTTCGCTTAACACCAATTGAAAAACAAGGAAACCCTTTATTTGATTTTGGTACTATAAAATCAGAAGGAAGTTTTGGTAGAGGAATTTCGTTTGGCAATAGTCAAGATGCTGTTGTAAATAGTAGTTTAAACTTACAACTAAATGGTTTTATAGGCGATAGTTTAGAGCTAACGGCTGCTATTACCGACAATAATATTCCTATACAACCCGAGGGAAATACACAAAACTTAAATGAGTTTGATAAAATTTATTTACAAGTAAAAAAGAAAAATTGGCAAGTAAACTTAGGCGATATTGATATACGCCAAAATAAAAATTATTTTTTAAATTTTTATAAACGCTTACAAGGGATTTCTTTTATAACCGATAATAAAATTGGTAAAAATATAAAAGAATCTTTTTTAGTAAGTGGTGCAATAGCTAAAGGAAAATTTACCCGTAATTTTTTAGAAACTATTGAAGGAAACCAAGGTCCATACCGGCTTAAAACACCTAATCTTGAATTATTTTTTGTAGTATTAGCAGGTACCGAAAGGGTCTTTATGGATGGTCTTTTGCTCCAACGTGGAGAAGATCAGGATTATATTATTAACTATAATACGGCAGAAGTAACCTTTACACCAAAACACTTAATTACAAAAGATAAACGCATACAAATAGAGTTTGAATATGCCGATAGAAATTTTTTAAATGCTCAAATTTATGCACATAATGAAATAAGTTTTAAGGATAAGCTATTTGTAAGCATAGGAGCGTACTCTAATTCCGATGCAAAAAATTCGTCAATAAACCAACCTTTAGATGCTAAACAAAAACAATATTTAACTAATGTTGGTGATGGTATTGACACAGCCTTTTTTGAAAATGCAATACGAGACACATTTAGTCTTGTTAAAATATTGTATAAAAAAATTGACACCCTCTATAACCTTACTTTTAAGGACTCAATATTTGTACTTTCAGGAAACCCTAACGATGTTTTATACAACGTGTCCTTTACCTATTTAGGGCCAGGCAAAGGCAATTACACCCAATTGCTAAATGCTACAAACGGTAAATCATTTATTTGGGTAAAGCCAAGTGTAAATAATGAAAAGCAAGGCGATTGGGAACCTGTAAGCTTATTAGTTACCGCTAAAAAAATACAAGTAATAACCGTTGCAACTGAATATTTACTTAAACCAAATACAAAAATTAAAACTGAAGTCGCTTTCTCTAAATATGATATAAATCTTTTTTCGAAAAAAAATAAAAATAACGACGATGGAATTGCTGCTAAGCTTGAGTTTACAGATGAGGATAGAAAACTAAATGGTTTAAAAAATGGGTTAAGGATACAAACAAAAATTGGTTACGAATTTGTGCAGGCTCGTTTTAAACCCTTAGAAAGATTACGTAATGTAGAGTTTTTAAGAGATTGGAGTTTGCCTTTTGAAATTGCAAATGCCGATGAGCATATTACAAACATTGCTACAAAGCTAACAGATGCTAAAGGTAACTCTATTCGTTACGAAATTTTCAACTATACTAGAAGTGATAACTATAAGGGGTTTAGGCAACAGCTAAATCAATATGCTACTATTAAAGGTTGGAAACTCACAAATAATTTAAGCTTTACTACTACAAACAACACAGTACAAAAGGGTATTTATATACGCCCCACTATTAACTTTAGCAAAGAATTAATTCAATTTAAAAAAATACAAATTGGCGCAAACTATACAGGAGAATATAATAAGTTAACAAATAAAATTGCAGATACGTTAACGCCATTGAGTTTTGGTTTTGATGTGTCTGAAGTATTCATAAAATCTAATCAAGAAAAATTAAATAAATGGGGAGGCTCATTTTTTACACGAAAAGATTTGTTTCCAGTAAAAGCAGCTTTACAACTTGTAGATAAAAGCTATAATTATAATTTTTTTACCGAATTAATGCGTAGCGAAAAACATCAGGTAAAAGCTAATATTACTTATAGAAAATTAGCCATACTAAATAGTGTTCTTACAAAACAAAAAGCAGATGAAAGTTTATTAGGCAGGGCACAATATTTAGTAAACGTTTGGAAAGGATTGTTAAATGGTGATGTGTTGTATGAACTAGGAGCAGGGCAGGAGCAACAAAGAGAATTTACCTATGTTGAAGTACCTGCTGGCCAAGGAGAGTACACTTGGATAGATTATAACAGTAACAATATACCAGAATTAAATGAGTTTGAAATTGCTGTTTTTCAAGATCAAAAAAAATACATACGAGTGTTTACGCCAAGTAACCAATTTGTAAAAGCTAATTATATCCAATTTAACTATAACATAAATATATTGCCCAAAGCGCTATTAAAAATGACAAACACAAGCAGCTTTATTACTAAACAATTAAATAGAATAAGTACCAGCTCTGCTTTGCAAATAAGTAAAAAAGATATTTCAACAGGCAAATTTCAATTTAATCCATTTACAAAAAAATTGGTAGATACTACGTTAATAAGCTTAAGTTCATTTTTTAGTAACACCCTTTATTACAATAGAAATAATATTGTATGGGGGGTAGATGTTACGCATAGTGCAGCCAATTCAAAGTCGTTATTATCGTATGGATTTGAGGGGCGAACACTTACAAATTTATCGGGTAAAATACGTTACAATATTGGTAAAAGAATTATATCTAGTATTAACCTACGGCAAATAAAAAATGTATTAAATACAAGTGGTTCAAAATTTAATAACCGTAATTACACCATTAACCAATATAATATAGAGCCTAATGTAGCCTACATTTATAAATCTAATTTTAGATTAGGATTAAGTTATACTTACAGTAATAAGCAAAATACGATTGACTCACTAGAAAAAGCTGTCAATAATTCTTTATCGGCAGATGTACGTTATAATATTTTAAACAGCAGTACCATCATTGCAAAATTTACATTAAATAAAATAAAGTTTGATGGCTATGCTGTTGCAGCAAATACAACTGTTGGGTATGTTTTGTTAGATGGGTTAGTAGCTGGCCAAAATTATTTGTGGAATGTAGAATATACCAAAAGGCTAGCTGGAAATATAGAAATTAGTATTCAATATGAAGGAAGAAAACCAGGCGAAACTAGAATGATACATATAGGAAGAGCAAGCGTTAGAGCTATTTTGTAAATTTTTGAATATCTTCATTTACACTGGATTTTACTATTTCTGTAATAAGTTTAACAGGGAAAGGTTTGTCTATAGGCATGGCATCAACTTAGTAATTTATTTTTTTGAGCAACATATTCCTCTTGAGTAATTGCTCCTTTTTGCAATAGCTCAAATAATTTATTTAATTCATCTGCTATCATTTGCTGGGATGGTTGTTGTATTACATTACTTTTTGCAATAGCCTCGGCTAATAAGTTAGCTTGGCTAGCAATATTATTTTTCTTGTATTCTTCCTGTGCATGCGTAATGGTATCTTTTAATAATTTGGGATGATGTATTAAATGGTAAGTTGTTTCGCCCATTTCTGCGGCTGTTTGTATATCAACATTTCCATAGCCTAAAAGACGGCCTAAAAAACTTTGATCATACTCTACATTATTAATTTTATCCAACGGGCTTTCTTTTGAATATCTACTAAAAAAACCGCTCTCATCTACCACACGTAAATTGGTTACTGCCCAAAGATTATATTTCCAATTTATATACTCGTACAAAGGGAAAAGGAAGGCTACTAATGCGATTAATAAAGCAGTGCCAGTGGGTAAGAACCAAACTATTAGTATACTAATTATTAACCAAGCAAAAATGGGTAATACTAATTGAAGCCAGTGTTGCCGTATAACTACTAAAATCTTTTCGTCTTTTTTAAGTGCTGTTCTCATGGTATAAAGCTACAATCTTTCCGTTATTTTTGCTAAATCTAATTTATAAAAATGACACCAGAACGTAACGAACGCTTAACCGCTGTTTTACATAAACGACAACCCGACTTAACGATTGTTTTAGAAAATGTTTTTGATCCACACAATATATCTGCTGTAATGCGTACTGCAGATGCTGTAGGTATTCAAGATATTTTTATACTTAACAATAAAATTCCACCACATCGCAAATGGGGAGCAAAAAGTAGTAGTAGTGCTGCAAAATGGTTAACCATTCACCAATACACAAATGCAGATGACTGTTTTGCAGAATTACGTAAGCGTTATAAAAAAATTTATACCACACATTTAAGTACAGATGCTGTAGGATTACATCAATTAAACTTAACAGAATCAGTTGCACTAATTTTTGGTAACGAACATAGTGGTATTAGCGATGAAATTATTAGTAAGGCAGACGGTAATTTTATTATACCACAAATAGGAATCATAAAATCCTTAAATATTTCTGTAGCATGTGCAGTAACCTTGTATGAAGCATTTAGGCAAAAAAGTAATGCAGGCCATTACGATGCATTAAAATTGAAAGGTACACAATTAGAGACCTTGACAGCGGAATGGGGGTTTATAAATGAAGATGAATTATAATGTGTATTAAATGCACACTAATAACCTATCCATTTGTTTTAATCAAGTAAAATTTCTATTCAACTTATTGTTGTAAACAGTAACTTTAATAATCAAAACTTAATTATGAAAAATATATTTATTCTTTGTTTTATTTTAATAGCAGTATTTGCTACAGCTCAAAATAAAAAACCGCTAACACATGATGTTTACGACGACTGGAAAAGCGTTGGGGAGCGAATGATTAGTAACGATGGTAATTATGCAGTTTATACCATTAATCCGCAAGAGGGCGATGGTGAATTAACCATACATAATTTAGTAACTCAAACTAAAAAAACAATTGCAAGAGGTTACAGTGCTGTAATAACGCAAGATAGCCGTTATGTTGTTTTTAAAATCAAACCCATTTTTCAAGAAACGAGGCAAGCAAAAATTAAAAAGAAAAAGCCAGATGAAATGGCAAAAGATACCTTGGCTATGGTTGAATTAGGAAAAGATTCTGTATTAAAATTACCAAGAGTAAAAACGTTTAAAACCCCAGAAAAGGCAAGCGGTTGGTTAGCGTATCATATCGAAAAGCCTTTGCCCGACACTACAAAAAAGAAAACACCTGCTATTGATAGCAATAAAGTAAAAATGGATATGCTAGTGAAATTGGCAGATTCTGTAATAAAAAAATCGATAGATTCTATAAAAGGAAAAATTAATAGGGAGGATGTAATAGCCGCAGCACAAAAGGCTGCTGCAGCAATACTAAAAAGTGCAAAAGACGATATTTTTGTTGATGTAGAAAAAGATGCAGAAGGCGATGATGCAAGTGCTGCCGCAACAAGCGAAGGAACTGATTTAATAGTAAAGAAATTAGCAGCCGGAAAAGACAAAGTTTTTAAACTTGTTAGCGAATATTATTTTGATAAAAAAGCTACCAAACTTTTAATTGAAACCACTAAAAATAGTAAGGATCCCAACAGTAAAGCAATGGTATTGTTGTACAATTTGCAAACCGAAAAAGTAGATACTATTGCTAGAATGTTTAATGATGCTAAAAGTTACGCCTTTGATGAAGACGGAAAGCAAATAGCTTTTGTTGCCGAAAGAGACAGTAGTAGCAAGGCTTTACAAAAATTTTACAAACTTTGGTATTATGCCTCAACACAAGATTCTGCAAAACTATTAGCCGAAAAAAATACAGTAGGAATGAGTTTGGGTAAAACCATTAGTGAAAACGCAACAGTACAATTTAGTAAAGATGGAGCTAAATTATTTTTTGGAGTATCACCTATTAAAGCTCCTAAAGATACCAACTTGGTTGATTTTGAATTAGCTCGTTTAGATGTGTGGCATTATAATGATGATTATTTACAACCGCAACAATTAAAACAAGTAGACAACGAATTAAAAAGAAGTTATTTAACGGTGTTTAATTTAAAGGACAATAAACTTGTACAACTTAGCGATGAAAACCTTGAAAATGGTCAGTTGGTAAATGAGGGAAATGCAAACTACGTTATTGGTACAACAACCAAGGGTAATCGAGTTCAAAGCCAATGGACGGGTAGAGGATTACAATCTGCCTATATTGTTAATACCAATGATGGTAGTAAAAAAGAAGTATTTAAAAATCTTGAGGCATTTCCACAAGCATCGCCACAAGGCAAGTATGTTTATTGGTATAACCCAGCCCTAAAAAACTATTTTGTTTATAGTACTGAAACTGGAATTACCCAAAATGTAACAGCTAAAATTAAAGTACCATTATACGATACCGAAAATGATGTACCAGATTACCCATCCGCTGCTGGAATGACAGGCTGGACGGCTATGGACGAATCTTTTTTACTAAACGATGAGTACGATATTTGGCAAGTTGATCCTAATGCAACTTTAGCTCCTAAAAATATTACCAATGGGTTTGGTAGAAAAAATAAAACTAGGTATGATTATGTACGATTAGATGCTGAAAAAAGATTTATTGATGTAGACGAAAATATTTTATTGCGATCTTTCAATACCATAACAAAATATGCAGGCTATGCTACAAAAAAAGTAAATGTTATGGATAATCCTACAACGCTTTCCAGCAGTGGTGTTGCTTATGGGCAATTTGCAAAAGCCAAAAATACTGATGTGTATTTATTTCAACGTTCTACACCTGCTAGTAATGAATTATATAGCACTACCAATTTCACTAGTGCAACACAATTAACCGATGTAGCAGCACAACAAAAAGAGTATAATTGGTACACATCTGAATTAGTAAAATGGAAAATGTTTGATGGCAAAATGAGTGAAGGACTTTTGTTTAAACCTGAAAATTTTGACCCTAAAAAGAAATATCCTGTTATTTTTTATTTTTATGAAAGAGATGCAGATAACCTATATCGTTACAGCGGACCAGCACCTAGTGCATCTACCATAAATGTATCCTATTTTACAAGTAATGGGTACTTAGTTTTTGATCCAAATATTTATTACAAAACTGGTGAGCCTGGGCAGAGTGCTTACAATAGTGTAGTAAGTGCCGCAAAACATTTAAGTAAATTTAGTTGGGTAGATAGCACCAATATGGGTTTACAAGGTCAAAGCTGGGGTGGTTATCAAATAGCTTGGTTAGTTACCCGTACAAATATATTTAAAGCTGCAGGTGCTGGTGCACCAGTAAGTAATATGACGAGTGCTTATGGTGGAATACGCTGGGGTACTGGTTTAAATCGCCAATTTCAATACGAAAAAAGCCAAAGCCGCATTGGGGCTACACTATGGCAGCGCCAAGATTTATACATAAAAAACTCTCCAATTTTTGCAGCCGATAAAGTAACTACGCCTTTATTAATAATGCATAACGATGCTGATGGGGCTGTGCCATGGTATCAAGGAATAGAATTTTTTACCGCCTTACGTCGTTTAAACAAAAAAGTGTGGATGTTGCAATATAATGGCGAAGACCATAACCTAGTAGAGCGTAAAAATCGTAAAGATTTATCGGTACGCCTAAGCCAATTTTTTGATTATTATTTAAAAGATGCTAAACCAGCTAAATGGTTAAAAGATGGTTTACCAGCAACTGAAAAAGGAAAAGATTGGGGATTGAAAGTGGAGTAGGAGATATCTCTTTATCCGTTGTAAGAAATAGTAATAGTGAATACTATTTCTTTTGAAGATTAACATTGCACAAATAGTAATGTTTGGTGAAATTTTATGGCCAATTCAAAAAGTTAAACTAAAATTATAAAGTATGAAAGAGATTTTTCTATTTGTTGTTTCAGTTACATTTTTATGCTCCTGTGATTAAAAAAATAGACAGAGTTTTCGGCAGATATAAAAGTTTAAGCGATAAGGCCTCCGCCTTGGTTCGTGAGTCCACCAACCATTATGTATGATTCATAGAATGTCTTGTCCTAAGATAGGTTTGTACAAAAAATGTTTCTTTTGGCACAAACTATTTCTATGAAATAAAAATTAGTAAAAACAAGCAGCTAAATAGTTCACTGTACAAAAATTTTTTAATTACTGCAATGCTTTTTTTAATTCCTCCTCACTTGCCACACCATCTTTACGCCAAACCTCTTTACCATCTTTATAAATTATAAAAACAGGTAGGGCAGTTACATTATGGAGTTTTACTAGCTCTTCATCTTTGCCTCCATCTACTTTTAATAACGTAAATTTTCCTACTAAATCTTTTTCTACTTTTTGCAAAATAGGCTCCATTTGCTTACATGGTGGGCACCAGCTTGCACCAAAATCAACTAACACAACTTTGCTTCCTGTAATGGTATTTGTGTAAGCTTCTATACTTAGTTGTTTTTCGGTTGATTTTCCAATAAGCGTTTTGTTTGTTGCCTTCCAGGCATTTATACCACCTTTTAGCTCCAGCACATTAAAGCCCATTTTACGCATTTTGGTAGCTGCAGCGGCACTTCTACCACCTGCTAAGCAATAGACATAGACAGGTTTCTTTTTATCAATAAAGGATATTCTACGTTCAAATTCGTTTTTATCATTCCAATCTGCCTGAAGGGCATTGGCTATATAACCGCTATTAAATTCACCTTTGGTACGTACATCTAAAACTTGTACCATATCTTTTAATATAGCATTTTCAAATTCATCGGCAGTTAATTCAATTTTGCTAGTTTGTGCAGTGCAACTCGTTAGCAGGGCTATATATAAAATCGAAAATATTTTTTTCATAGTATAAAGATAAAGAAAGCTTTTTAGTAGTTATAAACAGGTTAGCAAAAACTAAACTACTTAATGCTTTCCTATAGTAAAAAAAGCCACTTCTTTTCAAGTGGCTTTTAATATAAAATATTTTTATTAAAGAGGGAATAAGTACTGTGCATATTCATAACCTTCTTCACCATCAGCTATCATCAGTTTTTTCAACTAACGTTACTATTTCATTATGTGAAGGTTTACTAAAAATTCACCTTCGGTACTTGGGGTACTTCTAATGTTAAGGTTAGTAGCATCTGTAGTTACTTTTAATTGAGCAACAGCATCTGCACAAATACATTTTTTAAGTAACCCGTTACCCTATTGATAAAAATATAATTCTAGCTTATAAACATACCAATCTGCCGCCATCTACTGGTAAATTTATTCCATTTATGTAGGCTGCGGCTGGGCTACACAAAAAAGCTACTGCTGCACCAAATTCTTCAGGCTGCCCAATTCGCCCTACCGGAATTTCTGCTACTAACTCTTTTAAAGCCTCTTCTTGCGTTTTGCCCATTTTTTCGGCTTTATTTTTAATAACATAATCGGCCCTAACGGTTTGTGTAAATCCCGGCAGTACATTATTTACTGTAATACCAAATATACCTAATTCTGTTGCTAAGGTTTTTGCCCAATTGGCAACTGCTGCTCTTATGGTGTTACTAACACCCAGCCCTTGTAGGGGAGCTTTTACCGAGGTAGAAATTACATTTATAATTCTACCAAAGCCTGCCTTTTTCATACCTGGCACTAAAGCTTGTACAATATTATGGTTATTTATAAGATGGTTATTAAAGGCACTTAAAAATTCTGTTTCCCTCGCCTCCATTATAGTGCCACCAGCGGGGCCTCCTGTATTATTAACTAAAATGTGTATGGTTTGGTTTGCAATAAATTGTTCAATGGTGGTTTTTACTGCAGCAGTGTTTGTAAAATCGGCAACAAGGTAACTGTGTTGTTGCTTTTTGGTAGTATCTAAAGTTGCTAAGGTTTCCTTTAGCAACTCCTCGTTTCGTGCAAATAACACGATGGAGCAACCAAGTAAAGCTAATTCAATAGCACTGGCTAAGCCAAGCCCTTGTGTGCTGCCACATACCAATGCCTTTTTCCCTGTTAAATCTAAATTCATAAAGTAATTTTAAGTAAAAATAAAGAAAACATAAAAAATATCCGTTATCATTTTTGCTACTATACTATAGTGGGTGAGGAGTTTAAGTAATGGGTAACAATTTTTAGTCTTTCAACTACATTAAAAATTATGGGGCACCTATTGTAATGCATCATAGTTGTAAATAGTCGATTGGTAAAATCCTTTTTTTTTAAATTAGGAAATTCTTTACAACCCTCAAATCTGTTTTCGTAAATACTACATTTAGTGCCCGTTAAAAAAGCACATGGAAAACTTTTCATAATAAATGATTGTTGCAACCCTTCTTCTAAATAAGTATGCTTTACCTCTTCGATTGGTTTGTTTAAAAAAGTAGCTAATTTTTTTGTCTCGGATGTACTTACATTTATCATTAATGTTTTACAACAGTTACCGCATGCAGTGCAATCAATTTGCGGCTCTACTACTTCGTTTATTTTTAATACCGCCTCATCAACTTCCAACGAGTTGCAGCTTTTTAAATAATCAACAAAATTGTCATTTTCGTTTTGTTTTAATAGGCTATAAGCAGCTATTTCTTCCAAATTAGTTACCATTTTGTAAAAGTATCTTTTATTTTTTCACATTTTTACTTTTATTGTGGATAAATGTATTTACTAAAATTTGTAGTCAATCAGCTAAATTGCAGCACAGTAAAATTGTGTTCATGGCAGAAAAGGAAATATCAAATTACAACGAAGATTCCATAAAAAGCTTAGATTGGAAAGAGCATATACGCTTACGTCCAGGTATGTACATAGGAAAGCTTGGCGATGGGAGTAGTGCCGATGATGGTATATATGTTTTGGTAAAAGAAGTAATAGACAATTGTATTGATGAATACACCATGGGATATGGTAAATATGTAGATGTAACCATAAAAGATAAAATAATTACTGTAAGAGATTATGGACGTGGAATTCCGTTAGGCAAAGTAGTAGATGTGGTAAGTAAAATAAATACTGGTGCAAAGTACGATAGTAAGGCATTTCAAAAAAGTGTGGGGTTAAATGGGGTAGGCACTAAAGCTGTAAATGCATTAAGTAATTATTTTAAAGTAACCGCTTATAGAGAAGGCAAAGAAAAAACAGCCGAATTTGAAAGAGGAATTTTAAGTAAAGAACATAAAGAAACGGCTACAAAAGAGGACAATGGAACCTACGTAGAATTTGTACCTGATGATACTATTTTTAAAAATTATCATTTTGTACAAGAGTATTTAGATAACCAGTTTTGGAATTACTGTTATTTAAATGCAGGGTTAGTAATGAACTTAAATGGCAAACGCTATATAAGTAAAAACGGGTTATTAGATTTATTGCAACGTAAAACAAACGAAGATGAAATTCGTTACCCCATCATTCATTTAAAAGGCGATGATATTGAAGTAGCCATAACACATGAAAGTGCCTATGGCGAAGAATACTATAGCTTTGTAAATGGTCAATTTACTACACAAGGTGGTACACATTTGGCAGCGTTTAGAGAAGCCTTTATTAAAACAATCAGAGATTTTTATAAAAAAGATTACGACGCATCCGATATACGTGGAAGTATATGCAGTGCCATTAGTGTACGAGTACAAGAGCCTGTGTTTGAAAGCCAAACAAAAACAAAATTAGGCTCGGCAAACGTATCCGAAGGTGGCCCAAGTATGCGAAACTTTATTGGCGACTTTTTAAGCAAAGAATTAAACAATTATCTACATAAAAATACAACTACTGCCGAGGCTTTAAAAAAGCGAATAGAGCAAAACGAAAGAGAGCGTAAAGAATTAAGCGGTATTCGTAAACTAGCCAATGAACGAGCTAAAAAAGCTAATCTGCATAATAAAAAATTAAGAGATTGTAAATATCATTACAACGACGAAGCTACCGGAAAAGACAAAGATAAAATTGTTGAAAAAGCAAAAGAAAGTACCATTTTTATTACCGAGGGGGATAGTGCAAGCGGTAGCATTACAAAAGCTCGTAATGTAGATACACAGGCTGTTTTTAGCTTACGAGGCAAGCCGCTAAACTGCTTTTCGTTAACCAAAAAAGTAGTGTACGAAAACGAAGAGTTTAATTTGCTTCAACATGCCTTAAATATTGAGGATGGTTACGAAACCTTACGTTACAATAATATCGTATTTGCTACTGATGCAGATGTAGATGGTATGCATATACGCTTATTATTAATGACCTTCTTTTTACAATTTTTTCCTGACTTGGTAAAAAATGGACATGTTTATATTTTAGAAACGCCTTTATTTAGAGTAAGAGATAAAAAAGAAACTATTTATTGTTACGATGAAAAAGAAAAACAAGCAGCAATAAAAAAACTCACAGGTAAGCCCGAAATTACTCGATTTAAAGGATTAGGAGAAATTAGCCCCGATGAATTTGCACGTTTTATTGGCGATCAAATGAAATTGCAACCTGTTATGATGTTACCCGAAACACATATTCAACAATTGCTTGAATATTACATGGGTAAAAACACACCAAGCCGACAAGATTTTATTATTGATAACCTTAAAGTAGAAGTTGATTTAGTAACGGAGATTTTAGAGTAGACATTCTTAATTCTAAATTTTTAATTATAACATGATTCATATAGTATTTAACGAAGCAGATGTAGCAGTTTTAAAACAAGCCATTGAATTGGATGAAACTTTGCAAGGAGAAATTATTCAAGTAAATGATGATTTAGCGGTTGGCCCAATTGAAAATATTCATGTAGGCGAAGGAATGGAAATTAGGAGAAATTGGTGGAGAGATGTTTTGGCAGGTGGCGATATGGATGGAGCTTTAGATAAGGATGAAAAGAATGACCTTAACACTATTGCAAACCTAGTTGGTATAATGCGTAGAAATGAGGAAGAACTTCTTTGGATTTGGGCTGCACAAAATAAGCATGATGTGTGTGGCTATTACTGGTTGTTGCACTATGTAAAAGAATTTCAAGGAAGAGTATCTATTCTTTATTTAAATAACTTACCTTTTTTAAATGAAAAGGGTCAAGTATTTTATCCAACATGGTTAAGCGAAATACCTGCAAAAGAATTTTTAAAAGCAAAAAAATTGGCTAGGGAAATAACCTTAAGTGAGTTTGAAGTAGACCCCGACGAATGGGCAAAATTGTGTAATGAAAATGGAGGAGTTCGATTATTAGAAGGCGGTAAAAAATTGGTAAGCCAAGATGAGAATTTTTACGACGCTGAGTTAAAAAAATATGTAACTGCCGATTGGCAAAAAGCATCAAAAATTATCCATCAGTTTTTAAGTAAAGCCCAACATAAAACTGGCGATATGTTTTTGTTATGGCGATTAAAAAAGATGATAGCAATGGAACTATTTGATGTGCAAGGCAAAGTGGGGTATATGAAAGACTTTGAAGTGAAAACCAAAACCCTATCTGCCCCATAAAGAGGGAACTGGGACTCACAGAATAAAATAAACATTATGTTCTCAAACTATACTGATAAAAAATTTGAGAAGGATTATAAACTTTAAAACTTAGTTCCCCTTTAGGGGATAGGGTTATGGCAAAAGCAAATAAAGAAGAGTATACACACACTGACAGCGGCATTGGCGGCCAATACAAAACATGGTTTTTGGATTATGCTAGCTATGTTATTTTAGAAAGAGCTGTGCCTGCAATTGAGGATGGTTTAAAGCCAGTACAACGTCGTATCCTTCATGCTATGAAGGAGATGGACGATGGCCGTTTTAATAAAGTAGCCAATATTATTGGGCAAAGTATGCAATACCATCCACATGGTGATGCTAGTATTGGAGATGCGTTGGTAAATATGGGGCAAAAAGATTTATTAATAGAAACACAAGGAAATTGGGGAGATGTACGTACGGGTGATGAAGCAGCAGCTGCAAGGTATATCGAAGCAAGGCCAAGCAAATTTGCTTTGGAAGTGGCCTTTAACGGAAAAACTACCGAATGGGCATTAAGTTACGATGGTCGTAAAAACGAACCAGTAACCTTGCCCATGAAATTTCCCTTGTTGTTGGCACAAGGTGCAGAAGGTATTGCCGTAGGACTAGCAACTAAAATTTTACCCCATAATTTTTGCGAATTAATTGAAGCTTCTATAAAATATTTAAGAGGTAAAAAGTTTGAAATTTTACCCGATTTTTTAACTGGGGGCACTATGGATGCCAGTAATTATGCCGATGGTAAACGTGGCGGAAAAATTAGAGTAAGAGCAATTATTGAAGAACTGGATAAGAAAACATTAGTAATTAAAAGTGTTCCATTTGGAGTTACCACAACCCAATTAATGGAAAGTATAGTTAAAGCCAATGATACTGGAAAAATAAAAGTAAAAAAAGTAACCGACCACACGGCAGCTAATGTAGAGGTAATGGTAGAGCTAGCGCCAGGTATTTCGCCAGATATTACGATTGATGCCTTGTACGCTTTTACCGATTGCGAAGTAGGAATTTCGCCAAATTGTTGTGTAATTGTACAAAATAAACCACAGTTTTTAGGCGTAACCGAATTACTTAAAATTGCTACAGAAAATACCAAAGAATTATTAAAAAAAGAATTAGAGATTAAGTTAGCCGAGCTACAAGAAAAATGGCATTATACTTCTTTAGAAAAAATATTCTTTGAAGAAAAAATATATAAAGAGTTAGAGAAAAAACACGAAACTTGGGATAAAGTATTAGATGCCATTGATAAAGCATTTACGCCCTTTAAAAAACAATTAAAACGAGAAATTACAAGAGAAGATATTGTAAAACTAACCGAAAAGCCTGTCCGTAGAATTTATAAACTAGATATTGATGAGCTTAACGACCAAATAAAAGGATTAGAAAATGATATTAAACAAGTAAAAAATGACTTAGCTAACCTAATAGATTATGCAGTTTCTTATTATGAAAATCTACTTAAAAAATATGGTAAGGGCAGAGAGCGTAAAACCGAAATAAAAGCTTTTGATACTATACAAGCCAAAGCTGTAGCTATTGCCAATACAAAGTTATATGCAAATTTTGTCGATGGTTTTATTGGTACAGGGTTAAAAAAAGATGGGCTGGTGGCAGAAGTTAGCGACTTTGATGATATTGTTGCTTTTACTAAAAGCGGAATTATGAAAGTAGTAAAAGTGGCGGATAAAGTTTTTATTGGAAAAGATATTTTACATGTTGCTGTATTTGATAAAACGAATGATCGTGTTACGTACAATATGATTTATACAGATGGAAAAACAGGGGTTAGTTATGCCAAACGTTTTAATGTAACAGGTGTTACAAGAGATAAAGAATATGACTTAACAAAGGGAAGTGAAAAAAGTAGGGTACATTATTTTACAGCCAATGCAAATGGCGAAGCCGAAGTGGTAAAAATTATACTTAGTCCCAATTGTAGTGCTCGTAATAAAGAACTTGAATTTTATTTTGAAGAGCAAGAAATAAAAGGTAGAAGTAGTATAGGAAATATTGCAACTAAATACCCCATAAAAACAGTACGATTTAAAGAAGCTGGCAAAAGTACATTAGATGCTAAAAAACTTTGGTTTGATGATAAATTTGGAAGATTAAATACCGACGAAAAAGGAATTTATTTAGGCAAGTTTGATGCTGAAGATAGATTACTGGTTATTACCAATGATGGATATTACGAAATAACAGATCAAGAATTAACCCAACGCTTTGATGTAGAAAAGGTTTTTTTAATTGAAAAGTTTAAACAAGAAAAAATTATTACTGCTGTTTATTTAGATAACGAAAAAGTACAGTTTAATATTAAGCGTTTTAAAATTGAAACTACCACACTACACAGTAAATTCTTTTTTATTAAAGAAGGAAAAGATAACCGTATAGAGATGGTAACAACCGATGAAGAACCTGTACTTATGGTAAAAAGCGGAAGAGGACAACAAATACGTAGTGCCAAATTTAAAGTTGTAAAATTGGTAGAAATTATGGGCTGGAAAGCAGTAGGGGCAAAATTTACAGAGTTTAGTAAAAGTGTAGAAATGGAATGGGAGACAAAAAAAGTTGCAGATGATTTGCAGGGAGACTTATTTGGGTAGAGTATTTCCTAATAATTATTGTTGAATTTTATTTTACACTTTTTTATGACCTATAACAATACTCTATAATCTTACCGATGCGTTCACTTTTTTATTAATTAAACTATTTAATTATATTTATAACTAATAATAGACCATTATAAATAAAGAAGTTGAATTCTAAATGTTTTTACTAGTTATAGTGCATAAACTTCCATCCTAAAAATACATGAAGAAAGCAATAATTATTGGTGCTGGCCCAGTTGGCTTAACTGCTGCGCATGTTTTAGCAAATGCTTGTAAATAAATAAAGGGGCAAAATTACTCCTTTATTTATTATATTTATTTAGCAAATATTTTAACTAAATAATCCACCTTTTTTTAAACTTTTTACGCTTTGGCCAATTTTAAAACCATTGTGAAATACTTCAATTTTATACTCACCCGTTGCGTATTTACCATCATTTTTCCAATCTATACTTAATGTTTGGCGTTGCCCTTGCGTATAGTTTATATTCATTTTTTGTGTAAATGGTTTTTCTACTCCATCTCTTGTATTGAAAATACCACTACCTAAAAAGTCTGATTTTACGGGTAATCCTGCCGGGTCTGTAATACTTACATAAATCTCTTTTTCTCCACTTGGCGAAATTCTATTTTCATCTAAATCAAATGAAATTCTAAATTTATCAACACGTTTTGCAGTAGAAGTAGTAATTTCTTTACCTCCATTTTTTTCATCAATACCTATTATACTAAAGTTTGATGCATTAAGGGTAGAGGCTACATCTATAACATCTTCTTTTTGTTTGATAACGGTAGTAGCACTATCGAAATTTTTTCTAATAACATCCTTTTCTCTGGTCACCATTGCTTTTTCCTCTATAAGTACTAATTTTTCTCCCTCTAGTTTTTCTATGGTTGTTCTATAGGTAACTATATCGGTATTTAAAGAGGCTATTAAAGATTTAGCCTCGGCTAACTCTTCTTTAGTAGCATTTGCTTTTGCTAAAATTTGATTAATCTTTGTTCTTTTTTCAGCTATTTCTCTATCTTTTCTAGTAATTACACTATCCTTACTATGCTCCATATTTGCACTACTTGTTTTAATCATATCATAACGCATAGTGGCATCATCCAATTCTTTACGCAACACATCTTTTTCTGATGATATTGTGGCTAGTAACGTATCTTTTGTTTCAATGCTTTTCTTAGTTTTATTTTTATCATAAATAATATAACCCCAGGTGCATAATAATGCAGCAACTAATACACCAGTTATAATATTTTTTGTATTGGATTTTGCTTTTGGGGCTTCAATAGATTGTTGGGGAGTTTCTGTTGTCGGAAAATTTTCAAAACTCATAATAAAAGGTTTTTAAAAAATGATATTTGTAATTGTTTGTACTGTGTTTTTTTATTTATATACTTATATTTCCAAAACTGTGCCAACTTTTGAAGAATTTTAATAATAGTTAAAGAGAAATTGTACTTTATTAATCTTTTCTATAGCTAAAGTAAGTTTTTTATGACTACTTTTTCATTAAAATTAAAATTTTTAAACACTTATCTTTGGAACAATGAGTGCCGAAAAAATTATAGCCGATTTTAAAAAGAAAAACGTTAAGCCCCTTTACTGGCTTGAGGGTGAAGAAGACTATTATATTGATTTGGTGATGGACTATGCCGAAAAAAATATTTTAACAACAGATGAAGCTAGTTTTAATTTAACTATTTTTTATGGTAAAGATGCCGAATGGGCTAGTGTTATAAATGCTTGCCGTAGATACCCTATGTTTGCCGAAAGGCAAGTTGTGCTGTTAAAAGAGGCTCAACATATGAAGGAGATTGATAAGCTTGAGGGTTATTTTGAAAACCCATTAGCTTCTACCATTTTTATTGTAGGCTATAAAGGGAAAGGTTACGATAAGCGGACTAAGTTGTATAAAATTATAAAACAACATGCCGAAATACTAGTATCCGAAAAACTTAAAGACTATAAAGTAGGCGAATGGATAAAGGAGTTTGTTACATCTAAAGAATTTACCATTTCGCCAAAAGGAGTAGTATTGTTAGAGGAGCACATTGGTAACGATTTAAATAGAATTGTAAATGAACTAGAAAAACTTTCGCTAAACTTAAAAGGCAAAAAAAATATTAGCGAAGATGATATTGAAAACTATGTAGGCATTAGTAAAGAGTACAATGTTTTTGAATTACAAGCGGCAATTGCAAAAAAAGATTTAGCTAAGGCATTAACGATTATACAATATTTTGATGCAAACCCAAAAGCCGGCCCTATTCAAATGGTGCTGCCTGCATTATACTCCAGTTTTAGTAAAATTTATACAGTTTTTGGCATGTCAGACAAAAGCGAAGCTGCACTAAAACCGCATTTTTATTTTAATCAAACTGCGGTACGTAATGCATTAGATACCATTAAAACATACCAATACGAAGGAATTGAACGTATTTTATTATTATTACATCACTATAATTTAAAGGGTATTGGTGTTGGAGCTATAGGCACAAATGATGCCTCTTTACTAAAAGAAATGGTGGTAAAAATGATGGCTTAAGTTATAAGCACTTTAAACTATTTTCTTTATCGGTATGTAGTTGCTGTTTCAACTCGTCTAAACTATTAAATTTCACTTCGTTTCGTAAGTGTTTTTTAATTTCTACTTTAATCGTTTGGTCATAAATCTCTTCATCAAAATCAAAAATATTAACTTCTGTAACACGTTTTTTGCCGTCAACAGTTGGTCTAAAGCCAATACTCAACATACCCTTGTACTTTTTTCCTACTACAGTTACATACACTGCATAAATGCCATCGCCTAAAGTTATTTTTTCTTCATTATGGCTTTTTAAATTTGCAGTAGGGTAGCCTATGGTGCGCCCAATTTTATTGCCATGTACAACTTGCCCTGTAAAAAAAAAGGCATAGCCTAATAGTTTATTGGCTTCTTCAATTTGCCCATGTAACAAGGCGTTTCGTATAGTTGTGCTGCTTACTTTTACCGCATCTAACAAATGCTCGGGTATTTCTTTTAATGTATAGTTATATTCTATAGCTTTTTGTTCCATTAATAAATAATTACCCTTACGATCTTTTCCAAACCTATGGTCATAACCAATTATAATTGTAGTAGGCTTAAATTTTTCTACCAAAAAATCTTTTATATATTCCTCGGCAGTTTGGTTAGCAAAAAAATCGGTAAAGGGTACAACTACTAAATGATCTACCCCCGTTTTAGCCAATAACGCAATACGCTCATCCAGTGTATTAATTAACCGAATACCAGTAACTATACTACTTACCACTTTTCGTGGATGAGGGTGAAACGTTATAATAACCGACTCTCCATTTACATCTTTTGCCTCTTGGTTAAGCGTATTTATAATCACTTGGTGCCCTAAATGAACTCCATCAAACGTTCCAATGGTTATGGTGGCATTTTTAAATAGAGGTAAGCTATCAATATTGTAGTGTACTTGCATAGTTGCTGCAAATTTAATTGATAATTTTATATTGAATAATGTATAATTCAATTGTAAATTGCATTCAAATTAGAAATTCGCAATTAAAAAATTCAAAATTACAAATGTCTTTATACAGCAAACGTGGCGTAAGTGCCCAAAAAGAGGAAGTACATACAGCGGTACAAGAGTTAGACCAAGGTTTGTACCCTAATGCATTTTGTAAAATTTATCCAGATTATTTGGGTGGAGATCAAAATTTTGTAAACGTAATGCATGCAGATGGGGCTGGTACAAAAAGTATTTTGGCTTATTTATATTGGAAAGAAACTGGCGATATTAACGTGTGGAAAGGCATAGCACAAGACGCAGTTGTAATGAATTTAGATGATTTACTATGTGTGGGCATTTACGATACTATTGTTTTTAATAGCACCATTGATAGAAACAAAAAATTGATACCTGGCAATGTGTTGGAGCAAATAATAAATGGTACACAACACTTGTTTGATGAACTTAAAACGTATGGGGTAAATATTCATTATTTAGGTGGAGAAACGGCAGATGTTGGAGATGTAGTACGTACAGTTGCAGTAAATGGCACTATGACCTGCCGCTGGCCAAAAAACAAAATAATAACTAATGATAAAATACAAGCTGGCGATATAATTGTAGGCTTTGCCAGTTACGGACAAGCTACCTACGAAACTGAGTACAACAGCGGTTTAGGTAGTAACGGATTAACAAGTGCTAGGCATGATGTACTCAATAAATTTTATGCCGAAAATTTCAAGGAAAGCTTTGATAATAATTTAGAAGACGCGGTAGTTTATATTGGAAAATATAGATTGACTGACGTTGTAGCAGTTGGTAGTGAACAGTTAGCAGTTGGCAAATTATTGTTAAGCCCTACAAGAACTTATGCCCCTGTTTTAATGCAATTACTACAAAATAATTTCGATAAAATACATGGCTTAATTCATTGTAGTGGTGGAGGTCAAACCAAGTGTATGAGGTATTTACCAGCTAATTTTAAAATAATAAAAGATAATTTATTTTCACCTCCTCCTATCTTCAACATCATTCAACAAAATAGCGGTAGTACTAATAAAGAAATGTACGAAGTATTTAACATGGGGTGCCGCCTAGAAATTTATTGTAAGCCACAAGATGCGCAAACTATGATTGATGCTGCAAAATCTTTTAATATTGATGTACAAATTATTGGTAGAGTAGAGGAAAGTGATAAAAAAGAATTGGTAATAAAGATAGGAGAAGAGGAGTTAAGGTATTGAAAATAGTAGTTTTAACTGGAACAATTTTAACATTTACTTGCAACTAATTTTAAATTGTTAAGGGTTAAAGATTAAATTTGCTTTAATAAAATTATAGTTGCCTTTTCAATTTATAATTCATAATTCATAATTCATAAGTCAAAAAGTATGTCTCAAGCAATAGTAGAACTTAAAAACGTAAATATTTACCAAAGTAGTAGCCTAATTTTAAGCGATGTAAATATTAGTATTGACAAAGGGGAGTTTGTGTATTTAGTAGGCAAAACAGGTACAGGAAAAAGTAGTTTATTAAAAACGATGTATGGCGATTTGGAACTAAGAGAAGGTGAAGGTTGTGTTGCAGGTCACAACCTAAAAGGATTAACCTGGAAAACAGTACCTTTTTTACGTAGAAATTTAGGTGTAGTCTTTCAAGATTTTCAATTAATGACCGATAGGAATGTAAATGAAAATTTAAAATTCGTTTTAAAAGCAACGGGTTGGAGAGATGTTAAATTAATGGATGATAAAATTGCAGATGTATTAGATAAAGTAGGGTTGAAAACAAAGGGTTTTAAAATGCCTTTTGAATTAAGTGGCGGAGAGCAACAACGGGTAGATATTGCACGGGCTTTATTAAATAGCCCAAAACTTATTTTGGCAGACGAGCCTACAGGTAACCTAGATCCTGAAACCAGTGATGAAATTATGCAATTGCTTTTTCATATTTGTAACGACTTTAATACTACCGTTATTATGGCCACACATGATTATGTGGTTATAAATAAATTTAAGGCTCGTACTATTAAAACAGAAATGGGTAAAGTTTGGGATAATGCAAGTGTAAGTGTATAGATGTTAAAAAAGTCAAAATTTTATAACTTGTTTTCCCATATTAACTGCACCAGTTTTTTAGCATTTTCTTCATTATTATATAGCTGATATAAAATCAATTGTCTTTCATCAATTTCGTTTTGAGTAATTGGTTGTTCAACTAATTCTTCAATTTTTTGTTTTACTTCCTCAGCTGTATTGCATATGTGGCATAGGTTTTCAAGTCCACTCCCTTCAACACCAGCTTGGTTAGTTATGCAATGCTTACCCATAAATAAGGCATTTATTACTTTTAATTTTACACCAGTTGCATTAAAAGAGGGGAGTATGTTTACTTGTGCTTTATCTATTAAATCTTGTAAATCTTTACCGCTGGGGTTTTCAATTATACAATGTGTTGTGTTACTATGTACTTTTTCTATTAGTTGTGCCGATGGATTTTTACCTGCCACCACAAAAGGAATTTGTAACGTATGGAATACATTTTTTAATAACCAATTAACTGCTTTCACATTTTCGTTTATACTTAAACTTCCGTGGTATAAACAATAGCTGCCATTGGTAATAGTTGTTTGAACTTTTTGATGCTCAATAAAAACAGGTAAAAAAGAAATTCGTTTTGCATTAAATTGTTTTTGGTACAAGGCAACATCATATTTACTTACCGCTATAAACGTGGCTTTGTTGGCAATAGCTTTTTCGTATTTTTTTAGCAGCATACTTTCGTATAAATAAATCCATCGCCTTAAAAGAGTAGGTTCGTTTTTGGCTAAGTGTTTATAGTATTCAAACTCTACATTATGTAGGCGTACAAATACTTTGCGGTTGTTTAAGGTATTGTTAAAAAGATGATAAGTACAATGTATTCCTTCAAGTAAAATAGGGTGATTGTCTTTGTTTAAATTTTGTAGTAAGGCATCACTAGCTCTACTATGTACAATATAAGGTAGGTTGTAAGGAAAATTTTTAAAGCCTATAGTTCGTTTGTAATAGTTAACGGATACACAATAATTACGTAATTCGTTTTGTGGTTCATCATCTCTACAAAAACAATGTAAATGTATTTGCATGCCTTGCTCATGCAGGGCTTTAAGTTTGTAAAACAAATCTACCACACCGCCATAATTTACTGGCCAAGGTGTGTCAAGCGTTACAATATGTAGATGTTTGTTGTTCATTTTTGTTCACCTCAAAAAAAAGAGTAAAAAAGTTTACGCAGAGGTTGTTTTCTCTGTGTAAACTCTGTGTTCTTCTTATCTCTGCGATTAAGATTCTAATATTTTTTTATAAAAGCTAATTAATTTATTTTCCTCAACTCCCCAATTAAACTGTTCTCTTGCTTTTATACAATTTGTTTGCAGCAAGGTATATTTTTGGTTGTTGTTTAGTAATTCATTTAGTGCATTTGCAATAGTTTCTACTTTTAAATCATCTAACAAAATAGCCACTTCTGCATAATCGTTTATACGCTTATATTCCGGAAAATTCATGGTTATTTGCGGCACTTGTGCATGCATGTAATCAAAAAATTTATTAGCTAACGAATAGTATTGATTTAAACCCTTATTTTCTACTAAATTAATACCAATAGTAGCTTGTAGCGTTATCTGCTCTAATTCGGTTGGCAATACTTTACCTTTTAAAAACACTTTATTGGCTAAATTGTTTTGGATAATTAATTGCTGTGTTTGTGCTAAATAATTCCCATCTCCATAAATATGTAATTGTGCATCTACATGTTGCATAGCTGGTATTAAAAACTCTAACCCTCTTGCTTCGTTTACAGCTCCTTGGTATAAGATAAAGGAGCCCCAAACCCCTTCCCGAAAAAATCGTGATGTTCCAAAAGGGGCTTTGGTTTCTGCTACTTCAGAATCCTTTATTAAGTCATGTCTTTTTTTGTTTAAAACAGTTGCATTCATCACCACTTCATGATTTACGTTATACAACTCTTTAAACGCTTTAGCAATGCTATAGCTAACGGTGTAACCAAGTTTAAATTTTGGCATAAAAGTTCGTTCTATCCAATGCCAAATTTTGTACAACTTTGGTCGGGTAATAATTTCTTTTTGTTGACTAAAATACTCATGTGCATCATACACTAATTTTTTGCTGCGTAGCTTTCCTGCAAAATAAATAGGCAGCATAGTATCTAAATCTATGCAACAAAATACATTGGCTTTTAAAAAAAGTAAATAAAAAAATAATCGAATATTATATTCGGCATAAAAGCCAAAGCCCTTGCTAAAAAAGCAATATAAGCGTTTTTGTGTATAGGGTTGAGTAGTTAATGCTGTTGCATTTTTGTTTTTTACCCCTACAAGAGTAATAACATAACCTTGGTTAGCCAAACTGGTACAAATACGTATCATACGTTGATCGTAGGTAAGATTATTGGTTACTGTAAAAACTATAGGACTCAAGATTGTACGGGAATTTGGGTGTAAATTTTTTCAATAAATGCTACTGTTTTTAAGGCAGCTTCACCATCTGTAATTGTATTTTCATCGCCATTGAGTGCCCTAATAATATTTTCGTACACTTTATCATGGTTACTCATGCTGCCTTTGTAGCTGCCATAATCATTGGCTGTATTTCCTTTTTCTATTTGCTCAATATTTATTAAAACAGGGTTTTGATAAATTACTTCATTCATATATTCTCCACCCAATTTTAGGGTGCCATTTTCTGCCACAATAGTTAACGATACTTCTTCATTTTTATCAAAAGCATTTACACTATAATGCAACGTGCCAATGGCTCCGTTTTTTAATTTTAGTACAATTGCTCCGGTATCTTCAAACTCAATATTTTTAGCAGCCGCATTTGTTCTAAACCCATTTATGGTATCTACATCTCCCAATAACCAAATTAGAACATCTATATAGTGGCTAAATTGAGTAAAAAGTGTTCCTCCATCTAAATTTAATGTTCCTCTCCAGTTATTGGCATAATAACTCGTTGGCCTATTCCACACACAGTTTAACTGAAAACTAAATAATTTACCTAACTTATCCTCACCAATTATTGCTTTTAAGCTTTGCACACAAGGTGTATATCGAGAAGACTTTACAATAAATAATTTTTTATTCGCCCTTTCTGCCTCTTTTATCATGGCTAGTCCATCCTCTACATTAACACACATTGGTTTTTCGCAAAGAACATGTATGCCATTTTGTAGGCATAAAATAGTTTGTTGAGCATGTAAACCATTTGGTGTACAAATAGCGACTATATCTATTTGTTTTTCATTTTTTAGTAGCTCTTCAATAGAGAAATAGGCTTTAGTACTATGTTTTTCAGCAAAATCAATAGCTTTTTGGGTATCTATATCGCATACTGCCACTAGCTTACCAAGCCGTTTTATTTGCTGTGCATGGCGTTCGGCAATTCTGCCACAACCTATAAGTACAAATGAATAGTTCATATTTTTAGCAATATTCAAAAAAAAAAGGCAAATTGCCACGAAAAAGCCAAAATAATCCTGTACTTTTGCACCCAATTAAAAAAGAAATAAAAGTATCAATTCGGATACTAAAACAAAAAAACAACTAAATGTCGCATTTAACAACTCAAAAAATGGCTAGCATTTTTGCTACCTACGGCGGAAAAGCCACTAATACTGGATCAATAGAAGGTCAAGTAGCATTGCTAACAGAAAGAATTAACCACATTTCTAACCATCTTAAAACCAACAAAAAAGATTTTTCTTCTCAACGTGGATTAATGAAAATGGTTGGTCAGCGTAAGCGTTTATTAACTTATTTAAGCAAACACGACCTTACAGGTTATAGAGGCTTAATTGAAAAATTAGGTTTACGTAAATAAAATTATCTTACTTATGTATTAATAAATAATTCCCAACTAGTTTTTTACGGTTGGGAATTATTCGTTTTATATAAACTTTTTTACACAAGTTTTAGGGGGTAGTTTTTACGATTACATCCCTTTAAACACAATAAAATATTAAAACATGTTACAACCAAAATCAATAACGTTTGATATAGGCGGCGGTCGTATGGTTTCTATCGAAACCGGTAAAATGGCTCGTCAGGCTGATGGGTCGGTGGTAGTTAAACAAGGAAATTGTATGCTTTTAGCTACAGTTGTTGCCAATAAAGAACCAAAAGATGGTCAAAGTTTTTTCCCATTATCGGTAGATTATCAAGAAAAATTTGCAAGCGCTGGTAGAGTACCTGGGTCATTCTTTAAAAGAGAAGCAAGGTTAAACGACTACGAAATTCTAACCTCAAGATTAATTGATAGAGCATTACGTCCACTTTTTCCAGAAGATTATTTATGTGATGTTCAAGTACTTATAAGCCTTATTTCAAGCGATGCTGAAGTTATGCCAGATGCCTTAGCTTGCTTAGCAGCATCGGCAGCATTGGCTGTTTCGGATATTCCAATTCAGGAAATTATAAGTGAAGTACGTATTGCCCGTAAAAATGGCGTATTCATTATTAACCCAAGTCGCACCGAATTAGCCGATTGCGATTTAGAGTTTATAATTGCCGCTACCGACAAAAATATTATGATGGTAGAAGGTGAGGCAAAAGAATGTCAGGAAGAAGATTTAATAAAAGCAATTGAATTAGCACACGATGCTATTCGTATTCAAATAAAAGCACAGGCCGATTTAAGAGATTTAGTAGGTATCACCTCTAAAAGAGACTATAAAAAGCCTTACCGTAACGAAGATTTAAACGAAAAAATTAGTGCATTTGCAAAAGATAAAATGCATGCAATAGCTTCTGCAGCATCGGAAAAGCACCAACGTAGCGATGCATTTAAAGCTTTACACGACGAAGTGGTTACCTTTTTAGGCGAAGAATTACCCGATGCCGATAAAAAATTAATAGGCCATTACGTAGGAGAACTTCAATATTACGTAGTAAGAGATATGATTTTAAACGATAGAAGGCGTTTAGATGGTAGAGGTACTGAAGATGTTCGTCCGTTAGAAATGGAAACGAATATTTTACCAACTCCACATGGCTCTGCTCTATTTACAAGAGGCGAAACACAATCACTTACTACCGTAACTTTTGGTACCCCATTAGATGAATTATTGGTAGAAAGTGCAAACAAATCAGAATATACCAAATTCATTTTACATTATAATTTCCCTCCATTTAGTACTGGCGAAGTTAAAATGATGAGAGGTGTAGGTCGTAGAGAAGTAGGACATGGTGCTTTAGCAATGCGTTCACTTAAGAAAATGATGCCAGGTAGCGAATATCCATACACCGTAAGAGTGGTAAGTGATATTTTAGAAAGTAATGGTTCATCATCAATGGCTACAGTTTGTGCAGGTTCGTTAGCCTTAATGGATGCTGGTGTTCCTTTACCAAAGCATGTTAGTGGAGTAGCAATGGGCTTAATTAAAAAAGAGGATAAATTTGCTGTGTTAACCGATATTTTGGGAGATGAAGATCATTTAGGTGATATGGATTTTAAAGTAACCGGTACAAGAGATGGAATTTGCGGAGTACAAATGGATATTAAGGTAGATGGTTTAAGTATGGATATTATGCGTCAGGCATTGGCACAAGCCCGTAACGGACGTTTACACATATTGGATTCTATGTATGCTTGTATGCCTGCACATAGAGCCGAGGTTAAAGAGCATGCTCCACGTATGGTTAAATTAATTATTGATAAAGAGTATATAGGAGCAGTGATAGGGCCAGGTGGTAAAGTAATACAAGAAATGCAAAGAGAAACGGGAGCTACCATTAATATTGAGGAAGTAAACAATCAAGGTGAGGTAAGCGTATTCTCAGCATCTAAAGAAAGCTTGGATAAAGCAGTAGCTTGGATAAAAGGTTTAGTAGCTGTACCTGTTGTAGGCGATACCTACGAAGGAACTGTAAAAAGCATTAAAGAATTTGGTGCTTTTGTAGAGTTTTTACCAAAAAAAGAAGGTTTATTGCATATTAGCGAAATAAGCTGGAAACGACTAGAAACAATGGATGGCATTTTTAAAGAAGGGGATAAAGTAAAAGTGAAGTTGTTAGATGTAGATGCAAAAACAGGGAAGTTTAAATTAAGCCGAAAGGCATTAATGCCAAAACCAGAAATGGCTCCAAAACCAGCTCCAAAAGCTGATGAAGGAAATGCATAAAATAATATAAAGCCTCGAAATTTCGGGGCTTTTTCTTTGTGTTCTTTGTTAACTTTGTTTCTGTGTAAGAAAAAATAAATTAGTATGCTAAGCAACAACGACATCTTAAAAAAACTACGAGTAGCCCTTTCGTTAAAAAACGATGATATAATTGAAATATTAGCCCTAACTGACTTTAAAATAACCAAAGGCGCCTTGGGCGACCTTTTTCGCCACCCCGATCATGAAGGGTACGAAGAAGCTGGCAATCAAATACTTCGCCATTTTTTAAATGGCTTAATTATTTATAAAAGAGGGAAGTTGGAAGAGCCCAAAAAGGGGCTGAGAGATCTAGAAGATGAAAAAGAGGAGATAAAGACTCCTGTTTCTAAAAATAAAAAATAGCGAAATATATTTTTTATCCATTTATCCACCCATTCATCCATCTAGTGCTATGAAATACCAAAATCTAATCGTACATTTGCAAACTATTTGAACTAAATGGTTGTATTTCATCTCTCCTTGCAACATATTTATAACAAAAATGGTCTTTTAAGTGTTTACAATTGAAATTTAATACATTACGATGAGGCAACTAAAGATAGCTACCCAAATTACCAACAGAGACTCTCAAGCAGTAGAGAAGTATTTACAAGAAATTTCTAAAATTTCGATGATTACGCCAGAAGAGGAAACCATTTTAGCACAAAAGATTAAAATGGACGATCAAAGGGCTTTGGATAAGCTAGTTCAAGCCAATTTACGTTTTGTTGTATCGGTAGCTAAACAATATCAACATCAGGGTTTAAGTTTAAGTGATTTAATTAACGAGGGTAACCTTGGTTTAATTAAAGCTGCACAGCGTTTTGATGAAACTAAAGGATTTAAGTTTATTTCTTACGCCGTATGGTGGATTCGTCAGAGTATTTTACAAGCTTTAGCAGAGCAAGGAAGACTAGTACGTTTACCTCAAAATAAAATTGGTACCTACAATAAAGCCAATAAGGCTTACATGGCGTTTGAGCAAGAGCATGAAAGAGAGCCAAGTACAGAAGAATTAGCAGAATTGTTGGAAATGAGTGAGACGGAAATTAACAATATTTTTCAAAGCAATACACGTCATACTTCGTTAGATGCACCTGTACATGAGGCTGAAGATGTAGCCATGGGAGATTTATTACAAGGCGGTTCCAATACAGATGAAGATGTAATGCATGATTCATTAAAAAGTGAAATTCGTAGAGTTCTAAAATCATTAAGCCCAAGGGAAGCCGAAATTGTAAATGCGTATTTTGGTTTAGATGGCGAAAATGGTACGACTATCGAGCAAATTGGTTATAAGTACGATTTAACAAAAGAGCGTATTCGTCAAATTAAAGAAAGAGCTATAAAGCGTTTGCAAAAAGCAAGATATAGTGGAGCATTAAAAGCATACTTAGGTTAATCTCTTTATATAAAATTGTTAACCCTGCTTTTGCAGGGTTTTTTATTGTAGAAAATTCTGTAAAAAGCTAACAAAAAAGAATGTTAGATTCATGGGTAAAGCAAATTTTCATAAACTATGTTTCATTTTTTGTAAAATGCTGTTTTTTCATTTGTTAAACTTTTGTAACCCTTTTTTTGTAAATAAATATATAAGTAAATTTGTAAAATGAAGAAGTGGTTATATATAGTTGCTGCATTTTTTTTACTCTCTTGCGAAAAAAATATCAATTTTAATTTAAAAAATGTAGAGGATGTATTGGTTGTAGATGCTCAAATAGAAAATGGGGAAGCACCTATTGTTGTGCTCAGCAAAAGTTTTGATTTTTTTAGTAAGATTGATCCGCAAGTTTTAGCAAATTCGTTTGTTAGAAATGCAGACGTAACCATAACTACAGGTAATGTTACCCATAAATTAAAAGAATACCCCATACCCTTAGGTGGAGGTTTTACGGCCTATTTTTATTCATTAGACTACACCAATCCTTCTTCTAACTTAATTATTGGGCAATTTGGTAAAAATTACGCCTTAACTATTGTAGCAGAGAATAAAACCTATAGATCAACTACAACTATTCCTTTTTTAACAAAATTTCCGGATAGTGTTTGGTTTAAAACTGCACCACAAAACCCCGATACTACTTTAAGGATGCTATTTGTAAAAACAACCGATCCTCCTGGTTTAGGCAACTACATACGTTATTTTACAAGGAGAAATAGCGAACCTTTTTTACCTGGTCCTAACTCTGTTTTTGATGATGCTTTTATTGATGGAACAACCTATAACATACAAGTAGAGCAAGGAATTGATAGAAATAATCCTGCAGTAAGAGATGATAATTTTTTTAAAAAAGGGGATACCGTTACCTTAAAATTGTGCAATATTGATAAGCCAACCTATACCTTTTGGAATACTTGGGAGTTTGCACAACAAAGTATTGGTAATCCATTTAGTCAGCCCAATAAAGTAATTGGTAATATTAGCAATGGAGCTTTAGGTGCATTTTGTGGTTATGCCGCTTGGTACAAAACTTTAATTGCTCAATAAACGAACATAGTTTTATTTTACAAAAATTTTTAGCATGGAAAAAGTGAATTGCTTAATTATAGGATCAGGACCAGCAGGGTACACCGCAGCAATATATGCTAGTAGGGCAGGGTTAAACCCCGTTTTGTATCAAGGGATACAACCAGGTGGTCAGTTAACCATAACTACCGAGGTTGAAAATTACCCAGGCTACCCTGATGGAATACAAGGACCAGAAATGATGGTACATTTTGAAAATCAGGCAAAGCGTATGGGATCTGATATTCGCTATGGTTTAGCAACAAAAGTTGATTTTTCATCTCACCCTTTTAAAGTAGAAATTGATGAAGAAAAGTGGATAGAAGCTAACACCGTAATAATAAGTACAGGAGCTAGTGCAAAATGGCTTGGTTTAGAAAGTGAGCAACGACTAAATGGTTATGGCGTAAGTGCTTGTGCTGTTTGTGATGGGTTCTTTTTTAAAGGAAAAGAAGTAGCCATAGTTGGTGCAGGGGATACTGCAGCGGAAGAGGCTTTATACTTGTCTAAAATATGTAGTGTGGTACATATGATTGTACGTAAAGGCGAAATGAGAGCAAGTAAAGTGATGGCAGATAGAGTTTTAGCAACACCTAATATAAAAGTATATTGGCATAGCGAAACCGATGAAATATTAGGCGATAAAAAAGTAGATGCGGTACGAATAAAAAATAACGAAACAAATACTACACAAGAAATTCCTGTTAGTGCATTTTTTGTTGCAATAGGGCATCACCCAAACAGCAGTATTTTTAAGGAATGGATAGATTTAGATGATGCAGGTTATATTAAAACAATACCAGGCACTTCTAAAACAACTATTGAAGGTATTTTTGCAAGTGGAGATGTACAAGATAAAATTTACCGACAAGCGGTAACCGCTGCTGGTAGTGGTTGTATGGCAGCATTAGATGCAGAGAGGTGGTTAGGAGAGAAGGGGTTACATTAAAAAAGTGTAAAGTTTTTTTAATTATTTAGTTAGCATGATCATTCATTTACATAACTTAAATTTTTTTTCCCATCATGGAATACATGAAGAGGAAAAAATATTGGGCACAGCATTTGAAGTAAATGTTGAAGTGGAAATTAAACATAACGATAGGATAGATACCATTCATCAAACTATAGATTATGTTCAAGTTTATAATATGATAAAAGAAAGAATGGCCATTGCTACACCACTTTTAGAAACTGTTCTCGAAGATTTGGTTACTAAAATTCATCAATCATCAACATTAATAAAATCAATAGCTGTTTCAATAAAAAAAATAAATCCACCAATAGAAAATTTTAGTGGATCGGTTGGGGTTAGTTTAAAAAAGAATTTTTCTGTATGAGGTATGTAATATATTTATGCTTTAGTGTTTTTTTTATCATAAATACTTATGGGCAAGATGTTGCTTCTATCATAAAAGAAGCTCGGCGATTAGAAACTTCATTAAATGAAAAGGCTGCTTTTAATAAGTTTAAAGAAGTATTGCATGTACAACCCAATCATTTACTAGCCACTACCAAATGTAGTGAGTTAGCTAGTAGAATTAGCAAAAGAGAAAAGTCTAAAGTCATAAGAGAAGCGTATTATTCAGTTGCTAAAAGCTATGCAAATGCTTCTTTAAAGATAGATGCTACAAGCTCCGATGCAAATGCTGCTATGGCTATTGCAATGGGTAGGGCTGCACTTGATAAAAGTGGAAAAGAAAAGATTGAAGCGGTAAAAGAGATAAAAAAGTATTGCGACTTAGCTCTAAAATATAATGCTAGTAATTACGTAGCGTGGCATATTATTGGTAAATGGCATTACGAAGTAAGTAACCTCAATGGACTTGAACGAGCTGCTGCCAAAATATTTTTTGGAGGGTTACCCTCATCCTCTTTAAAAGAATCCATACAAGCATATGAAAAAGCAAAAGGAATAGACCCTAGCTTTCTATTAAATTATTTAGAGTTAGCAAGAGCCTATAAACGCAATAACGAAAAGCAAAAAGCTATTCAAATGCTTCAAACATTAACATCTTTACAAAACAAAACCGAGGATGATGTTAATATTAAAGCAGAAGCAGTAAATTTTTTAAAAGAAATCCAATAAATTATACCTTCCAGAGAGTAGTTGTTTTGTATTAGTTTTATTTATCTTCACAAAATAAATAATACTTATGCTAAAAAATATTTTAACCTATGCAAGTCTACTTGTTTGTAGTACTGCATTGGCTCAAGACAATGGTACTTCTCAGTATGATCCCCATGCTTTATTTGCCCCACTTTTTTATTCGAGTAATGGCACCATAACAAGGGCGGCTAGTGGTGAGCCAAATGTTGCTTACTGGCAAAATAAAGCCGATTACAAAATTACCGCTTCGTTAAATGATGTTACCAACGAAATAACGGCTAGTGTTATTATCACCTACAAAAATAATAGTCCACAAAATTTACCTTTTATTTGGCTTCAGTTAGATCAAAATTTGTTTTCTAAAGGAAGTAAGGGCCAAGCCCGTATGCCTGTTGGTGGTAGAAGCCGCTATGGTGATGCTCGTAGTAATTTTAATGGAGGATACAAATTTACGAGTGTAAAAAATTTAACAGCTAATACGTCAGCCGATTATGTTGTGGATGATACCCGTATGCAAATACGTTTACCAAAAGCGGTTAGTGCCAACGGCGATGTGGTAAAAATTCAACTTAACTATTCATTTACATTACCAGAGTATGGAGCAGATAGATGTGGGATATTAAAAACTAAGAACGGTAATATTTTTACGGTAGCACAGTGGTTTCCACGGTTATGTGTATACGATGATGTAAAAGGATGGAATACAGAACCTTATCTTGGGCCAAGTGAGTTTTATTTAGAATATGGCGATTATGAGGTAAGTATTACTGCACCTGCTAGCCACATAGTAGTGTGTAGTGGCGAATTACAAAATGAAAAAGAGGTGTTAACACCTACCCAAATAAGCAGATTTGCAGAAGCAAGAAAGAGTGATAAAACAGTAATGATACGAACAGATAAGGAAGTGCTTGACCCAAACAGTCGACCTAAAGCCACAAGCCTTACATGGGATTTTAAAATTACAAATTCAAGAGATGTTGCTTGGGCATCATCAAAATCATTTATACTAGATGCCGCAAAAATAAATTTACCTAGTGGTAAAAATTGTTTGGCTATTAGTGCATATGCTGCGGAAAGTATGGGCGTAAAAGGTTGGAGCCGAAGTACAGAATACATAAAAGGAAGTATAGAAAATTATAGCAAACGCTGGTTTGAGTATCCTTACCCTTGTGCGGTAAATGTTGCTAGTAATGTTGGTGGAATGGAATATCCTGGTATTGTATTTTGTGGTAGTACAGCACAAACAGATGGCCTATTTGGTGTAACAGATCATGAGTTTGGGCATACATGGTTTCCAATGATTGTGGGTAGCAACGAACGTAAATATGGCTGGATGGATGAAGGGTTTAATACCTTTATTAACTCATTAGCCGATGATGATTTTAATAAAGGGGAATACAAAAGTCAGCCATTGGATATGTCGATAATGGCGGAGTTTTTATTTGGAGAACAATCAGAAGCCATTATGAATACGCCTGATGCTTTAAAGGAAGCAAATATTGGTAATGCACTTTATTTTAAGCCAGGTTATGGATTAGAATTGTTGCGTAACGAAATTTTAGGTGCAAATAGATTTGATTATGCTTTTAAAGAGTATATAAAAAGATGGGCTTATAAACATCCTACGCCTTGGGATTTTTTTAGAACTATCGAAAATGTTGCTGGCGAAGATTTAAGTTGGTTTTGGCGTGGTTGGTTCTTAGAAAATTACAAGCTAGATCAATCCATAGACAAAGTGGCCTACACCAATGGCAAAGCCATTAATGGGGCAGAGGTTACCCTTAGTAATTTAGATAAATTAGCTATGCCTGTAACCATTAGTTACGAAACAAAAACAGGTATAAAAGGTACTTTAAAATTACCTGTTGAAGTTTGGAATAATACTTCTGAATGGAAAGTAAAACTTCCAACTACGGAAGAATTAAAATATGTTGAATTGGATGCTGCAAAGGTTTTTCCAGATATGAATAGAGGAAATAATGTATGGAATGCATTAAACTAATTTAAAGTAAAGATATTTTACAAACGTAATTTTATTAAACTAATAAGTAGGCAGTTTATTAAACTAATTATTTATATATGAAATACAAATATATATTTTAGTTTTTTTGCCGAAATTATTTTGGCCATAACAGTTTTTTTTACTAGCTCAAACTACTTATTAAGCAGGCTCTTTTAATAGAGAACTATGAAATATTACTATTAGTGATTGAATTATATTATAGTCTTCCCCTTCGTTAATTGTACTAATAGGGTTTAATTATTTTTATACTAAAAAATACCCTTACCAAAAAAGCTATTTTTAAATTTATAGTGTATTAATAATTGCTATAAATATTTTTTAGGCGTTGTCTAGCCACTGTATCTTTTCAATGAATGTTGAATTTTTGATTTATTTTGTTTTTACCAAAATAGCAGGTTTATTAGCGTTGTATTTTATTTGTTTAAAAATAAAATACAGGAAGAGAAAACCCTATTGGCATTATCATTTTGATAAATCCATTTTTTATTTAGGTTTCCATTTTTGGCTTTTTAAATAGGTAAATGCCATTATAAAAATAGAAGTCCAATATACCATTTCGTTACTCCAAGCCATAGCCAAACTAGTATAATGCAGTTTTGTAAAAATATAAGTGTACACTAAATACAACGTTATTGCAATTATTTCAATAGCTAAATTTATTTTTGTTTTGCCCGTACCTGTAACACCATTTAGCCAAATATTTGCCACACTCATACATAGTAAACCCAATGATACCATACGCATTACCGGAATTCCTTCTTGTACAAAAGCATCGCCCTGTCCAAATATTTTAAAAAACTGTATAGGAAAAATATTAATTAATGCACACATTCCTAAAGCAAAAAATACACTTAATAAGGTGATTTTTTTGATGGCTTCCAAAACTTTTTCATGTTTTTGTTGACCCATTAAATTACTAACCATAACATTACTTGTAGCAGCAAAGGCCCATACAAATACACCTATAATACCAAACACATTACGCATAGTATTACTTATAGCTTTTGCATTAGCATTATGCAAATTTTCAATAAAAATAAAAAACACCAACCAAGTTGTTACACTTATTACATATTGCAAAACAAGGGGTGTTCCAACTTTTAAAATTTCTTTATTAATTAATTTATCGTATTTATAGCTAGTTAATAAGTGGTATTGCTTTTTTAATCCTGTTTTTATTAATACTAAAAATACAACAACCATGCCTACAAACTCAGCAATTACCGATGCCCAAGCTGCACCGTTAAAGCCCATTGCAGGAAAGCCGTGCCTTCCTTCAATTAACAAATAATCTAATAGAATATTTACTAAGGCTTCTACCAAAAAACCAATCATTAAATACTTACTATTTAATGAGGCAACTAAAAAGGCATTACCCATTTGAAAAAGGTATAAAAAGGGTAATCCTAAAATTCTGATTTTTAAAAAGCTAATTTCTTGAGGATATGCCTTTTCATCGGCAACACTTTGCAAAATAAATGGCGCAATAAAAAGCGTAATTAAAATGCCCAAAAGGGCTACTTGCAAACTAACTCGTATACCTTGCGATAAGATAGTTTTAAACTTATCTGGATTATCGCTGCCAGCATATTTGCTAAACACACTTTGTAAAGCATTATTTAGTCCGTGACCTGCTACCGCAAAAATTAAATAAAATACACCTGTAACACCTGCATTACCTAGAGCTTCGGTACTTAAATGCCCCAAAAATATACTATTTGTAAGCATATTTAATTGTGGAATAAGCATTGCCAACGTTATGGGCAAAGCAATAGAGAGTACTTGCTTGTACGAAACATTTACTTTTAAATCTTTTATTACCGCATTACTCTCCATAAGTAAGCAAAAATATCTAATTTTACTTGCCAAAACTAAATTAGTGAAATCAACTTTTTATATAAATAATTTTAATAGCTCAGCAGAAGCTCGTTTGATTATTGAAATTGGTAATTCCGAGTTTACATTTGTTATCCTCCAGCATAAAACATTTACAGCGTTGGCAACTTACCAAATAGCTACACTAAATGAGTTGAATGATTTATTAGCTAACGAAAATTTACTACAATATAATTTTAGCAAAGTAGATGTTGTGTATAATAATAAAGAAAGTGTTTTAGTACCTACTGTACTTTATAACTCTAATGCCACAAACAGTTATATTGAATTAATTTATGGAGATACTTTTAAAGGACAACTTAAAACAGATTTTATATATAAGCATGCTATTCAAAATATTTACAAAATTGAATATACTATACAAAAGGCAATGTCTACTAAATTTCCTTTTGCCACTATTAGTCATCAATATTCATTATTGCCAGATACTACAGGTTTAAGCGGAACGAAACTGTTTATTGTTTTTTATCAAAATAAATTTAGTGTGCTTTGCTGTAAGCAAAATCAACTACAAGTAATACAACAATTTGAGTATGCCAATGCATATGATGTGGCTTATTACTTATTAGCTATTGCAGAACAATACACGTTAGATGTAAACGAAGTAGAGTTACAACTATGTGGTATGATAAATGAAAAATCAGCTTTATATAATGAGTTACATAAATATTTCAAGCACCTTTCTTTTCAACCATTGCCTGATGTGTTTGATTATGTAGATGATATTCAAGCATTACCTTCTCATTATTTTGCTCACACTTTTTTATTTGCAGCATGCGTATAATTAGTGGAATACATGGTGGTAAACGAATATCGCCACCTACTAATATGCCTTATACGAGGCCTACAACCGATATTGCTAAAGAAGGATTGTTTAATGTAATACAAAATAATCTTGATATAGAGGAACTAAAAACGCTTGACTTATTTGGCGGTACAGGTTGTATTAGTTACGAGTTAGCAAGTAGGGGAGTGCAAGATGTTACAATTGTAGAAAAAGATACTTCGATGTATGATTTTATTAAAAAAACATCGGCACAATTAGTTTTTGAAAATTTTAAAGTAGTAAAGGCTGATGTATTTAAGTTTATAGAAAATACAACAGAGCAGTACGACTTTATTTTTGCTGGCCCACCTTATGCACTAGGTACTATTGATGAGTTGCCTAAAAAAATTTTTAGTCTAAAATTATTAACCCCAAAAGGATGGTTTGTATTAGAGCATACGCCTAGAAATAATTATAAAAAATTTGAAGGATATAAAACAGAACGAAATTATGGCACTACTATATTTTCAATATTTATACAAGATTAAAAATGTTAAAAGCTGAGCTGCGTAATACGTATAAAGAAAAAAGAATTCTTCTATCATCTACCGAAAAAAATAAACTAGATGATTTATTATTGATACAATTTCAGCAATTACCAATAGACATACCTTCAATGATAATGACGTATGCTCCTTTTGAAAAGTATAAGGAATTTGATCCTCAACTAATAACAGACTATTGTTATTTTAAAAACCCAAACCCAGCAATAGTTTATCCAATAATAAATATAATAGATGATACCCTGAGTTGTCATAGTGTAAACGATGAAACAATTTTTAAATTAAATAAACATGGAATAGCAGAGCCAGTGGATGGCTTGCCTTTATTTCCAGAAGAAATTGATTTAATTTTAGTCCCTTTATTAGCTTTTGATGCGTATGGTTATAGAGTAGGTTATGGTAAAGGCTATTACGATAAATTTTTAAAGGAGTGCAGAGAGGATGTAGTTAAAATAGGCTTTAGTTATTTTGATCCAGTTGATGTTATTGATAACATAAACGCATTTGATGTAAAATTGACTTATTGTATTACTCCAAATGCTAACTTTACTTTTTAACTTACTATGCTTAAAAGTTTTAGATATTTATTATTACCTATTTCATTAGTCTATGGCGGAATTATAGGGTTGCGTAATTGGTTATTCGATAAAAAAATATTAAAATCATCTTCCTTTAATTTTCCTATAATTTGTGTTGGCAATTTAGCTGTAGGTGGTACAGGTAAAACCCCCATGGTGGAATATTTAATTCGTTTGTTAAAAGATGAATTTAACATTGCTACACTTAGCCGTGGTTACAAACGTAAAACAAAAGGATTTGCTATTGCCAATGAAAAAACAACAGCGTTAGAAATTGGAGATGAGCCCATGCAATTTCATAAAAAATTTAGTACTATTACTGTTGCTGTTGGCGAAGAAAGATTAGTAGCCATTCCTCAATTATTGCATGATAAACCTGCTACTGAAGTTATTATTTTAGATGATGCCTTTCAACATAGATATGTAAATGCAGGATTAAATATACTATTAACAGAATACAATAATTTATTTACTAGAGATTTTATGATGCCGGCTGGCGATTTAAGAGATGTAAAAAGTAGTAAAATAAGAGCAGACATATTTTTAGTTACAAAATGTAAAAATAATTTAACGGTAGATGAATCTAAAAAAATTACAGATGAGTTAAAACCCAATAATTTTCAAAAAATATTTTTTACCGAAATTATTTATAAAAATCCTTACCATTTGTTTACTAAACAAAAAATTAATTTAGATAGTGATACTAGTATTTTACTCGTTTGCGGAATTGCAAACCCAAGTCCCATAAAAGAATTTATCGCAAAAACATTTAGTACTTATGATATGCTAAAATATAATGATCATCATATATTTGATAGTGATGATTTAGCAGATATTAAGAATCATTTTGACAAAATCTCGAACCAACATAAACTAATAGTAACTACTGAAAAAGATGGAGTACGCTTACAGAAATTTGATTCAGAGTTGAAAGACTATCCAATTTATGTTTTGCCTATTGAACATTCGTTTATGTTTGAGCAAGGAGAGGAGTTTGATAAAATTGTAGTTGATTTTATTTTATCATATAAAAAAGAAGTAAATTAAACCTTAGCCAATATCTGAAGTCTAATCTTATGATTATAAATACATTCCCCTAAACTATTTTATATGACCAAAATACAAATAAGTATAGCAACAGTTTTTATTTTATTAATTGTAATAGTAAGTTGCTCTAAATCGGATAACACAACAACGCCAGTTGTTGTTGACCCTTACGCTGCAATTAAAGCAGTATTTGGCACTACTATTGACCCTACAAGTTTAGAAAATTACGCCAACCAAGCTAGGCCTGCCTATTTAAACCCTAATAAAGATAATACGGGTACTAATACAATTACAAATACAAAAGCCACTTTAGGCAGAGTATTGTTTTATGATAAAAATTTAAGTATTGATAACACTATTTCATGTGGTAGTTGCCATAAACAAGAATTTGCATTTAGCGATACAGCTATTGCAAGTAAAGGGGTTGCAGGCGGACTTACGGCTAGACATAGTATGCGTTTAATAAATTCTAGATTTGCAGTAGAACGAAAATTCTTTTGGGATGAAAGGGCAGCAACTTTAGAAGCACAAACAACGATGCCAATACAAGACCATGCCGAAATGGGCTTTAGCGGACAAAATGGTAGACCAGTATTAAGTAATTTACTTACAAAATTGCAAGGGCTTAATTACTATACTGAGCTATTTAAATTTGTATATGGGGATGCAACTATAACGGAAGCAAGATTACAAGAATGCTTAGCACAATTTGTACGTAGCATACAATCATTTGATAGTAAATATGATGTAGGGCGAGCACAAGTTGCAAATGACAATCAAAATTTTCCAAATTTTACAGCACAAGAAAATCAAGGTAAGCAACTGTTTATTACAGCTCCTGTATTTGATGCTACGGGTAGTAGAGTGAACGGTGGTGCAGGTTGTAATGCTTGCCATAATGCACCAGAATTTGATATAGATCCAAACTCTAGAAATAATGGAATTATAGGCAAAATTGCACCAGCAGTTGGAATAGATATTACCGTAACTAGGGCTCCAAGCTTAAGAGATTTGGTAAATAATAATGGTATACAAAATGGGGCATTAATGCACACCGCAAATTTAGCTACGTTGCAAAATGCAATTGGTCATTATGGAACAATAAATATTGCACCAGGCAATACAAATTTAGATCCAAGGCTTACTCCCGGAGGAGTTGGTCAACGGCTTAATTTTAACGCTCAAGAAGTAAATGCATTAATTGCTTTTTTAAGAACGCTTTCTGGTAATAATGTGTATACTGATAGAAAGTGGGGGAGCCCCTTTAATTAGTAGAAATTTATCAAGTTTAAGATGGTGAATGGTATTGCAATTACTTAGCAATATCAATCTTTACCTTTTTATTTTTTATTTTTTCGTCCTTAATTAAATGTAGGGTATCATTTACTTTTATTTTTTTAATGGCTACAAAACTAAAAAAGTCTTTTACTTCTATTAGGCCAATATCTTCTTGTTTTAGTTCACCTTTTTTGCTAAAAAAACCTACAATATCAATTTTATTTACTTTATCTTTTTTTCCTGCACCAATAAATAGGGTACTCCATTTTGGTTTATCGGGTAGTTCGTAATGTGCTAAAAGCTTTTGTGGTGTTGCGTTTTCCGTTATATAGTGTGATAATTTTTCTTCTTCGGAATGAATAACATACGTTGTACCGCTGCTATCCATTCTTGCAGTTCTGCCATTACGGTGTGTAAAAGTAGCCTCATCATTTGGCAAATGATAATGTATAATATTTCTAATATTAGGAATATCTAACCCACGACTAGCTAAGTCTGTTGTGACTAAAATTTCACTTGTTCCATTTCTAAATTTACATAATGCAGCATCACGTTCTTGCTGCTCCATACCACCATGGTAAAATACATTTAATATACCTTTTTCATTTAATAATGTACTTGTTCGTTCTACAGATTCTCTGTGATTACAAAATATAATAGACGATCGATTTCCTAAAAAGCAAAGAAGAGTAACTAGGGTTTCTACTTTATCTTTATCTTCAGAAAAAACTGTTTTAATCTCTAGCCCTAAACCATCTGTTAATTTATCGGCTAAATAATTAAGTTTAATGGGTTCGTTAATTCCTACAAAAGCAGGAACTTCAACTGATTCTGTGGCCGATGTTAAAACTCTTTTGGTAACATTTTTTAAGGAGCCTACAATAAATTCCATTTCTTCGGTAAAGCCCAAATCCAACGACTTATCAAACTCATCTAATATTAAGGTAGAAATTTCGGCGGTATTAAAGTTTCCTCTACGTATATGATCGGCCAATCGGCCAGCGGTTCCAATAATTACCGCAGGAGCTTGTATTAAATTTGTTTCCTCAATTTCTCTTTTATGTCCACCATAACAAAGGGTTACTTTAAAGCCGGTTTGCATTTTTCTAAACACATCGTCTATTTGTATAGCCAACTCACGGCTTGGTACAATTATTAATGCTTGTGGATGTTTACTTTCTGGATTTAGCGCCTGTACTAAAGGCAACAAAAATGCTAAGGTTTTGCCAGAGCCTGTGGCAGATAATAAAATAATGTCTTTATTATCTTCGTTTGCTTTTATAGCAGCTAGCTGCATTTCATTCAATTCAGTTATACCTAAATGACTAAGTATTTTGCTTATTTGTAGTTGATTATCGTTCATTTGTGCAAATTTACGTATTGGTTAACTGTTACAGGATTAAACTATTAATATTCCCATAATTAATATTATGTTAAATAGTATACTCCAATAAACAGCACTTTTTACCAAAGCGCTGTTTATTCCTTATTTTAATGTAAAGCTACCCTTTAACCCTGTTGTGGAATTTGTACCAACCATAATATCAAACTCTCCTGGCTCTAGCACAAATTTTCCTTCATTTGTATAAAAACCTAATTCAGCTGGTTTTAAAATAAATTCAAGTTGTTTTTGTTCTCCAGCTTTTAATAATAGCTTATTAAATCCTTTTAATTCTTTTATTGGGCGTACCGTACTTGCAATTTTATCTCTTATATATAATTGAGCAACTTCTTCCCCATCTACTTTACTTGTATTTTTTACAGTTACCGTTACTTTTATGGCTGTTTGATCAGCGTCATTTATTTTTAAGTTAGTGTAGCTAAATGTTGAATAGCTTAGGCCGTAACCAAAAGGATAAAGTGGCTCATTACTTTCATCCCCATAATGGCTCCAAAAAACCTCAGTTTTTGGCCCTGGTCTACCGGTGTTGTAGGTATTATAATATATTGGTAATTGCCCTACACTTCTCGGAAAAGTCATAGGAAGCTTACCAGATGGATTATAATCGCCAAATAGTACTTGTGCAATGGCATGCCCACTTTGTGTGCCTAATTGCCAGGTTTGTACAATTGCAGGAATATTTTTATCTGCCCAAGTTAATATTAATGGCCTACCGCTCATTACTACCAGAACTATTTTTTTATTTACTTTATATACTTCTTCTAATAATTGTTGTTGTAAGCCAGGCAAATCTAATTTTGATCTGCTTCTCCCTTCTCCAGACTGAAAGCCATGCTCACCTAGCACCATAATAACCACTTCGGAATTTTTGGCTAGTTGTATAGCTTCATAAAAACCAGTTGTATCGGTTTCATTAATTTTTACTTCATTTATAAAATCGGTTTTACCAATAACTAACTCAGCTCCCTTTGCGTACGTAATATTGTTTGAATATTTTTCTAATCCTTCTACAACAGATATTGCGGTACTATCGTCGGAGCCTATACGCCAACTACCTAATGGGCTATTTTTATCAGCACCTAATGGGCCAATTACAGCAATTTTATTTTGCGTTTTAATTAAGGGTAAAAATTGATTTTCATTTTTAAGTAATACAATACTTTTTTTGGCAACATCTAATGCTGCAGCTATATGTGTAGGATTATAAATTAAGTCTTTCTCTCTTTTTTCGTCACAATATCTGTAGGGATCATCAAATAATCCTAATTCAAACTTTACACGTAATATTCTTCTTACGGCATCGTCAATAATTTTTATATCTACTTTACCCGTTTCAACTAATCCTTTTAAATGAGCAACATAGGCATAGGATTCCATGTCCATATCGCTGCCTGCGTTTACACTTATTTCTGCAACTTGTTTTAAGTCTTTAGCAAATCCATGGTCAATCATTTCCAACCCACTACCCCAATCAGAAACAACAAATCCATTAAATTTCCAACTCTCTTTTAAAACATCTCGTTGTAAAAATTTATTACCGGTTGCAGGTATCCCATTTACTACATTAAAGGAGTTCATAACAGTTTTTACACCACTTTCTACTGCTGCTTTAAAAGTTGGTAAAATAATATTGTATAAGGTTGATGTACCAATATCTACTGTATTATAATCTCTACCAGCCTCTGCAAACCCATATCCAGCAAAGTGTTTAGCAGTTGCTGCTATAGTATTGTTAGCAGATAAGTCTGTACCTTGAAACCCTTTTATTCTTGCAACACCAATTTTACTACCTAAATAAGTATCCTCTCCTGCCCCTTCCATACATCTACCCCAACGGGCATCTCTACTAATGTCTACCATTGGTGCAAAAGTCCAATTTATACCAACTGCTGATGCTTCTATAGCAGCTATTCTTGCCGAATTTTCAATGATGGATAAATCCCAACTTGCAGCTTCACCTAATGGGATAGGGAAAAGTGTTTTATGTCCATGAATTACATCAAAACCAAATAAAAGTGGTATCCCTAATCTTGTTTCCTTAACCGCTATTTCTTGTAATTTACGAACGTTTTTAACGCCTTTAACATTCAATACAGCTCCTACTAATCCTTTTCTTAAATGATCGTATTTTTTTTTGGCATCGCCGTTTTTTGGAACAGGGCCTGTAATTTCCCAAAACCCATTATATTGATTCATTTGACCAATTTTTTCTTCAAGGGTCATTTGTTGTAATAAAGCATTTATTTTTTGCTCAAAAGAGCTATTGTCTTTTAATTTTACAGGTTCTTGTTTTGGAACTTCTTTACACGAAAAAAGAAAAGAAGCGAAAAAAATAAAATAGTAAGTACAACATTTAATTCTCTTCATTGATAATATTTTATAAAATAAAAAAAAACGGAAGTATAAACTTATAAAGCATATACAATCCGCTTAATTAACCTAAACCTTGCTCATAAAAAATTTATTGATATACTCTAACATAATCTATTTCCAATGTTGCACTTGTAAACAATGGATCTATCGGTCCGCCAAAATTGCCCCCCATAGCCATATTTAAAATAATAAAAAAGTTTTGATTAAAAGGAAGTGTGTTAGAATTTGCAACAGTATGATAAAGTTGATTGTCTACGTAAATTTTTATATGACTTGGCGACCAATCGATACTATAATTATGAAAAGTAGAAATAGCATCTGGAATAAAAATAGTATTTCCATTTGCATTACCGCCAGAACGACCGGGATAATGAAGTGTTCCATAAATTTTATTTAAATCTCTACCCAAATGTTCCATTATATCCATTTCGCCACAAGCAGGCCAATTTACGGTACCAATATTATCACCCAACGTCCAAATTGCAGGCCAGGTGCCAACTCCAGTAGGAACTTTAGCCCTTGCTTCTATTCTTCCATATTTAAAAGAATACTTTCCTTTAGATAATAACCTTGCAGATGTATACGCACTACCAGCAAACGATTCTTTTGTAGCTGTAATTTTTAAAACACCCCCTTGTACGAAAGCATTTTGAGATCGATTGGTATAGTACTGTAATTCATTATTTCCCCATCCACCACTACCCGTTCCTATATCATAACCCCATTTAGAAGAATTTGGTAATCCATCTACATCAAACTCATCGGACCATACTAATACGGGTATTTGTACCGTAACGTTAACGGATACCTGAATACTTTTACTAATGGTTAAACCAGAACTACTTTTAGCTGTAACGATAACCGTGTAGGTTATATTGCCAATTACAGTATACTTATAGGTTACACTGCCGGTTGGCACTACTTCAATTATACCATTACCATATTCATAAGTAAAAGAGGTTGCATTTGTTGCCGTAGCAACAAAATTAACATTACCACTACCATCGGTAGATGGAGTTGCAGAAACACTTAAATTAGAAGGAGCTACTTGTGTATTACCACCAGTAGATCCTCCTTTACTGCAACCGTAAAATAAAATAAATAGTAATAAAATATTAATTTTAAAATATTTCATTTAGTTACTTTTTAATTAATTTTTGATACCAAGAGTTACCATCTGCTCCAATATTTCGTAAGTGCATTTGCGTATCACTCATCGATAATATTTCGTAAACTACCCCACCAGTTCCAAAATTTATAATACCATTGCCTGGTACAGAAAATTGTATACGGGTAGATTGTGCAGGTGTAGATGCAGAAGCAGCATCTGAAAAAGATAATTTTTTGTTACCACCGGTATTTATAGGGTAACAACCATCACCTCCGCCAAAACCATAAAAAGTAGTTGCCGCACCTATTGAAAAAGATGCTCCTTTGTTATTTATCGACATAAAAACATTATCGTTAGCATCTTTAGAAAAAGTTATATCATCATCATAAGCACAAGCTTCCCTTGAGTTGGGAGAAGCTGCATACCAAATGGGGGCAAATTGATCAGCTGGACCTACTCCAAAATGTCCGTTTGTATTTTTATCTGTAACCCAAACTTTAGATGTGCCTCCAGTTACATTAAGTAAAATGTCTGCAGGTATTTGAAAATTTACAAATACTTTAATTTTTTTTGTAATGGTAGATAATATACCACCAGTACCAACAGCATTTACAGTAATATTATATTCTGCTGTGCCTGGGTCGGTATATTTATGAACTATTTTACCTGTTGGCACAACCTCAGATTTACCATCTCCAAAATCAATATTATAACTTAATGCATTTTTTGCTGTAGTGGTTATATCTACTCTACCTGTCCCATTTCCAAACGGATTTGTTGGGTCAACACCAATAACAGTAGCTGTTAATGTAAGCTCTGTAGGATTAACTAAATCTCCAATTGAAAACTCTTGCTTTTTACATGCTGTAAAAGTAAGTGCACTAAGTACACATAGTATAGCAATTATTTTTTTATATGTTAGCATAATTTTATTTTTTTAAATTTAATTAAGTCTTATGTCGTCAAAATAGTAAGTGAAATTTGCACTACCATCACCAGCAGTACCTAAGTCAAAAATTAATACAATTTTTGAGTACGATAAGCCAAGTGGTATCGTAGAATAGTCAAACGTTAAATCTTCCCAAGTATTTGCAGTAGTTGTAGTAGCCTCTCTTTCGAAATTAATACCCCCATTGGTAGCGTTTTCTACTTTTAATAATAATCTTGCACCTACCCTTGGCGAATATACTTTTACTTTAAACGTTCTAAGTGTTGAAAAATTAATTGGGTTTACTAACTCTATAAAACTTCCACCATAAACTTCTGGTGGTCCTTTTACCATTTTTCCAACTTTAGTACTTGTGTTTATTCCAGACGGATTAGGATTATTAACAACTGTTGCAACTCCACCACCAAAATTTACAAAAGGATAAGCATAAGTGGTTGATTGAAAATCGAGAGGTAATACCAGATAATTTGGAGTTACATTGGCAGCTAACAAAGTCACATCATCCCAAAAGAATACACTTCCGGTTCCATTGTTTCCAAAATCAAAAAATACGGATGCCATATCGTAGGTATAGGCCAGATTCATAGCTGCTGTGCCGGATGAAGGGGTAGCGAAATCAAATACCAGGGTTTCCCAGGTATTGGCTGCTTGCGTCATGGCTTCGGTTTCAACTGAACGTGCATTGTTTGTACGGTCTTCAACTTTTAAACGTACACGTAAACCCGCTGCAGGTGAATAAACCCTGATGCTCATTTGTGTTCTGGTTGCAGTAAAAGCTATGGGTGCATTAAAGTATGCGCCAATAGTTGTACCTGCCCATGTTTGTGCCCCATTGGGTTTGGTTGTTCTTTTTACATTATTTGCACCATTGGTAGGGTCGGTTGCGGGTACACTGATGTTACCACCAAAATCGGTAACCTCATAATTTACATTCGGCAAATCAAATGTAACCGGCAATGCAAGTACACCAACCGGCATCTGGTTAGTTAACCTAATATCATCAAATAACCAGGTAAAATTGGCAGTTCCATTACCCACAATTCCTAGATCGCAAATAATAACAACTTTTGAATAAGTATTGCCGGTATTGATCGCTCTGAAATCAAATGCCATGTCTTCCCATGCATTAGCCACAGTACTTGTAACTTCTTTTTCAAAAAAGATTCCACCGTTAGTCAGGTTTTCTACTTTCAATAAAACCCTAGCTCCTACCCTTGGAGAAAAAACTTTCATACGGAAAACCTTGTTAGTCGAAAAATCGATGTTGCCACCTACTGTTAACAAAGTACCAGCCCAAACCTCAGGTGCATTTTTTACCATGCGTCCCACACTAGCCGAGGTATTAATACCGTTAATTTGCGGATTTGGAATTTTAGTTGCAGTTGCTCCACCAAAATTGGTAAATGCATAATTAACAGTTGCAGATTCAAACGTTATTGGTATTAAAATGGGATCTGTAATAGTAACGGTAGTTGAGTAGGTTGTTGTTGCAGCGCCACCACTGTAAGCAACTACTCTTACGGTGTAAGTACCTACGGCTGTATAAATATGATTTACATTTTGGCCCTCTAAAAAGCTTTGACCAGTTTCGTTAGGCACATCGCCCCAAAACACTCTAAAAAATGTTTCGTATAAAGCGCTTGCAGAAACATTAACTCTAAAATTGTTTACAGCATCAATAGCAACAGTTGCTACTAAATTTTCTGGAGCTCTAAACGAAACAGTTAATTTTTGAATTAACTCGGTAGTTTTTCCATTAAGATTATGTGCTATAATTTTTACATCATATACACCTTCTGGGTAGGTATGTGTTGAATTTTTACCTGCTGGTACATTTACTGCTGTAGTTGTTCCATGTCCGTAAAATACATCGTAATAAACAGCGCCTTCACCATTAGGTGTAATGGTTACTAAACCACTATTATCTTGCGTTATATTAAACAACACTGAAAGTTTTGCTGGTGCACCAGCTGTATCTACAAATGATACATCCTCGTTTATAGATTTTGTACAACCTGCAATTATGCCTAGCAAAAGAACAAAACTGAATATAAATTTTATTGCTTTCATTTTAAGTGATTTAATTTAAATTAATAATTTGGATTTTGAGAAAGTCCATTATCTACTTCGCCTTGAGGTATTGGAAAAACCTCATGCTTACCTGCTCTAAATCCTAATGGAGTTAATATTGCTGCTGCTTTCCCTGTTCTTACTAAATCAAAAAAGCGTTCGCCTTCCATGGCTAATTCTAATCTTCTTTCATTTAATATAGCATCATATAATGTATTTCCAGTAGTGCTTATGTCATTAGCATTATTACCAAATGCTCTACGACGAACTTCATTTAAATACGTTTGAGCTTTTATATCGTTTGGTGCAGTTGCTTTGTTATTTGCCTCTGCAGCCATAAGTAAAACATCTGCATAGCGAATAGTTCTAAAATTATTAGTATAATTTAACTCTAATTGTCCGCTAGTTTCTCCAATACGAGGTAAAAATTTACCATCGTAAAAACCCGTATTCCTATAAGGGGCAACTAAATACTTAACATCAAAACTAGGGTTGGCGGTTTTGTAAGCTGCTACATCAAAAATGGTCGTTGCTTTTCTACTATCACCTGCTGTAAATGCACTAGCTAAATTTTGTGTGGGCAAATTAGTACTCCAACCATCTGCATAGGGCATCCCATTTATACCTGACATACCTCTTACGCCTACTTGTTGTACCAATAAGTTTCCTTGGTTTCTTGTAGGGTGTCCCCAATCGTAAGTAGCACTTCCATTTGAGTATTGTATTTCAAAAACAGACTCCGGTCCATTTTCACCTGCTAATAAAAATATTGAATTAAAATTATTTACTAGGGTATACTTACCAATAACATTTTCTAACATTGCTGCTGCTTCGGTATATTTATTTTGATATAAATATACTTTACCTAATAGTGCTTGTGCAGCATATTTAGTAGCTCTTCCTTTTTCTGTTTGCACTACAGGTAATACTGCAATAGCCGCTAATAAATCAATTTCTATCTGCTTGTATACATTTGCTTTCGGTGAACGGGTAAGTGTTCTTGTATCTTCTACACCTAATCTTCTATCAACAAATAAAGGAACATCTCCAAACATTCTTACTAAAGAGAAATAATAAAAAGATCTTAAAAAATATACTTCCCCATATAAAGCATCTTTGCCTGCAAATTTTACGGTATCGCCAGCAATATTTTTAAGTTTATACTGATGTAAATAATTAGCTCTATTAATTCCTTCGTATGCAGCTTGCCAAATATCTGCCAACATAGAGTTTACCGGCGTATGAGTGAAATTGTCAATTTGTTGAATAGGAATTTGATCAGAAGCTGACTCGCCACCAGAAACTGAATTATCTGTAATTACATCTCCTATTATTACAACCTGATTTAACCATGTTAATGGAGAGTAAACCCCTACTCCCATTGCTCGGTAATCGGCTTCAGATTTTAGATATTCTTGATCGGTAATTTTGTAATCTTGTTTAGGATTATAATCAACCCATTTTTTGCAAGAGATAGCAGCTATTGAGAGCGATGCTAAAACTAAAATTATTTTTATATTTTTCATTGTATTTATTTTTATTTAATTATAATCTAATATCAACACCAAATGCAAATGTTCTTGCTTGTGGATAAGCACCTCTATCAACACCTGTATCTAATAATCCAGTAGCAGCAATTTCTGGATCAAAACCAGTGTATTTAGTAAATGTAAAGGCATTTTTTACCTGTCCGTAAATTCTTAAACCTTTAAATAATTTGGCTACTTTTCTATTTGTAAAGGTGTACCCTACTAAAATATTTTTTACCTTAATAAACGATCCATCTTCCACATATCTATCAGAAAAACGAGCATTATTATTTGGATCAGAAAACGTATAACGAGGGTTTTTAGCATCGTTCGTTGTATTTGGTCCTGTCCATCTTTCTAAAACCTGTGCATATTTATTAGTGTAGTTTGCGTTACGCTCAAAAGCTCTTACAATATCGTTACCATAAGAGGCGTAAGTGAATACAGACAAATCAATATTCTTATAATTCAAATTTAAATTCCAACCCAACGTAAATTTAGGAAAAGGGCTTCCGATAACTTCTTGATCTTCGCTATTAATTTTTCCATCGCCATTGAGGTCAGCAAATTTAATATCACCAGGCTGAGCACCAGCTTGTGTTGGGCTTGCCGCAATTTCAGCAACAGTTTGAAACAAACCAGCTGTTTTATAACCAAAATAAACTCCAGGAGCAAAGCCTGGTGCAAATAAGGTTGTAGTTTGAGATTGGCCATTAAAAAAACCACCACCTCTTATTGCGCCACTAGCACCAGTGCTTGTTACATTACCTTTAACGGTTGTAAATGCCACTGTTGTATTTAAGCCTAATTTGTTATCCAAAAATTTATCTGTATAACCTAATGTAAGGTCAATACCTTGTGCAGTTGTACTACCAATGTTTACCGTTGGAGAAGGTATAGAACCTAAATATCCTGCAAGAGAAGTAGTAAATAATAAATCGGTTGTTTTTTTATAATAATAATCTGCACTTATATTGAATTTATTTTTGTAAAAATTCATTTCAAATCCAATATTTCCTTGGCCATTTGTTTCCCACCCTAAATCTGGATTATAATAAGTACCCAATGTAGCACCGTTTGCAAAAGCCCCACCAAACGTGTAACCAATTGCATTACCAGAGCCATAAAGCGATGCTAAGTAATCGGTTTGAATAGTTGAGATTGAATTGTAGTTTGTAGATACTGCTTGGTCGTTACCAACAACACCATAACTACCTCTTACTTTTAAGAAATTAATAAAGTTTGATTTAAAGAAATTTTCTTTGCTAACTACCCAACCTACAGAACCTGCATAAAAATTACCAAAACGTTTATTTTTTGCAAAACGTGTAGATCCATCTCTTCTACCTGTAAAGGAAACTAAATATTTATCTTCGTAATCATAGTTTAAACGTAAAAATCCAGAAGCGTTCTTTTTAAAATATTCAAAAGAATACCCTCTAATGGCTGTATGTACTATGGGTTGATTGTTTGCATCAAATTCTATTCTATTTACACCAGTTGCAGCAGTATAATCTGCGTAATCCCATGAGTTAAATGGAACATCTTCTCTCCAACTACCTACTTGGCCTCCAAAGTCTTTTGCCAATGACATACCAACTACGGTTTCAAAATGATGTTTTTGATTTATTCTAAAATCATAATTTCCAAAAAACTCTGCAGTGTAACTATTATTTTTAAAATCATCGGTAGCAACACTATTATGTCTATTTGGTTTTGTAGTGCCATCTGCATTTAAGGTATTATTTTGGTCTGTATTATTTGGGCCTAAAAATACTAGTGGGCTAAATACTTTTGAAGTAGCCCCGTATTTTGTATAACCAAATCTACCTGTAAGTTTTAAATTTTTAATTACCTCATATTGCATTTCAAACTTACCATACAATTTATTACCTAGTAATTGATTATAGGTGTTTTCTAATTGTGTAAGTGGATTTTGAATTTCGTTAGTTATTAAATTACTAAAACCATATCTTCCAACGGTATTAGCTACTTTATTAAATTTAGAAACGGTTGGATCAAAATTTATTGCATTTCCTACAACACTGTTAAAAGCATCTGTTGAAACACCTTTGCTATTTAAATTTAGATAAGTAGCATTTACTAAAAACTTAAGTTTTGATGTTAAATCAAAGGTAAGGTTAGAAGTAAAATTCATTCTATTAAACCTCGACTTATCATATCCTCCAATAATACCACCTTGACTGAGGTAATTAGTACTTAAGAAATAGGTAGATCTTTCGCTACCACCTCTTGCGGAGACACTATAATTTTGTAGAGGAGCTTCTTCAAATATTTCTTCTTGCCAATTCGTACCTTTTCCTAATATAGATAAATTATTAAAAATAAGATTACCACCATTCAGGGTACTACCTTCATTAAGTATTGCACCATATTCACTAGCATTTAAAACAGGTAATAATCTATCTACTTGTTGCATAGCATAACTCGTATTTACCGTTATTTCAGTTTTTTGATTTTTTCTACCTCCTTTTGTTGTTACCATTACAACCCCATTACCACCTTTTACTCCATATATAGAGGTACTTGCTGCATCTTTTAAAACATTTATGCTTTCAATATCACTTGGAGCAATAGAATTTAAATCATTTACTGTTTGAGGCACACCATCTACAATAATTACAGGGTCTGCCCCAAGGCCAGGAATACCTCTAATAAATAAAGTTGGTTTTGAACCTGGCGAACCGCTTTGAATAACAGTTACACCAGAAGCAGCTCCTTGTAAAGCTTCTTCAAGCCTAACTGGATTTAATTTTTTTATTGCGTCACTTTTTACAGTACTAATAGCACCAGAAACTTTAGTAACTTTTTGGCTACCATAACCCACAACCACAACTTCATCGATATTTTTTCTGTTTTCAATCATACTAACATTGAAAACACCCGATTTTGAAGGCTGTATGCTTAAATCCGACATACCACTGTAGGTGAAAGAAATTTTACCGCCTTTAGGAATGCTGATGGAGTAATCTCCATTTTCATTTGTGGTGGTGGTGGTTGAAGATGCCGTATGTTTAACGGTTACACCTTCTAATGTTTTACCCGAGCTAGTTACTGTAACATTACCTGTAATTTGCAAATTTTGTGCAAATGCTGTTTGTGAAAATATCCCAATAATTAAACTGAGAATAACATAGTGAATTTTTAATTTCATATTTATGCAAGTTTTAGTGAATCCAAAATTTAGAACAATCGTAATGTAAATGTATAAGCATGTACATCATTGATAAAATAATTTACCACAACATTACTACATCAAAATTATTAATACATTGATTATCAATTAAATTAAACTACAACATTACTACATCAGTTATTTTTTGTATAATTGCACAGCAATAAATGAATAAAACATGAAACAAATTTTATTATTTATACTTCTTCCATTAGAAATTTTAGCTCAAAACACTATTGCCTTCCCCGATATTGTAAATTTTCCCAAACAAATCTATAAAGCAGGCTTACAAAACTGGGACATTAAGCAAGATAAATTTGGGAAAATGTATTTTGCAAATAATGAGGGCTTATTATGTTTTGATGGTAAATATTGGAATAACTACCCTCTTCCAAACAAAACAAACGTACGTTCGGTTGAAATTTCTGAAAAAAATAAAATTTACGTGGGGGGGCAAGATGAATTGGGATACTTTAGCCCATCCCTTAATGGAATATTAACGTATACCTCCTTAACAGACTTAATACCCCTTAAGAAAAGATTTTTTGGAGATATTTGGGATATTACGGCTTATAAAGGAAATATTTATTTTAGATCATCTACAAAAATTTTTAAATACACTAGCCAAGGCATTACTGTTTTTGATACACAAAACGAATGGACTTACTTGGGAGAATGTAATGGAAAATTATATGCTCACGACTTTGAAAATGGGTTAATGCTATTTGAAAATGACAGTTGGATACCCATTTTTAAACAAAATGATTTAGCCTCTGACGATCCTGTCACCTCAATTTTATCTATTAGCTCCGATAGCAGTTTGGTTACTACCCTAAGAAATGGAATTTATATTTTAGCAAATAATACATTAAATCCGATTCAATCTGCAAATAATCAACTTTTTAAAACCCACAGAATATATTCTGCACAACTAGTAAATAAAAATTGGATTGCATTAGGTACAAGTAATAATGGAGTTTACATTATAGATATAAAAGGAAATATTATTCAACAATTTACAACTGTGGAAGGTCTTCAAAACAATAATGTATTAAGTATTAATGTAGACAGTCAGCAAAATTTATGGCTGGGGCTTGACAATGGAATTGATTTAATAAATTATAACAGTGCTATTAAATTAATAAAACCACAGTTTCAAAATGGCTCTGGCTATGCATCTATTTTGTTCGATAACAAATTATTTTTAGGTACATCAAACGGTTTATTTAGTGTGCCTATAAATCAATCAACAGATTTAAGTTTTACTATGGGAACTTTCAACAGTATAGAAAAGTTGAAAGGGCAAGTTTGGGCTTTAGCTAATATAAATAATCAGTTATTAGTGGGGCATCATGAAGGGGCTTTTGTATTAAAAAAAAATAGTGTACTACCACTTTCATCAACAAAGGGGTTTTGGAATTTTGTACCACTTTCCAGCACATTTCCTACTAGTAAAATTATTGCTGGAGGTTATTTTGGCTTAAGCATATTTGACTATAAAAATAACAATTTTTCTTACACCACTAAAATACCGAATTTTATAGAATCATCTCGTTTTGTTGTTGCTGATAAAAATGAAGCCATTTGGATATCTCAACCTTACCATGGAGTTTTTAAACTTATACATAATGAAAATGATACCTATACAAGTTTTACATATAATGATAAAAAAGGATTGCCATCTACTTTTAATAACCATGTTTATAAAATTAAAAATGAGTTAGTTGTTGCCACAGAAAAAGGGGTGTATAGTTATAATGAACAAAAAGATATTTTTGAACCCTCGTTGCTTTATCAAAACATTTTGGGTCAAAAAAGTATTCGGTATTTGAAAGAAGATACAGATGGGAATGTTTGGTTTATTCATGGAAAAGAATTGGGTATAATTGATTTTTCAAAGGTAAGCCCTACCCTTATTTATATACCAGAGTTAACCAATAAAATGCTTAGTGGATTTGAGTTTATTTATCCAGTAAATAGCAACAATATTTTTATCGGTGGAGAAAAAGGGTTCTATCATATTAACTATGAAAAATATAAGTTAACGGTTCCAAAACTATTTGTGCAACTACAAAAATTAGTGATTAGTAACGTACAGGATAGTATATTATTTGGTGGTTATTATGCCAATGAAAACCAAAGTCAAGAAAAAAATAAGGCCCCACAATTAACTAATAATTGGAAAACTTTTCGTTTTCAATATGCTTCCCCAACTTATGGCATTCAAGATTATTTAGAGTATAGCTATCGGTTAAAAGGGTTAGATAATAACTGGAGTGAATGGACCAATAGAACAGAAAAGGAATATACGAATCTACCCCCTGGCAAATTTGTTTTTGAAGTAAAAGTTAGAAATAATTTAGGATCAGAATCTGAAATTGCAACTTATTCATTTAATATTTTGCCGCCTTGGTATAAAACTGTTTGGGCTAAACTTCTTTATTTTATTTTATGTTTGGCCAGTCTTTATTTTTTATATGTTTATTTCCAAAATAAATTTAAGCTTCAACAAAAGAAGTACGAAGAGGAACAACGTAAAATACGGTACATACATGAGCTAGAGTTATCAAAATCTAGTACAGAGCTAATTACCATGCAAAATGATAAATTAGAAACAGAAATAAATTATAAAAATTCGGAGTTGGCTTCTACCGCAATGCATCTAGTAAAAAAAGGTGAATTGGTTTCTAAAATAAAATCAGAGTTAACGCAGATAGTAAAAGGAGCAGATAGTAATAAAGTAGAAATTGAGTTAAAAAAAATGATTAAATCTATAAGTGAAGATGATACTATTGACACGGAATGGGAAAAATTTGCAACCCATTTTGATAAAGTACATAGTGATTTTATTAAAGTATTAAAAGAAAAACACCCAGCTATTTCTAATAACGAAGTAAAAATTTGTGCATACTTACGAATGAATTTATCTACCAAAGAAATTGCACAACTATTAAATATAAGTGCAAGAGGTGTAGAAATTAGTAGGTATAGGCTACGGAAAAAATTAGGGTTAAAAACGGAAACAAATTTATTTGATTATTTGATTAATATTCAACTTGCAACTTAACTAATGCGGCTTTGTTTTTTGTAAGTAGACTTAAGGTGTATAAAAAATAGTTAAATATACCTAGTGATTTAATTATTCCGTTATACTATCATCTTCACTATCCTTTTCTTTATCGCTAGCCTTATTAGAATCAGAATTTGTTTCGTTACTATCTGCACTATTTTCATCTATTATCACTTCTTCCTCTTGCTCCTCTAATTGCGTTACTGCTGCTATTGCATCACCTTCATCTACCTTAATTAATTTTACTCCTTGTGTTGCTCTACCTTGCGGTCTAATACCTGCAACACTCATACGTATAGTAATGCCGCTTACACAAGTAATCATTAAATCTTCTGTTTCACTTACGGCTAATAAGCCTACTAACCTACCAGTTTTTTCTGTAACATTTAAGGTACGAACTCCTTTACCACCTCTGTTTGTAATTCTGTAAACAGCTTCCCCATCTTCATCAATTAAAGGTGTACGTTTCCCAAATCCTTTTTCACTTACAACCATTATTGTTTTGGACTTATCTTCTCTGTTTACGCAAACCATTCCTATTACTTCATCGGTTTTATCATCAACCTCTATTCCATAAACCCCTATTCCTCCTCTACCTGTGCTGCGTACTTTTTCTTCATTAAAACGTATAGCTCTACCACTTTTAACAGCCATCATTATTTCGCAATTACCATCGGTTAATCTTGCTTCTAATAATTGGTCGCCTTCTTGAATATTTATGGCGTTAATACCATTTTGGCGAGGGCGGCTAAAATCTTCTAAATCTGTCTTTTTTATAATTCCTTGTTTAGTGCATAACACTATGTAATGACCTTTAACATATTCTTCATCTTTAAAGTCTTTTACATCAATAATGGCTCTTACTTTATCATCTGGCGGTATTTGAATAAGGTTTTGCATTGCCCTACCCTTACTTGTTTTATCACCTTCTGGTACTTCGTATACTTTTAACCAAAAGCACCTACCCTTTTCTGTAAAGAATAATAAGGTATGATGAGTGCTTGCAACAAATAAATGCTCTATATAATCTTCATTACGAGTACTACTTCCTTTGCTTCCTCTACCACCTCTGCGTTGCTGGCGATATTCTGTAGCAGAAGTTCGTTTTACATAACCCAAATGAGATATTGTTACTACTACATCCTCCTCCTCAATAAAATCTAACATATTCATATCATCACCAACATATACAATTTCACTTCTACGAGGATCACCAAATTTTTCTCTTACTTCTTGTAACTCTGCTTTAATTATATCAAAACGCATTCCTTCATTAGCCAATAATTCAATTAGGCGTTCAATTTCTTTCATTAAGCCTGCATGCTCTTCTCTAATTTTATCTATTTCCATACCAGTAAGGCGTTGTAAACGCAATTCTAGTACAGCTTTGGCTTGAATTTCTGTCATAGCAAAAGTGGTCATTAAACCATCTTGTGCAATATTTGGCGTACTACTTTCTCGAATCAATTTTATTACGGCATCTAAATTATCTAATGCTATTATATAGCCTTCTAAAATATGAGCTCTTTCTCTTGCTTTACGTAATTCAAACTCTGTTCGTTTAGTAACCACCTCTAACCTAAACTCTACAAACTCTCTAATTAGGTCCTTAAGGTTTAAGGTTTTTGGTCTGCCTTTTACAATAGCAACATTATTTATACCATAAGAGGTTTGTAAATCAGTAAACTTGTATAATTGATTTATTACTACTTGTGCAACGGCATCTTTCTTTAAATCAATAACTACCCTTGTACCCTCTTTATTATTACTTTCATTATTAACATTGCTTATTCCTTCAACAAGCTTATCGTTAATAATATCACCAATTTTTTGGGTTAATGCATCTCTATTTACTTGGTAAGGTACTTCGGTAATTATAATTTTCTCTCTTCCTTTAGCATCTGTTTCAATCGTTGTTCTTCCACGTAGCACCACTCTGCCTCTACCTGTATGCATAGCTGTTTTAATGCCTTCGTAGCCATAAATTATACCACCTGTAGGAAAATCGGGGGCTTTTACATACTTCATTAATTCATCAATGGTAATTTCTCTATCCCCTATATATGCAATACAACCATCAATAACCTCATCTAAATTATGGGGCATCATATTGGTTGCCATACCTACTGCAATACCACTACTTCCGTTTACTAATAATTGAGGAATTTTTGTAGGCATTACCGTTGGCTCCTTTAAACTATCATCAAAGTTCAACTGAAAGTCAACCGTTTCTTTATCCAAATCATCCATCATTGCCTCAGCAATTTTTTTCATACGCACCTCGGTATAACGCATGGCAGCCGGTGGGTCACCATCTTGACTACCAAAATTACCTTGCCCATCTATCAATGGCTCTCTCATATTCCACTCTTGTGCTAAACGCACCATAGTATCGTAAATGGCAGTATCTCCATGAGGATGATATTTACCCATTACTTCTCCAACTATACGAGCACTTTTTTTGTAAGGTTTGCTAGACGTATTACCTAACTCATACATACCATATAACACCCTGCGATGCACTGGTTTTAAACCATCTCTTACATCTGGCAAAGCCCTGCCCACTATAACACTCATCGAATAATCGATGTAAGATGTTTTCATTTGCTCCTCAATATTAACAGGGATAATTTTACCTCTGTTACTTATAAATTCTTCGTTATTTTGTTCGTTATTTTCCATATAATATTATAGGTGACGAAAGTACTAAAAAAAAGTGGTTTTTCCTTGACAAAATATATTGTTTTTCAGCTTAGTTGTACACATAATTTTTGGTGCTGTGGAGAATGTTTTGGTTACCAACATTACTATTTCAATTTAACTTAAATTACATATATCTTTTTCAGTTCTATTGAACTTTTGCTGTATAAATGGATAGAATAATGATTTGACGGATTTAAATGATAAAACTAATTAAAAAACATAAAAGTTTGATTAATAACAAAATTATTTTACTACTTTTTTTTGGATAGATTGGATGCGCTGTGGTTATTTAGGCTCAATCAAATAACTTGCAATAAATTATACATATTGTGAATACAATTCTTGTTTTTGGTGCAGGTAAATCAGCCACTGTTTTAATAGATTATTTAATTGAAAATGCTACTGAGAATAACTGGAACGTTATTATTGCTGATATTGATAAAAATTTAATCTTATCTAAAACAAATAATAACCCAATTGCAACTGCGGTACAAGTTGATACTACCAACAACGAACAACGTATTGCATTGATACAACAAGCAACTATTGTAATTAGCATGATGCCGCCTGCATTACATTTTTTAATTGCTGAAGATTGCATAAAGCATGCTAAAAATTTACTTACTGCTTCGTATGTAGATGAAAATATAAAAAATCTACAATCAAAAATCGATAACAAGCACTTGCTTTTTTTATACGAAATGGGTTTAGACCCTGGTATTGACCATATGAGTGCAATGAAAATTATTGATAAAATTCATGATAAAGGCGGTGTTGTTACTTCTTTTAAAAGCCACTGTGGCGGACTTGTTGCACCAGAAAGCGATGATAACCCATGGAAATATAAAATAAGCTGGAACCCAAAAAATATTATAATGGCAGGCAAAGCTGGGGCTATTTATAAAATTAATAATAATAGTGTAAAAGAAAAGTATGAAGAATTATTTGAGGTTGAACGTGGCGTAAGGTTTGATGACGAAATTGGTTTTTTAAGTTACTATCCCAACAGAGACTCCTTAAGTTATATGGATACGTATGGATTGAAAACTGCTCAAACATTTTTACGTTCTACCCTACGCTATCCCGATTTTATGTATGGTTGGAATAATGTTGTTGAGTTAAAATTGACCGACGAGACAATTAGCTACAACACAGATGGATTAACGATTGCACAATTTTTTAAACAACATTTTGATGCTATAAAATTTGGTGATTGGCTTAGTAAAAAAATGGAAGAGCGTTTAGACTTTACCAAAAAATTAGCTCAAAAAATAGAAAAATTAATAGAAGCCGAGGAAAAGCTGGAAGAGTCTAAAAATTTAAATTCAACGGTTAAAAATGTAAACCAATTTACCTTTGTAGATGAAGATGGAAATTTACAAGTGGTGAATATTGAGGAAATGAAAAACAGAGCCGCCACAGCTATGGCAACTAAAATGCATGAAGCTAATTTAACGCTAAAGCAACTCTTTTATTTAGGTATGGATGATGATGAAACCCTTATTAATAAAGGTGTTTGTACAGTAGCCGAAATTTTACAATTTATTATAGAAAAAAAATTAGTATTACAACCACAGGATAAAGATATGATTGTAATGTTGCATGAAATTGAATACGAATTGAGTGAAAAACTACATACTATAAACAGCTCGTTAAAAGTTATTGGGAAAGATAGTTTACGAACCGCTATGGCAAAAACAGTTGGCTTACCTTTAGGAATTGCGGCAAAATTAATTTTAAATGGCACCATAAAAACTACTGGTTTACACATACCCACAAGCAAAGAAATTTACGAACCCGTTTTGTTAGAGTTAGAAAAAAATGGCATTATTTTTAGTGAAAATTTAGTTAGATGAAATTTTTAAAGCAGTTTGTTATGGTAATAGGAGAGTTTGTTATAACAACAACAATCATATAAATTATATTTCTGCTATCGTCGAAATGACAAAATAAAAACATTACCCCTCTAACAGTTTCCTCAACTCTCTTACTCCCTCTGTTGCAGGCATTTCTATTTTTGTAAGGTTTATATAATTACCTATTTCAGGTATTTTTTTATCAATAATAAACTTGGGTAAAAAGGTTGGTGTTACTATCAAAGAGCGAATACTTGTATTGCCAGATGTTCGTGGAATTTGTGTTAATCGCTGTAAAATCGGAATTGCAAAAGCTGCTGTTTTTCCAGTTCCAGTCTGAGCGCAGCCCATAATATCTCTACCAGCTAATAAAATTGGAATTGCTTTTTCTTGAATTGGAGTTGGGTTGGTATAACCCTCTGAGGTAAGAGCATTTAAAATCGGCTCTAAAAGATTTAGTTCTTTAAATGTCATAATCGTAAATAATTCTACGCTTGACAAATATTTTAATTGAAAAACCTAGAATTTTTGCAACGATAGACCAAAAAATAAGAAGAATATTTCTTTTTAATATTATTAAACTTTTTTAATTCGATATCTAATAGAAATAAGCACTGTAGGATATTGAAATCTTAATTTTACAGCAAATTACTGCTTGTTTTATTAGTGATAAAATATCTTCATCACTATTTATTGCTTGTTTTGCCATTCAATAATTGATTTAATTTAATTCCATATTGTTCGATAGGCATTCCTTGCATAGCATATTGTGGAGCAATAATTGCTTTAATAATTTTATCGTTATGTTTAATATCAATCTCTATAAAATGATAATCTCCTTTTGTTAAAGTACCATCTGTTTTTTGAAGTTTAAATTCATGTACTTTCTTTTTTATAACATATTCATTAAGTATATTATCAAAAACTCTACCACAGAAAATCACTTGTTTTCTTTCTTTTGCAGCTATAAGTGATAAAATATTATCTATAAATGGTTCAATGTTTTTAATGCCAACTTCATTGTAATTAAAATTATCAGAGCCAAATGGAATTAGTTCTATTTGAAGTTTATTATCGATGACAATTTCTAAATCTTTATAAATATCATTTCCAGTAAATGGTAAAATATTTAGTGGTTTTAAAAAGCGTATTTGTTTTTTGTCAAATGGTGATTTATGTGTTCTTCCTGAATTTTTATCATAATTATTCTTACCAAAATAATTAAAATAATCAAAATATTCTTCAAATGAATTAAATTTTGGTTTTTCAATATCATACGAACCACTTACTTTATTTTTATTCCTTTTAGGGTTTAAATGAACTAAAACTAAATCAGCAGATAAATCTCCTGTAAAAAAATGGGGATTAGATTCACAGAAATATTCTTTTCCAATTTTTTTATTTAGCGCTATTGCCTGTGAACATTTTCCTTGTTCTTTCCATTCATTAAAATTAGATTGAATATTTTTTTTAAATTTTTCCATTTTTATTTATACTATTTCGTTAATCTCTATTATTTCAATTTTTGTTTTGTCAAAGGATTTAAATTTATCGCAGTCACTTCCTTTCTTTTCCCAATATTTATCAACGCGATAGACATAAATATTAGTCCAATTTGCTTTAATAAAAGCAACAGCTCCTTTTTCATTGATAATGCCATTTGATGGGATAAAAAAATTAGGATTTGAATTTTGCCAATTACTTATTGTATTTTTTATATAGTTATAATATGGTTCAGTAATAAGGCAACTTACTTTCCATAATTTTTTATAATCATTGTTTGTAAACTGTTTAATAATTTCTGAATTAACTCCTAATGATTTCAGTTTTGCTTCTAATTCTTTATTACTATTTGAAACAATTCTATTTATTATTTCTTTTACATTCTCGATTTGATATTCACTATCATAGTCATATGATTTAAAGCAGTGTAAAGCTTTATTTAATTCGGTTAAATCATTAGTTTTGGTTCCTTTCTCTTGATAAATTCGCCCAATAATATTTTGTAGATATAACTTATCTTCTACAAGATTAGTAACTCTATCAATTTCTTCATAGGCTTTTTCTAAATCTACTTCCATTAATGACCATAGATAATATTTGGCAGTAACTGCCCATCGGTCTTTAAATAAATCTTTAAATAGTGGTTCAGCTTTTTTAACTTCATTAATACATTCTAGGTATTTAGAATCATTCCAAAGATTATAGATATTGCTATATATACTTAATAAAGATGAATATTTTTCTGAATTATTTATTTCTGTATTTACTTCCGTAACTATTTCATTCTTTAAAATAGTAACAGTTTGTGACATATTCTTTTGTTGAATCATAGATTCTAAAATAATCTCACACTCATCTATATCAACATTATACTCGGAAGCCTTTCTAAAGATTACTTCTCTTTCTTTGTCAGTAATAACTCCATCTGTTAAACAGAGTTCTATAAATTTTATTAATTGTTCGTTCATCTTAAAAAATTTTAAACAACAATATTAAGAATTTATTATTATATAATT
>CAILUU010000045.1 GCA_903837525.1 uncultured Bacteroidota bacterium | reverse complement strand
ATAACCTTTTTGTTAATAGCACTGTCATAATTTTATCAGGCTTAACTTGCTTCTTTCCACAACAACAAGTTTAATTTTTTTTAACCTTAGCCAAAATTTTCTTATTTCCAGCAAGCGTTTACCTCAATATTAAGCTCCACAACGTAACTTATTTTGTAGGCTTGTGTTATAAAACTAAAAATCAAAATGTTTTAATAGTAAATTTTATTAACCAAATAAAAAAAATTTATGAAAAATATATCGATAACGTTAGTATTAGTTGTTTTATCAACTATTGGTTTTGGACAAACTTCTTTTAAAAGTTTCGCAATTCACGAAGATACGCTACAAAAAATGTTTGGAGAAATAGGATTGGATTTTAAAACGGCAAAAGACCAAAATAAAATAAAAGACGTAGATGCTTGTATTCTTAATCATGCTCAAGCTAAACCTAGCATCGAATGGGCCACAATACCATCCGGTTCTTTTACGATGGGTAGCCCCGTAAAAGTCATATATGAGGGGTATAGCATCCTCGCAAAAGAATTTAAAAGAAATGACAATGAAGTCCAGCACATAGTAAACTTGAGTGGCTTTAAAATGAGCATGCATGAGATTACTTTTGAGCAGTACGATGCTTTTTGCGAGGCCACCAATCGCAAAAAGCCAGCCGACGAGTGTTGGGGTAGAGGCCAGCGCCCGGTAATAAATGTAAGTTGGTTTGATGCCTCGGCCTTTGCCACATGGATGGGATGCCGCTTGCCCACCGAAGCTGAGTGGGAATATGCCTGTCGCGCAGGCAGCACCAAGCCCTTTAATACAGGCGAAAACTTAACTACAATGCAGGCAAACTATAATGGCGATTTTACTTACAATACTAATGCAAAAGGTATATATTTTAAAAAAACAAAAGAAGTAGGCAGCTTTGCAGCTAATGCATGGGGCTTATACGACATGCACGGTAATGTGTGGGAATGGTGCAGCGATTGGTATGGCCAATACCCAAACCTCATAAAAGGAACCTACACCGAGCAAACTAATCCTATAGGCCCGAGCGTGGGGACTGGTCGCATTTATCGCGGCGGAAGCTGGTGCAACAGCCCGGATTTTTGCCGGTCGGCGAGCCGCAACGACTATAACCCAGAGTACGGCCTCAACTTCATTGGATTCCGCCTTGTTTCTCCCGAGTAAACAGGGGTAAATCTATCCTTCCTTTTAAGCTAAAGAGCATTAAAAACCGCTTCTCGATAATAGTTGCAAAAAAGCAAATAAACTCGAAGCCTATTTTTAGTTATATTTAATGATGGAATTATTTTATTCGCAGTTAAATTTATAATTCAAAAATAAATGGAAGTTAGGGCAGACACCTATTTATGGGCTATTAGAATTTATAAATCGCGAACACTCGCTTCGGAAGCGATTAAAAATGGAAAGGTAAAATTAGATGGTAAAAACTTTAAACCTTCGCATGTAGTTAAAGTAGGAGAAGTTTATAGCATAACTATTGGTATTGAAAAAATTGTACTAGAAGTGTCTGGTTTACTAGAAAAAAGACAGAGTTACGAAATTGCAAAAAAACACTATATAAATCATTCGCCTATTATTGAAAAAAAGGAAGTTCAAAGCTCTGCTTTTTTTGTATCAATAAAACGAAGTAAAGGAAGTGGAAGGCCAACAAAAAAAGATCGTAGAGATATTAGTAATTTTGAAGATGTTTAATTTTATAAAAAATTATTTTTTTATCTCATTCATTTGATCTTCTAATAATTTAATTCCTTCTGTGAAGCTATGTGGTTGATATCCCAATTCAATGATTGCTTTATCAATAATAAATCCTGTAATTGGAGGGCGCTTGGCAGCTTGTTTAATGTCGGTAGATTTTGATGGTTTGATTAATGATTTATCTAATTTATAAAAGTCTGCTACTAAATGAGCCATTTCTAAAATGCTATAAAAATTTTTTCCAGAAATGTTATAAATACCTTGTGCTTTTTTTTCAGCAATTAAAATACAACCATCTGCTAAATCTTCGGCTAGTGTTGGTGTTCTGAATTGATCATCAACTACATTAATAATTTTACCTTGTTCTAAATTTTGTTTTACCCATAAAACGATATTGCT
>CAILUU010000044.1 GCA_903837525.1 uncultured Bacteroidota bacterium | reverse complement strand
ATTATGAAAAAAATAACTTTAATAATGATTACAGCTTTATTTTTAAATAGCTGTATTACATTTAAAACAGTACCTAATTTTGTTTCTTCAAAAGAATTAGCTGCCTTAACTATTGGTACTTCAAAAGCCCAAGTAAAAATTAATTTAGGCAATACCAGCCCTTATGATATTTTGGCTGGCTGGTCGCAAGATTGCGAAGTGCACCAATACAAATACAAAAAATCTTCCCACAAATTAAGAAAAAAAGAGGAAACGCTTGAAAGCGGTTTGTCTTCAGGCAGATTACAATATGATAAACCAGAAGACGCTTATTTAGTTTACAAAAATGGCAAATTAAGCACCCTAATAACCGATGCAGGAAAAAAGGATTTAGAATCATTAATGGATGATGTTGTTGGTGTAAAAAACGCCTGTAGCGAAAAAGGTCTAGCTGGTTGTATGGATCCTGAAAGTATAAATTATAATAAAGATGCAGTTATATCTGACGGCAATTGCGAATACTGCCCTTGTGATTTTGTAAAAAATCCTAATTATGATAAAAACAAACCCGCAGCATCTTGTCAAACAAATAATTTAAAATGTATTCCAGTAAAAAAACCAGGAGATAATGGAGTAAAAAAATCAGGAGATAATGGAGTAAAAAAACCAGGAGATAATTCTGTAAATGAAGCAGATAAAAAGAAGGAATGTACTGATTGCGATATTATCGAAAAGATCGCTTCTAATCCTAATGCAAATATTACAATTAATTTAGGATCTAATTCAAACTCATTAAGGAATGTTTTTTCGCCATCTAAAAAGAAAACCACTATTTCTTTAACCGAACCTGTAAGCGGTGAGGATAATAATGCAAGTCCAGAAATACCTGATAAAAAGGCAAAAAAGCAAAAAGGAAATGAAGAAAAGGCAAACAAAGAAAAGCCAAATTTATTTAAACCAAATTAATTCTAGATTTAAACTAGTTATCACATAAAATTTAATTTTAAAAAACAAACAATGAAAAAAAACATATTAAAATTAGTGGCAGTTGTTTTCATAATTTCGATAACAAATTGTAAGGTTGTTCAAAATAACTATTGTACCACCACCGAAAAAATGTTTAATTTACATGAAGGCATGTATTTAAACGAAGTAACAGCAGCTTTGGGCGTTGATCCAAAAGATGTTTACTCAATTATTGAAAATCAAACCAAAGTTGTGCTTTACAAATACAAGCGCGAATACCAAAGTGTAGATCGTAATGTTTTATACGAAGAAACTTCGCTTAGAGGGGGATCAAAAAGATATAAAGACGAATCGAGTTTGTATGTTGTTTTTGATGCAGTTACTAATAAAATGCTTTATTACATAACCGATCAAGGCCGCTCAAATGGCTCTAAAACAATAAATAGCGCCATTAAGCTTCGTATTTTAAGCGCTAAAAAATAGGTTGTTTTAAAAATAAATAGCTCGTTATAATTATTTTTTTTGTTACCAAAAAAATGAAAAAACTAAATATAATAACAGCTTCATTAACATTAGTACTAATTCTGTTATTTGCTTGTAAAAAAAATAAAGAATTAACCATAATACAGGAAGAAATTTTAATTGGCAACCAAACCTGGACAAAAAAAAACCTTGATGTAGCAACATACCGCAATGGTGATGCAATACCGCAGGTGCAAGACACAAGCGCTTGGGCAAACCTAACTACTGGCGCTTGGTGTTATTACGCAAACAATACTGCCAATGGCACAACTTATGGCAAGTTATATAATTGGTATGCAGTAAACGATCCGCGTGGTTTGGCTCCAAATGGCTACCACATACCCACAGGCCCAGAGTGGTCACAACTAATAGATTATTTAGGTGGAGAGACAATAGCAGGCAATAAAATGATGGAAGCGGGCATTTCGCATTGGCTGAGACCAAATACTGAGGCAACCAACTCAAGTGGTTTTACAGGACTTCCGGGCGGATTTCTAAACAATGGGATATTTTATGGCATAAGCAACCTCGCTGCTTGGTGGAGTTCGTCAGTTTCTAATAGCAGCACTGTTTTTTGCCACTTTTTGCACTCTTATGGCATTGGGGAATTTACCCTCTTCAGTAAACGACAAGCCTTATCTGTTCGCTGTCTCCGGGATGGTGATCAGCCCCCCCCATGCTCATTTAAATATTCTGCCTGGTCTGTATGTTCAAGTAATATTCAAAAAAGAACTTATTCGACAAACGGTTGCTCTTTAGGGACACCTCCTGCAGATAGTATCCAAAGAATATGTACTAATTTACTTGGAACATATCTAAATAAGAACTTTGATGATAATAGTATAACAAGTGGGGGGTGGACATCGCAAAATGTTTTAGGTTCAATATCATGGACACCAAGTTTTTTTGGTGGCAAATCATTCGCTAAGGTTACAAATTATGTTTCCACCACTTCGGTTAATATTGCTTGTGAAAGTTGGTTAATTTCTCCACCAATTAGTTTGAGTACTTCAACTAACCCAATTTTGTCTTTTCAAAATGCTTATAAATATACTGGTGCAGCTCTCGAAGTATATGTGTCAACAAATTACACTAGTGGATTACCCTCATCAGCAACATGGATCCCATTAACATTTACTTTGTCAGCTGGTAATTTTGTTTTTATTAGTTCAGGTAATATTTCTTTAAGTAATTATAAAAATTCAAATACTCGAATCGCATTTAAATATTTAGGCTCAGCAAATGATGGATCTACTTGGGAATTAGATGATGTTTTGGTAAAAGAGAACTAATTTTTCTCTCTGTATTTAATAAAAATCAGAAATTAAATAAAATGAAAAAACTAAATATAATAACAGCATCATTAACATTAGTACTCATTCTGTTATTTGCTTGTAAAAAAAATAAAGAGTTATCAATAGTTGAATATCCATTTAAAAACATTTCTGATGGCCCATCTTTAATAGATATTGATGGCAATCAATATAATACTGTCGTAATTAATACCCAAACCTGGACAACAAGTAATTTAAAGGTAAGCAAATATCGTAACGGAGATACTATTCCAGAAGTTCAAGATTCTATTTCATGGAAAACTTTAACAACAGGGGCTTGGTGTTAT
>CAILUU010000043.1 GCA_903837525.1 uncultured Bacteroidota bacterium | reverse complement strand
CCACCTTGGTAACCTCCACCTGTTCCTGCAGTTCTGTTTTGCCCACCTTGGTAACCTCCACCTGTTCCTGCAGTTCTGTTTTGCCCACCTTGGTAACCACCACCTGTTCCTGTACTCGGTTGTTGGCCACCAGCGCCTTGTTGCCCTGGAGCTTGTCCTGGTTTTTTAGCTATTGGAATTCGTTTACGCTTGTGCCTATCTTCGTTATCTTTTTTTGGCCTTGTATCGCTATCAACAGGTAACGTTATTTTTCCTAAAATTTTGGGGCCCAATAATTTATCTGCCTGTATATTTTCAATTACTGGTGGTAAATCTACTTTTTCAGTTTCTTCTATTTTAGGCTCTTGCTTCTTTATCTTTTCTTCTACCTTAACTTCTTCTTTTTTTGGTTCTGCTTTTTTTACCGTTTTTTTAGGTTCTTCTACTTTAGCCTTATCTTTTGACTCTTCTTTTTTTGCCCCTTTTTTTGGTCGGGTAGATGAGTCTATTGCATCTAAATCTATAGTAGCTAAAACTTTTGGAGCTTCAATGTTAGTAACTTCAGCACGTTGTTCTTTAGCCTTAGGTTTTTCTTTTTTCTCCTCTACTTTTTTTTCTGTCTTTACTTCTGCTTTTTCAATTACTACAGGCTTTGGCTTTTCTTCTTCAACTTTTGGCTCTTCTACAGGAGTTGGTACTACAACAACAGTTTCTTTTTTCTTTATGGAGAGATCTTGTTCGTCCTTTTTCTTTTTAGGTTCAGATGAGCCTCCGGTTTTTATCAACTCTACTTTTTCTGCTTTTTCTTTTGCTGCTTTATCTTGTTGAAACTCCGATTGTAAAACCCTATACATAGGCTCTGTAAGCTTAGCGGTGGGTTTTAAATCATCGTTATTAAAACCTTTAGATACAAGAAAGTCTACAAGGGTATCCTTCCCTATGTTAAACTCTTTGGCAGCTGCCATTAACCTTGGTGTATTTAATTCTGACATATTTTATTTTTGTTAGAGGCCCTTTTAAACCACTAACGATTAACTTTTTTACTTTTTGTTCAAACTATTCTTTTCCAAACTCTTCTGTTAAAATCTTACGAACCTCTGCTATAGTTTCTTTTTCCAAATCGGTTCTACGCTCTAATTCTTCTGCACTTAACTCTAATACAGAGCGGCCTGTATCGCAACCTACTCTTTTTAATTCCTCAATTATCCATGGTTCTATTTCATCTGTAAATTCATCTAAATCAATATCAAACTCTTCGACTTCGCCTTCGTTATCTCTAAACACATCTATTTCAAAACCCGTAAGCTCACTTGCTAATTTAATATTTACTCCTCGGCGGCCAATGGCTAAAGAAACTTGGTCGGGTTTTAAATATACACTAACTCGTTTGGCTTCCATATCAACATCCATGCTTGTAATTTTTGCAGGTGTTAAGGAGCGTTGAATAAGTAATTGTGTATTTGCCGTCCAATTAATAACATCAATATTTTCATTCTTTAATTCTCGTACAATACCGTGGATGCGGCTACCTTTCATACCAACACAAGCGCCTACTGGATCAATTCTATCATCATAACTTTCTACAGCTACTTTTGCTCTTTCACCGGGGTCTCTTACTATTTTTTTAACCACTATTAAGCCATCAAATATTTCTGGTACTTCTATTTCTAATAGTTTTTCTAAAAAGCTTGGGCTTGTTCTGGATATAATAATAATAGCTTGACTATTTTTTAACTCTACCTTTTTTACTACGCCACGTACGGTTTCGCCTTTTTTAAAGTAATCCGAAGGTATTTGTTCTGACTTAGGTAACAACATTTCGTTGCCTTCTTCATCTAAAATTAATACTTCTTTTTTCCATACTTGATAAACTTCCCCACTAACAATTTCTCCAACCCTATCTTCGTATTTTTTTATTAAGATGTTCTTTTTAAGATCGTTAATACGTGCAGCAAGGGTTTGCTTACCAGCCAATATTGCTCTTCTACCAAATTCTTTTTGTATATCTACCTCTTCGTACAATTCCTCACCAACGTTATAATCGGGTTCAATTTTTCGGGCATCTTTTAATTCAATTTCGGTAAGGGTGTTGTATAAATCGTCATCGTCAACAATTGTTCTTCGTCTAAAAATTTCTAAATCGCCTTTTTGGTCGTTTACAATTACGTCAAAACACTCATCACTTCCGTATTTTTTACGAATTAGTGTTTTAAATACGTCTTCCATTACCTTCATTAGCGTAGGACGATCAATGTTTTCGGCCTCCTTAAACTCTTGAAACGAGTCAATTAAATTTATACTTGCCATATTCCTTGTTGGTTATTTTTTGCTTTTTAGCAACTTCCCCTCCAACTTGGGGTTTTGATATATAATTAAAATTTAACTTGTACTTTTGTTTGTTTTATGTCGGAAATAGAGACTTCTATCTGATTTACGGTCATTTTTTTCCCTTTTCCTTCAGTTATTTCTATACTAATTTTTTCTTCGTTTGCCTCTAAAAGCTTCCCCTCAAGCCTGGTGTCATCTAGTTTAACAACTTCTATAAACCTACCAACATTTTTTATGTATTGGCGTATTAGCTTTAATGGTTCATCTATTCCTGGGCTAGAAACCTCTAACGAAAAATCTCCATCGGGATATAGCCCCATTTCTTCCATTTGCTTATATAAAGCTCTATTTATTTTTATACACTTTTCCAACGGCAAGCCAGCATCGGCATCTATATAAATTTTAAAGTTATTGGTTGGCTTTATTTTTATATATACTAAAAAAACATCCTCTTGTAATAAGGGTTGTATTAGGTTTTCTACCGTTTCTATGGCTGTATCTGTACTCATTAAAAAAGAAGAAGGGAACTGTTAGGTTCCCTTCTGTTGTTTCGTTATGTAATGCAAATATACTAAATGAATGCGATATGGCAAAACTTTAGTCCTATAAACAATCAATATTGTTAATATTTTAGTAATTTATTACTTCTTTTTCCGTTTGTACTATTTTAACAACTAGCAATTAAGGGGTTTTATACCTTTGTGTTATTATGTTAAGAACACTATTTTTATTATTTGGTTTGTACCTGTTGTACAAATTAATTTTTGAATTTATTATTCCTGTCTACAACGCTACTTCGCAGGTTAAAAAAAAGGTTGGAGAAATGCAGCAAAAAATGAATGACCAAATGCAGCAAGAAAATAACTTTACCACTCCACCTAAACAATCTAGTACTGAAAAGCCAAAAAGAAATGATTACATAGATTTTGAAGATGTAAACAATGGAGTATAACTACTTGTTTATGTTTAATAGGTTAGGGAGTACTTCTTCAATCGTTTCATTGGATAACAAAAGGTGTGTTAAAATTCCTACTTCATTAGCTGATGGTATGTTTATTTTTGAATCATCAATAAACAAGGTTTCAGCTGGATTTAAAGTGGCATTGGCTAATACAAACTCATAAATATTTTTATGTGGTTTGCGTAACTTTATTTGATGGCTATAATACGCTTTGGTAAAATAATCATTAATATGTTTTCCATTAAATTCTTTTGCAAAGCTTGTATTAAAAGCCGCTTGATGTATACTGTTGGTATTGCTTAATAAATACAAGGTATAGTGTTGAGCAAGTGTTTGTAAATACGCAATGCTTTTGGGTCTAAAATCTAGCAAAAGAGCGTTCCAAGCGGTTTGTATTTGTTGGTTAGTTAACTCTATTGGTGCAATTTTTTTAATCGCTAAATAAAAGTCTTCTTCGCTAATTTGGCCGGTTTCTAAGTATTCAAATAATGTATTAGCATTTAGTTGAGAATACATTTCATCAAAATTTAAAATACCCAACGCATTAAAAGCTTTAATAGTTTTATGATAATCAATATTGATGAGTACGCCTCCTAAGTCAAGTATAATATTTTTAATAGCCATCGCAATTTTAAATAATTTATTTGTAAAAATAACATAGTATCTTAATGTACTTAAAAAATTTATAACGAAATTTACTCTAATGCTATTTTTTCATAAGGTTGCTCGGATAAGCTACGTTGGCAGCAAGGGTATATAAAGTAATTGTTTTATCTTTAAATGGTAAAAAGGATCGTAAAGGTAACATTGCCCCCTTTTTTTTATTGCTTTTTCACAAAACTTTAAAAACTTCATTACTTTATTTAATATCTACATTATGCGATTGTTACTACTTATTTTATGCATTGGATTTTTACAAACCAATGCACAACAAATTTTATCTATAGACAAAGATTTAAATTCTATAATTGAAAATGAAAAAAGGGCTTTTGCCCGATTAGGTGGGAATGGCAATGCAGATTTATTAACTTTTGCAAGTACAAATTTTGATGTAAAATATTATAGATGTGAGTGGGAAGTAAACCCAGCAATACGATATATTACAGGTAAGGTAACCATCTATTTTACTATTACAAACGCTACCAATAATATTGTGTTAGATTTATTAAATCCGCTGGTGGTAGATAGCGTTAAACAACGCAATAATGTACTTACAAAAACACAAACCCCAACTACCGTTTCAATAGATTTTACTAGCACACTTAATGTTGGTGTGTTGGATAGCGTAAGTATTTTTTATAAAGGCATACCGCCCAATACTGGTTTTGGATCATTTGCTACAGAAACCCATGCCAATGTGCCTGTTATGTGGAGTTTAAGTGAACCGTATGGTAGCCGAGATTGGTGGCCCTGTAAAAATGGATTAGACGATAAGCCCGATTCTATTGATATTATTATAACAAATCCGGTGGCTTACAAAGGGGCAAGTAATGGAATGTTGCAAAGTGAAACCTTAATAGCCGGTGGTACCAAACGAGTTTCCCACTGGAAACACCGTTACCCAATTGCTACCTATTTAGTTTGCTTTGCAGTTACCAATTATAGTGTGTTTAACGAAACTATTGCTTTGGGCACAACAAATTTGCCTTTTCAAACCTATTGTTATCCGGAGAGCTTGGCTAGTTTTCAGGCAGGTACACCAGATCTTACTTATGCTATGCAATTGTTTCATAATAAATTTGGCGACTATCCCTTTATTAAAGAAAAGTATGGGCATATTCAGTTTAATTGGGGTGGTGGTATGGAGCATCAAACAGCATCTTTTATGAACAATGTATCCGAAAACTTATCAAGCCATGAGTTAGCCCATCAATGGTTTGGTGATAAAATTACGTGCGGTAGTTGGGAAGATATTTGGCTTAATGAGGGTTTTGCTACTCATGCTACAAGGTTATATAGAGAAACGAAGTACGCAGTAAATACTGCGTCATTGTTAAACGAACGTAGAAATGAAATGAACTTTATTACATCTGCCCCCGATGGTAGTGTGTGGGTAGATGATACAACAAGTGTAAACAGAATTTTTAGCAGTAGGCTTACCTATTACAAAGGGTCTTATTTGATAATGATGCTTCGTTGGATGTTAGGTGATAATACTTTTTTTACCGCTATAAAAAACTATCAAAAAGACCCTGTATTAGCCTACGGCTTTGCCACTACAAACGATTTAAAAAGACATTTAGAACAAGCTAGCGGAAAAAACTTAACCAAGTTTTTTAACGACTGGTACAAAGGACAGGGTTATCCAAGTTATAGAGTAAGTTGGAATATGGTGGGCAATAGTTCGGTAAATATTAAAATGGACCAAACCACTTCTCACTCTTCAGTTAGTTTTTTTGAACTACCGGTTGCTTTAAAATTTAAAAATTCAACCCAAGAGCAAACAATTATTGTAGATAATAAAAGTAACGGCGAAAACTTTTTAAAAAGCATCTCTTTTGTGCCAGATACAGTGTTGGTTGACCCAGGTTATTGGTTAATTACCAGAAATAATACTGCCCTTAAATTACCAGCGGTTACTTTTCCAGCAAATACCATAAAAGTTGGTGCCAACCCTTTTAAAGATAAGTTTACCATTCAGTTGTATAATATAACCAGTACACCAAACCTTACCGCAATTTTATATAATGCCTTGGGGCAAAGGGTAGCTACTAAAAATATTGTTTTGCTAAATGGAGAGGCTATTGTTGATATGCTAACAAGTAACTTGGCAAGTGGGCAATATGTTTTAAAAATTATGGGGGGCAATATTAAATATGTAAAAAAGATGATAAAATAATTTTGTAACTAGTTTTAAACTCTTTTTTTAGTGCAATTTTACAAAGGTAATACTGCTAAACCCTTTTACTTTTAACCTTGGCAAAGCAAAAAAAATCTGCAACAAAAATTTTTGCAATCAACCTATTAATTTTAACCGTTGTGGGTTGTGCAACTTATTTTATTTCCAACTATTTTAATAAGCCTCGGTTTATTCGGTACCCCGGTTTTGACATAAATATTCCTGTAAATTTTTCTATACATGGTATTGATATTAGCCACCACCAAGGCACCATTGATTGGGATGATGTAAAAACCATGAAAGTGCGTAATATAAAAATTGGTTTTGCTTTTATAAAAGCTACTGAGGGAACAACTATTACCGACCGAACATTTAGGCCAAATTGGTTTAATGCAAAAGAAAAAGGTTTACCCAGGGGTGCTTATCATTTTTTTGTAGCCAGCAAAAGTGGTAAAGCGCAAGCCCAACAATTTATAAAAACCGTAACTATACAAAAAGGAGATTTACCACCGGTGTTAGATGTTGAATTAATTAACGGCACTTCTAAATCCGATTTACAACAACGAGTAAAAGATTGGTTAAGTACAGTTGAAAATTATTACCACGTAAAACCAATTATTTATACCAATGCAGATTTTTACGAAAACTATTTAGCTGGAGCTTTCGACGAATATCCTCTTTGGGTAGCCCATTATTTAGTAGTAGATAAACCCCGTATTACACGTAATTGGATAATTTGGCAGCATAGTGAAAAAGGGCATGTAAACGGCATTGATGCCTTTGTTGACTTTAATGTATTTAATGGAGATAGTACAGATTTTAAAAACTTACTTGTAAAATAAATCTTTTTATAAAAATATATTTTACAATAGTCTCATTATAGGGGCTATTTTTTTTACTTTTACGGTATGCAAAAAAAATTATTTCTGTTAGATGCGTTTGCCCTTGTTTTTAGGGCGTATTATGCCCTTATTCGTAATCCACGTATTACAAGCAAGGGGCGTAATACCAATGCACAATTTGGTTTTACCAACACCTTAATAGATTTAATTACCAATCAAAAACCTACACATATGGCCGTGTGTTTTGATACCAGCGCAGCAACCGAACGCCATACTGACTTTGCTGATTATAAAGCCAATAGGCAAGAAACACCCGAAGATATTTCTGCTGCAGTACCCGATATAAAAAGAATTATTGAAGGATTAAATATTCCTGTGATTGCTATTGATGGGTACGAAGCCGATGATGTAATTGGTGCATTAGCAAAACAAGCAGAAAAAGAAGGTTACGAAGTTTTTATGGTAACCCCCGATAAAGATTATGGACAACTGGTTAGTGAAAATATTAAAATTTATAAGCCTCCATACCAAGGTGGCAACTTTGAAATATTGGGGCCAAAGGAAGTGTGTGCAAAATGGGATATTGAAAGAATTGATCAAGTTATTGATATTTTAGGATTGATGGGAGATGCTGTAGACAACATTCCGGGCATACCAGGCGTTGGGGAAAAAACTGCGGCAAAATTATTGAAAGAGTATGGTACATTAGAAAATGTGTTAGAAAATGCGGCAAACATAAAAGGAAAATTAGGCGAAAAGGTGTTAGCTGGAAAAGACCTTGCTCTATTAAGTAAAAAACTTGCTACTATAATTACAGACATTCCTGCTGCTGAGTTTCATGAAGAAAATTTTAGGATTAAGGAAATGAATAAAGAAGCCTTAACAGCAATTTTTGAAGAGCTAGAATTTAAAACCTTAGGTAAAAGAATTTTAGGAGACGATATAAATGTAGCTGCCGAAATATGGAATAAGGATAGTAAGGCAACTACAAAAAGTGAAAAAAATACTACAGCTCAAATGGATTTGTTTGGAAACGTTGTGGAGCAGGCACCACAAGACCAAACAGCTACTAGAGGCTCCAACGACAATGTGCAAGAAAATAGTTTACCCGTTGATAAAAATATTAACAACACACCACACCATTATTTTTTAGCAAATACAGAACAACTCATAAACGAATTAGTTGCTACATTAGTTAATGAAAAAGAAATTTGCTTTGATACCGAAACAACAGGCATTGATGCAAATGAAGCAGAGCTGGTTGGCTTAAGCTTTTCTGTAAAAAAAGGTGAAGCTTATTATGTGCCTTGCCCAATAGATAGAGAGGAGTGTATTAAACTCCTAAACAATTTTCAACAATTATTCAACAATAAATCTATAACATGGATAGGGCAAAATATTAAATATGATATGCTACTATTAAAATGGTACGGTTTTGAATTATTGGGAAATACATTTGATACTATGCTTGCCCATTATGTAATTGAGCCAGATGGTAAAAGAAGTATGGATGCGTTGAGCGAAAAATATTTAGGGTATGCTACTGTACATATTGATGAATTGATTGGAAAGAAAGGAAAAAATCAAGGCAATATGAGAGATGTGGAACTAGAAAAAATAAAAGACTACGCAGCCGAAGATGCTGATATTACGTTACAATTAAAAAATACGTTTCTACCACAACTAAAAGAAAAAGAAGTGGAGAAAGTTTTTTACGAAGTAGAAAACCCTTTAGTAAAAGTATTAGCAGCTATGGAGTTTGAAGGCATACGAATTGATGAACAATTTTTAAATGAATATAGTAAGGAGCTAGAACGAGAAGCAAAAACAGCCGAAGAAAGTGTGTACCAACAAGCTGGTGTTCGTTTTAATTTAGCAAGCCCCAAACAATTAGGTGAAGTATTATTTGATAAACTAAAACTAGACCCAAAAGCCAAAAAAACAAAGACAGGCCAATATGCAACAGGGGAAGATGTGTTGCTAAAATTAGCTGCACAAAATAAAATTGTAGATGATATTTTAGCTTTTAGAGAATACACAAAACTTAAAAGCACTTACGTTGATGCCTTGCCGCTAATGATAAATAAAAAAACAGGCAGGGTACATACATCGTATGCACAGGCTGTAGCAGTAACGGGCAGGTTAAGCAGTAATAACCCTAACCTACAAAACATACCCATACGAACCGATAAGGGAAAAGAAATACGAAAAGCATTTATACCAAGAAATAAAGATTATTTTTTAATAAGTGCCGATTATTCACAAATTGAGTTACGTATTGTGGCTGCTATTAGTGGCGATGTAAATATGTGTGAAGCCTTTAGTACCGGAAAAGATATACACACCGCTACTGCTGCAAAGGTTTTTAATGTAGATGAAAAAGAAGTGACAAAAGAAATGCGTTACAAAGCCAAAAGTGTAAATTTTGGTATTATTTATGGACAAGGTGCTTTTGGCCTTGCCGAAAATTTAGGCATATCAAGAGCAGAGGCAAAAGAAATAATTGATACCTATAAAACACAGTTTCCTAACATACAAAAGTATATGGATGACACCATAAATTTTTGTAAAGAAAACGGATATGTAGAAACATTGATGGGGCGTAAACGGTGGTTAAAAGATATTAATAGTGCAAACTTTACTGTACGTGGCTTTGCAGAACGAAATGCTATTAACAGCCCTATACAAGGAACAGCAGCCGATATGATAAAATTAGCCATGATAAAAATTGATGCCGAATTTAAAAAACAAAATTTTAAAAGTAAAATGCTTTTGCAAGTGCATGATGAATTAGTTTTTGATGCTCATACAGAAGAAGTAGATCGTATAAAGCCTATTATTTTACATTGTATGCAAACAGCTTTAGCATTACCTAATGGTGTACCAACCGATGCAGAAATTGGTATGGGAGACAATTGGTTAAAAGCTCATTAAAAAAGAAAATTAAAAAAATATAGTTTGAGCTATATTACTATTGTTAGCTTAAAAGTAGAAGATGATAAAATTTATCCATCTAGTGTTGAAAATGTAAGGTATAGTCTTCTTTGCTCAAATTACTTAATGCCTTCATTTCATCATCTAAATTAGGAGTAAAATTAAACTCGGTACTCAACGAATCTCTAATAACAATATCTTCTTTTCCATTTAATTTATTATCAACTACGGTTAATAACATAAGTAAATGATATCCTGCAATTGCTCTTTCCATTTTATTAATTTTATGTAACAATATTAAATTGTTTTTAGGAACTTTACAACATGCAAAAACCAATACTTATTTATTGTTACGATGCCTATTGCGGCTGGTGCTATGGCTTTAGCCCTATAATAAAAAAAATTGCCGAAGAATACAGCTTCCAATTAGATGTTGAAGTACTTAGCGGAGGCATGATGATTGGCGAAAACAAAATGCCTATTGAAAAAATAGGACCTTACATACAAGGTGCGTACAAAAGAGTAGAAGAGGTTACTGGTATTAAATTTGGCGATGATTTTTTATGGCACACCGCCAATCCTGATAAAAGCGATTGGGTAATGAATAGCGAAAAGCCAGCTATTGCCTTGTGCATTTTAAAAGAAATTTATCCTGAACGCCAACTAGAGTTTGCAGGCGATTTACAATATGCATTAAATTATGAAGGAAGAGATTTAGACGATGATGAAGCCTATAAGCATCTTTTAGAAAAATATACGATTAGTGAAAATGATTTTTATACTAAACTAAAAAGTGACGAGTATAAAGAAAAAGCATATTACGAATTTGCTTTGTGTAAGCAATTAAATGTAGATAGCTATCCGCAGGTATTAATACAATTACACAGTAATAAATTTTATTTAATTACAAAAAGCTTTAGTACCTACGAAGAGGTAAAAAAAGGAATTGAAAAAGCATTAACTGAAATAAAAGCAGGTTTAAATTAAAGCTACTTTTTTTATTATTGCAAAGGGTTATTAGTTATAAAAAACTTAGTTTCCGCCACCTCTGTTTCCACCGCCACGTTGTGGTCGTAAAGAAGGCTCTAACTCATTTTTCCAAATTTTCATTTGCTCTTCTGTTAAAACTTCTTTTAATTTATTATCTCTTTCGTCTGCTAGCTGTTGGCGCATTGCCATCATAGCTTCTCTGTCGGGCCTTTCTCCGCCGCTTCTTAATTCAGCCATTTTTGCTTCTTGCTGTTTAAATGATTCTAAAAAAACGCTATCTACTTTAGCTAATTTTTCAGCAGTTAATTTAAACGCACTATCTATTTTTTCATGAATAGGTTTTAATCTTTCCTCAGGTGTTTGGCGTTGAAAACCTCCCTGTGCATACATGGTTGTAGTACCTACAAGTAATGCTGTTGCTAATAATAAAAATTGTTTTTTCATGTTATATATATTTAAAATTTATTTTTTCATTCTTTCCCAAACCTTGTAAAATAACGAATCAAATTTTGGCAATTGCTCTGCTGTACAAATTTTTCGAACAGCTGCAAAGTGTGTAAGCATTTGTTGATCCATAATTTTTTGTTGCGCTGCATTTTTAACAACTACTTGTAAAATGGCACTATCGCTAAACCCCTTTATTCCTAATTCTTTTAACTGCTGTTGTTTATTATTTTTTATTGAGTCAAAATCGGCTTTCATTTTTTCTTTGTGTTGTGTGCTAAGCAAATTTACTTGTTGTAATTGTACATCATTAAATCCAATTTGTATTTTTAAAAAGGTAGTCATCTTTGCTCGTCTATCTTCTCTTTTCCTTCCACGCCCATCATCTTTATTTAAAAACAAAAATAACAAGGCCCCATTGCTTAGTAGTAATAAGCCAATAATAATTAAATACAATTTACTTTTAGGTGTATTACTCATTATGGTTCAATATTTTCGGTGTAATTTAATGCGGTTATATTAGCGTTGTACTCATCTACAGTTAACGCTTGTTCTTCATTAATGGTATTAGACGTATTGTAATTTCTTGAAATTACAAGTACATTAAAAGCAATTATTATTAACATGCAAACCAATGCCACCATAGGTTTACTAATAAATTGCAAGGCATTATCCCAAATAGATGAATTGCTATTTTGCATTTTAGCTTTCATTCGTGTAAGCACATACGGTTTACCCGTTGCTCTTTTTACATCATCTAAACTGTTCAAAGCCGCATCAACCCGGTTATTTATATTCGTATTCATATTACTAAGCAATGTTTTTAGTATAATATTCTTGTACTATTTTTTTCAAATTTGTTTTAGCTCTTGCAATTAACGATTCTGTTGCTTGCAGTGATATGTTCATTATAACAGCTATATCTCCATATTTTTGTGCCTCTAATTTATGCAACGTAAAAGCAATTCGTTGGTTATTGGGCAATTGTTTCATGGCTTTAAACAATTGACTGGCCATTTCTTTGTTTTCCATTACTACTCCTGGGTGGTGAAATTCTTTCCCCTCATCAACGTCGTTTTTATTACCGCTCCAAAAATAATCTACAAACCCAAATCGTTTTTTTCTTTGTTGTTTTTTTAAATAATCTAATGCTTTTGATATTGTTATTCTATACAACCATGTACTAATTTTTGCATCGCCTTTAAAAGACCTTATTGATTGAAACACTTGTATAAAAACCTCTTGTGTAATTTCATCTGCATCATCTTCATTTTGTATAATACCCAATGCGGTATTGTAAACCATATCTTGCCATTCATCTATAAGCTTTTTAAAAGCTTCGTTATCTCCTTGCTGTAGTGCTATAATTAAATCGGGTTGGTTCAAAACTATTCATTTTGTTATCTACTTTAAAAGTACTAAAAATTTGGAGCACCGCCCCCCATTCCTCCTTGTCTAAATTGCCTGCCGCCCCCTTCTCTATTAAATTGGTTTGTTTTTAATTTGCCAAAGTTTTTTAATTTGTACGTAAACGTTAACATAAAATATTGTTTTAGTACTTGCGTTTGAGCATCTTGAATATAGTTGCCTGTTACAGTACGTACTATACTTTGGTTTTGCTTTAATAAATCAAATACCGATAATTTAAGCTCCCCTACTTGTTTCTTCAATATTTTTTTCCCAAGAGCAGCATTCCATAACCAATAGTTTTGATTGAAGCCTGCTCCTAACCCTCTATTAATATTTCCTGATACATCGTTTTGTATAAACCATCCTTTTTTATTTAATAAATTTAGTTGTGCCCCAATTACTTGGCTAGTGTACTTTGTAGCTGTGCTATTTATTGTGTTTGTAGCAGAATTATTAAAATTTACATTGTACGATACATTGTAATCTACATACTCACTAATATTACTAGCTAATACTACGCCTGTGTTATAGGTATAGGCATCAGTTTCTGTTACCTTATTATTAATTAATCCAGGCAGTTTTGAGTAACTAAAACCTGCACTTAAATTAAGTGTTGTTTTTATTTTTTTTATAGGCATACTATATGTAAATAAAGTACGTAAGCTTTTATATCCATTTAAATTTACAGGCTTTGTTAATTGAGACCCTGCTTTTAAAACAATGTTTTGTTGAATGGTGGTATCGGCCTTAGCAATATATGTAGCAGAGGTTATGTAGTCGCTAGCGGTTTGTAAAAATAAATTGGCAAAAAAACTATGTTGTGTTTTTGTATTGGTGTACGTATATCTTCCGTTTAAAAAATTTATGTACGATTGCTTTAATTCAGGATTACCACTACTTACGCTTAATGGATTATTAAGGTTAACCACATCTTGCAATTGATTTATACTAGGAAAGTTTGTATTTGCTCTATAAAACAAACGAATATTGCTGTAGTTTGATAATTTTTTTCGCCATACTATATTAGGTAAAATATTGGTAAATGTTTGATTAACTTTTGTAGTTGTAGGAAAAACTCTATCGCTTTGTAAGTTAGCGGTTTGAAAATTTAACCCTAACGAAAGTTGCTCATCTCTACTTTGCCCTAATCTGTAATTCAAGCCAGCATTATGTGTGGTAATGGTATTATCAAATTTATTGCTAAGTGATGTATCAAATACATTATATTTTTGCCCATCGTAACTAAAGGTTTCTTGGTTTGCTTTATTTTTTTGTATGGATGGAGTATAATCAATTTGTAGTTGACTTTTTTTACCAATAGGTTCAGTAAACGCAATATTTCCGCCAATTGTAGTGCCATTTGTGGCGTTGTCAGCAAATCTATTTAAAGAGGAGTCTGTTACTAAGCCATTTTTATAAAACTTAAATTTTGTATCGGTAAGTGTTTCGCCATCATTTTTACTCCATGCGGTATTAAAACCTACCGAAAGCGAACGGCCTCTTTTAGGAAAACTATGCCTAAGCATTATATTGTTACGTATGTTAAATCCATTTTTATCAGCCTCGGTACCTCCTAAAGATGTATTTGTACTATCGTTTATAGCATAAAAATTATCGGAAGAAAAATTAGATAGCGTATTATTTTTTTGAAAACTTATGTTCGGAATAATAAATAAGCTATTAGCCGAGTCTATTTTGTATTCCATACGTAAATTAATACGATGGCTGTAATTGGTAGAGATAGAACTACTTTTTTGTATACTAAATATGTTTTTGGGATTAAAAAATGTTTCTGCGCTTGTTAACCCTTCGTTTTCGTTTTTACTTTTACTAAAGAAGTAACTACCCGTAAGCGTTAGTTTTTTAGTATACACATTACTAAAGTTTACACCAAATGCATTGGTTTGATTTATACCATTGCTTTGCCCTACAGTAAAATTATCTGTTCCCCCTCCACCACCACCACCTCTGCCACCGCCGCCTCTAGCTCCTCCACCGCCGCCGGTACTTGTTACACCCAATAAATCTTGCGATGAAAAATTTTGCAGATTAATATTGTTGAAATTACCAACAAACGAAAGTCTTCTATCTCCTTTAAATAAACTAACATTACCCCCTGCAGAATAGGTTTCATTTGTACCTGCCCCAGCATATATACGACCAAACTGTCCATTACGGATACCGCTTTTAGTTACAATGTTTAAGGTTTTTATTGAGTTTCCATCATCAAAACCGGTTAACTGAGCTTGGTCACTCAATCTATCAAATACCTGAATTTTATCAATAATATCGGCTGGCAAATTTCTTAACGCTGCAGTAGCATCGTCTCCAAAAAAATCTTTCCCATCCACTGTTACTTTTCTTACTTGCTCACCTGCAGCAGTTACCGTTCCATCTCTGGATACGGTAATACCAGGTAGTTTTTTTATAATATCTTCAGCCGTTGCATCGGGATTTACCTTAAACTGGCTTGCACTAAACTCTGTAGTATCGCCTTTTTGACTAACGGGTTGTGCTTTTGCTACTATTACTACACCTGTTAAATCTGTTGCTATTTTAGCAATAGCAAATGATATTGCTACTTTATTACTAGCTTGTAAATTAATTTTTTGTTCTATTTTTTCGTAACCGCTATAGCTAATTTTTACAACGTAAGCATTAGTGCTTAGCTTATTAAATTGAAAGTTACCATTAGCATCTGTTAATTTAAACGTTTTTAGAGCCGTATCATTTTGATTTATCAACGTAACGGTTGCTCCGGTAATAGCCGATTTTTCCGATTTATCTGTAACAATTCCTTTAAGTGTTATATTTTGACTATTGGCATAGTTAAATACGATCATCAATAAAGCAAAGGAACTTATTTTTTTATATAAAAATTTTACTTGCATGCTTCATTAGACGACAGGCTTTAAAAAAACTGTCGGTATTGCATAATTTATTTTAGTAAAACATTGCATCTAGCTTAAATGCACTAATTTTTAACAAAACCGCAGGCTTTTAGCTAATTAATACAGTTTTTACAAGTAACTTGCACCCCTAAAAGTGTATAATAATGGAGTATAATAAATTAGTAAGTGTTACAGGCCTAACAGGTTTATTTGAGTTGGTTTCATCAAAAGCAGATGGTGGTGTTGTTCGTAGTTTAGAGGATAACACAACAAAATTTGTAAGTAATAGAATACATCAATTCTCTCATTTAGAAAGTATAGAAATATATACTACAGTAGATAATGTAAACTTAGTAGATGTGCTTACCGCTATGAAAAGCAGTGCCGAAAAGTTACCAGATGCTAGTGATGCAAAAGCAGTAAAAAGTTATTTTGAAAAAGTATATCCAACTATAGATTTTGTACGAGTATATGGCAGCGATATGAAGAAGATGGTAAAATGGTTTGATGTGATTAAAAAAAACAATATCGAAATTAAATTATCGGAAGCTGGTGAAAATGTTGCACAAGAAAATATGGTAGCCAAAACAAAACCAACAGAAACCAAAACAGCCTCTATAAAAAATAATGCTCCAGCAAAAAAAATAAATAGCCCACGTAAAATGGCTTAAGGGAGATGGAACACAGATGATGCAGATTGGGCTGATTTAATATGATTTTTAAAAAAACATCCTACTAAAAACTTAGTAGGATGTTTGAATTTAACAACTCACTATTCACTTTTCACTACTCACCATGTACACCGCAAATATTCAAAAACAACAAAGAAAATTTTTACCAAAAGAGTTTACAGTAACTGATTGGAACAGCCTTGAACCCTTTTTTAAAGATTTATTAGATAGAACTATTGATACCAAAAAAGAGTTAGAACAATGGCTTAAAGACCAAAGCGAATTAGAGGCCATTGTTAGTGAAGATGCTTGCTGGAGACAAATAAAAATGACTTGCGATACAGAAAAAAAAAGCTTGGAAGATGCGTTTACTTTTTTTGTGCTAGAAATTCAGCCTAAAATAGAACCCCTAGCAGATGCGTTAAATAAAAAATTACTAACTCATCCTTTACTAAATAAATTAGATGCTGATAAATATTTTACCTATTTACGTAGCGTTAAAAAAAGTATTGAATTATTTAGAGAAAAAAATATTCCCCTGCAAGCAGAGCTTAGTGTATTGCAACAACAATATGGGGTAATAAGTGGAAAAATGACGGTAACTGTTGATGATAAAGAATATACCTTACAACAAGCTGCAAAATTTTTAGAGAGCCACGATAGAAATAAAAGAGAAGAGGTTTATCATAAAATACAACAACGCCGATTACAAGATACTACCATACTTAACAATTTATATAATCAACTAGTACAAAAAAGAAATGAAGAGGCTTTAAATGCAGAGTTTGAAAATTATACAGATTATCGTTTTAAAGAGTTAGGAAGATTTGATTACACTAAACAAGATTGCTATAATTTTCATGATGCTGTTAAGCAACATGTGTTACCCTTAGTAAATTTAATTTATCAAAAAAAGAAGGAAAAGTTAGGGTTACAAACTTTACGCCCTTGGGATATTGATGCAGAGCCTATTGGCACACAACCTTTACATCCGTTTACTACAAGCAATGAGTTGGTAAATAAATCCATAGAGTGTTTTACAAAGCTTCGTCCTTTTTTTGGGGAGTGTTTGCAAAAAATGAAGCAGCTAAATCATTTAGATTTAGAAAGCAGAAAAGGAAAAGCGCCGGGTGGCTATAACTGCCCCTTAGCCGAAAGTGGCGCCCCGTTTATTTTTATGAATGCTGCAGGGCAAATGCATGATGTAACTACAATGGTACATGAAGGTGGTCATGCAGTACATAGTTTTTTAGCACACCCCTTGGAGTTAAGTGGCTTTAAAGAATACCCTATGGAAATAGCCGAAGTTGCTAGTATGGCAATGGAGTTGTTTAGCATGGATGAATGGGGAACTTTTTTTAGTACAGAAGAGGATTTAAAAAGAGCAAAAGAACATCAATTAGAAAGAGTAATTACTATATTTCCATGGATAGCTATTATAGATAAATTTCAACATTGGATATACGAAAACCCAGCACACACAAACGAAGAGCGTACCTCAAAATGGAACGAAATACTACTAGAGTTTAAAGACGATGTAATTGATTACAGCGGTTTAGAAAACTACCGCAGCAACGCTTGGCTTCGTCAACTTCATTTGTTTGAAGTGCCCTTTTATTATATTGAATATGGTATTGCACAATTGGGCGCTATTGGTATGTGGATGCAGTTTAAAGCAAACAAGCAATTGGCAATGGACAATTATTGTAACGCATTGGCTTTAGGCGGAACCAAAACCTTGCCCGAACTTTATAAAACCGCTGGGTTAACATTTGATTTTAGTCCAAAAAAAATTAAAGTGTTGATGGATTTTGTAGGGGAAGAGATGAGGAAATTATAAATCGTTATTCTTCTGTGGGGGTTAATTCTACATTTTTATTTGTAACAATAGTTTAAATAGGTTGAGGGTGTGCATAAATTAGGATAAGGAAAAGTGGGAATACTTTTTTTATACTATCATCAAAATTTAAAAGCCCTCTATCTTTTAAATTAGCAATGGCTAAAGCAATAATAGGTTTACTTACACTTGCTAGGTGGCTTGGTGAATGGGCATCTATTTGTCTTTCCGTTTCTTTATCGCTTAGCCAATATATCTTTCGTAAAAAATATTTCCATTCAAGCCTATAAGCACTTGTCCACCAAATCTACCAGCTAGCCTTTTCTTGTAAAAAGAATCTAATTTGTGTGTAATTATATCTTTCCCCTCTTTACTGTACTTATTTATTTAAATTGTGTTATATTTTGCTGTGGTATTTGCTGCTTGTGCAGTACATAGTAATGGTGCAAAAAATAAATAAGGAGAGCAGTTATTATTTTACTCATTTTATGGGGAATGTTGTATTGGAAAATAAAAATATTATTTACAGTCGGCACAAACCCCATTTACTACCATTTGGGTTTTATTAGGTGTAAACCCTTTAGGTAATTTTACTGTTGGTACAATTACATCATCTAAGCAAATTGTTTTGCTACAATTGTTACAAATAAAATGCACATGGTTATCGTGGTGGTGCCCTTCTTCACAATCATCTTTGCATAAGGCATATAAAATACTATTATCTGTTGTAGGTATATTATGTATAATACCTTTTTCTACAAAAGTTTGTAGGGTTCGGTATACCGTTACCCTGTCAAAAGCATTTGAGGTGTTTGTTTCAATATCCGCATGTGCTAATGCCCCTTCGGAAGAAAGAAATAAATCTAAAATTTTCTTTCTTCCATCTGTAACACTTAAATCGTTCTTTTTTAATATATCTAAAACACTATTCATTGCTGTAATTTACTAAATAAGTTTTGGGTCTGCTAATTGTAAATAAATTTTTACTTAGCGCAAAGGAAAAATACAAATAATTAATTCTACTCAGGATTATTGGTAAAACCATTCATAAAACGCTTGGTCGTTACTTTTTCTTTTAATAACCGTTTAATATCTTCAATTAATTTTTGTACCTCATCCTCTTTTAATCCATCATACACACCACGTACTCTTCGTTGTTTGTCTAATAATGCAAAAAACTGGGTATGTATAAAATCTTCGGCAATATTTTGTGTACTATCGGGTTTTCCATTATCTATTCTATAACTCTGTCTAGCCATTTTATACAATTGCTCTTTATCCCCGGTTAAAAAAAGCCAATTGCTTTTTTCGATTTTTGGTGCTTGTATATTTTCTACTTCTTCAATTTGGTAAGAGCCATCTTTTTGTTTTACCAAATTGCCGGATAGCATTTTTTGTTCATATGCTTTTAGTAAGGATACGGTATCGGTTTCTGGCATACAGCTATGCGATAATATCATAAAATTTTCTTCGCCTCTATACACATCAAACACTCTACGCATATTTGCATTCATTTTTGGACAAATGCCTTTGCAAGTGGTAAAAAAATATTCGGCAACGTATACTTTATCTGTTATGACTTTTTGGGTAACGGTATCTCCATTTTGATCTACAAAACTAAAATCGCTTACATCTGCATTTATAACACCAAGTGTAGATGCTGTAAAATCATAATCTCTAAATAAGGCAAAATAAAACCCAGTTAAAAGCACCACAAAAAAACCTAAGTAAATCAATAACCTCTTTTTCATTCGTTGAATTTTTTCCAAAATTAAGTTAGATAAGTTAGTAAAAATGATAAAACAATAAAAGTTGCAACATTATTGCAAAATTGTTAATTTTGTATGCTAATGAAATTAAACTGGGACATATTAGGGGCTACCACCTCCATTGCTTGTGCAATACATTGTGCATTATTACCAATTGTTATGACAAGCTTTACCCTGTTTGGTGTAAACATAATTCATAATCAATGGTTTGAATGGGGAATGATTTTTTTAGCTTTTTTTGTGGGGGCTTATTCTTTATTTCATGGTTTTATAAAACACCATCAATCGTATACACCGGTATTGGTTTTTTGTGCAGGGGCTTTATTTTTAGTGTTAAAGCAATTAGTGCCCATTTACGAGTACTTATTTTTGGCAATGGCGGTAGCACTCATTTTATATGCACATTCCCGTAATTACTTACTTTGTAAAAAAAGTAAATGCTCATCTCCACACCACAAACACTAAGGTTTATTTTTCCATTTTTTTTTAAGATGGGCGTATAGTAAAACGCCAGTGCCTATAAAAAAAATATAATACACAATGTTTTGCCATGAGGGTTGATGCTCAAAAAAGCCATAGTTTTTATATATGCCAAATGTAATTTGTACTAGCATCCATAAAATTAATATGCCAATACTTTCGGCAATACGTTTTAAAAACTGAACCGTTTCGTCTTCCATATAAATAACATTTTTATATTAATAGCGGACGAAAAACAATATAGCTCAACATCAGCTTTACTTCATTGTACTAATTGTTTTTATTCATCGGCATTTACCACTCTAAGATGTATAAAATATTGGCATATTAAATAAATCACTTTACTACAACAACACTAGTAAAATTAAGGTTTAGTATTCGTATAATTTTTGAACACTTTTTTTATAGCGCTGCTGTGGTAACCAAACTTGGGTTACTAGCTTGTGGACTTTCTATTAACAATTACCTTTTGTAATAAGGGGAGTGGCAGCTTTTCCTTTTTTAAAATCATCTATACTGGTAAAAGCTAGCACATACAATAGCAAGTAAAATAGCTGATTTTTTCATTAAAAAGAGTACAGGATATTTATATATCTGAAATACCAATTATTTATTGTGTGCTTTTACTTTTTTAATCCTTTAAAGCTTCCGTCATCAACTGTTTTAATAAACTTAATTAATCCCGTAAAATAGTGTTGTTGATCATCCCACATACTACAATGGCTTCCGTTTGGGCAAATTAAACTATCGCCTTGCTGTACTTGCGTAGCCATCCATTTCATATATTCAGGGTCCATGGTATCATACTTTCCTCCAATGGTTAAAGTAGGTATTTTTAGTTGAGGCAAATCTTTACTTCTATCCCAGTTTTCTAAACGGCCGCTAACACCAAATTCCGAAGGTCCTTGCATCATTACATAAATTTGACTGTTTATATGAGGGAAGGCTCTGTTTAGTGCCTCTGGCCATTGTTTTAATCTGCACAAGTGTTCATTATAAAAATTAGTCGTAAGCAGTTCCATGTATTTTGGATTACTAAAATCGCCTTTTGCTTCAATAGCCCTAATGGTATCTAATACTTTTTTATCCATTTGTTTTGCCAACACATCATCGGCATATTTTCCATAAGCAGGGCAACTAGCCATCATATTACTTATAATTAATCCTTTTATATTAGCTTGATATTTTAGTGCGTATTCTGTTGCTAAAATTCCACCCCAACTATGGCCAAGCAAATAAAAATTGTCTTTATTCAACCCTAATGCCTTACGTACTTGCTCTACCTCTTCTACAAAACGTTCGGTTGTCCAAAGGCTACTATCAGTTGGTTTATCGCTAAAATAACTACCTAGTTGGTCGTACTCATAAAACTCAATACCCTCTTTAGGAAAAAAGCTTTCGAAGCTTTCAAAAAATTCATGTGTACCACCAGGTCCGCCATGCAATAACAGTACTTTTATTTTAGGGTTGTTACCAAACTTTTTTGTCCAAACATTAAATTTGCCCACAGAAGTTTCAATCGTTATCATTTTTACTCCGCCTGTTTGTATACCACTATCTGCACTAGCATGGTATTGTTGTAGGGTAGGTTGGTTATTATTTTGGCAAGATAAAAAGCAAATAATAACAAATGCTAAAAGAAAATTTTTCATTATAAAAATTTTAGAGGTATTACTTTGTGGATTATATTTATATAAAAAAGTACCTTTTGGTGGTTACTCTCTTAATTATTTTTAAAACCTAGTTTCTAAATACAACGGTAACATAGCTCTCCAGGTTGGCCAATCGTGTTTCCATTCTTTCCCCCATACATCTAACTCGTAGGTAATTCCTTTGCTATATAAAATACCTGCAAAATGTTTTGATGCTTCAGGGTCTTCGTAATCGCCTGCACCTGTAAGTATATGTATATGGTTGCTTTTGCGTATTTGCTCCAATGCATTATGGTCGGTAAGGTTAGCAATATAATGGTGGGGTGAGTTAAAGTAAACCTGATCATCAAAATAACCTTTTGTGTATTCCGTTAAATCGTACACACCACTCATTGCAATTACACCATTTATTAAATCGGGGCGTTTTAAAAACAAATTCATGCTATGCAAAGCTCCAAACGATGCTCCACAAGTAATTATGGGGGTTTCGGCAGATGTGTTTGTTTTTATAAATGGAATTACTTCGTTGTAGACATACTCGTTAAATTGATTTTGGCGAATAGCTTTATGCTCACCCAGCATTTCGTTATTTAACCAACTTTCGTTATTAATACTATTGATAGAAAATATTTGCACTTTTCCACTATTGATGTATGGAGCTAATGTTTCCATTAATTGAAAACGTTCGTACTCTAAATAATCTGCGGCGGCTGTAGGCACTAATAAAATAGCAAACCCATAATCGCCATAACGTACAATAGGCATATCTTTTTGCAGGGCTGAGCTATGCCAGTTAAATAATTCTCTCTTCATAAATTCTACCAACATTTTTTTATAAAATGAGTAAGTACATACGCAATGATAACAGTAAAAATTAACGAAAATGTCATTGAAACAACCAGGCCCATATCTGGTGCAACTAATGGGTTTAATTCTAAAATTAAACTAATTTTTTACTACAATACGCCTTCTTTAATCTCTGTCCATAGCTCTCTATAACATTTGGCAGCATAGCTGCTATTAGCAAACTCCATAATAGGGGCTTTATGTACGCCCATTTTTTCTACATCGCTTAAGTAAGGTATATAGTTTTGAAAAAATCGCTTGTCTTTATACAACTCCGCCATAATATCGTTGTGCATAGTTTTACGCAAATCAGTCATGGTAAAAAAACACATCATTTTACTTATATCCAAATCCTTTTCTTTAAAATAATCTTTTACCATATGGTAAGTGCGTATAGATAAAGTTGAGGGTATTACAGGCATTAACACAATATCGGATGCATTAAAAATATTTTCGCTAAGTGCACTAAAGCCAGGGGGGCAATCAATAAATAAAAAGTCGTATTCGCCAGCTAGTTGTTTAATTACTTGCTTAAGCCTGTTCTTATTCCCCTTCATTTCATCTAACATAATATCGGATGTTTTTGAGGAACTATCAGCAGGTATTACATCTAGCAATTCAAAATCGCTAGTTAAAATTGCGTTTTCTAAATCTGCATCTTTAGTAATTAGTTTTTTTATGCCTGGGTGTACTTTGGGCTTTGCTTTATAATAAAAGCTACTTGAGCCTTGTGGGTCAATATCCCAAAGCAGGGTTTTAAAGCCATCTGCGGCAGCTAAATAAGCAAAATTTACACAACTGGCGGTTTTGCCTACACCACCTTTAAGGTTGTAAAGAGCAATTGTAGTCATATTTTATTTTTTATTGGTAAAGGATAGGAAAGATAGTAAAATATTTTAAAGATTATACTATGTAGTCTAAATTTATTGCCGCAAAAGCCCTACCAATGCTATTTTGAAGCATTGAAATGGGTATAGCCCTTATGTTTTAGTAAAATTAGGAGTTGCTTAAATTTATGAGGCAACATTTAATCGAGTAAACTCTGTACCGTTGAAAATACGTGCCAAGCCAGTATCTTTTGTAGTTTGGTACTCCTTTAACTTGCTTTCACTAACAATACGCCAAAGGTTTTTTGTTTTCAACTCCGTATAATCAGGTGTTTTTATAAAAATTCCTTTAATGGTGCTTCTTGTTTTAAAATAGATGGTTATAGTAGATTTGTCCAAATGGGCATCCATTACCTTTTCAATTTGTTCGTTTGTCATTACTTATTTTTTATTTTTATACTATGTACAGCTGAAAGGTAGAAGGTGTAAAAGTGCTCTATACTTAATAAATTTCAATCTGAATTGAATAAAGGTAATGAATTTTGGGGAGAAAACGGCTAAAAGCTTGATTTTACTGCTACTTCATCTCTTCCAGCACCTTTTTTAATCTAAACATTTCGTCTCTTAATTTGGCAGCTTCCATAAAATCTAAATCTTTGGCAGCTTTTTCCATTTGCCTTTTGGTGCTAGAAATTTTCTTTTCAATTTTAGGTATGGTTAGGTATTCCTCTTCATCCTCGGCGGCAATGGATAGCGTTTCATAGTTATTTAGTGCATATGCTTTTGAGGGGTCGTACCCTTTTACATCTAACACACTGCCTTGAGCCATAATTTGCTCGGTGCTTTTGCTAACTGTTGTTGGGGTAATATTGTGTTTAATATTATATTTAATTTGCTTTTCTCTGCGGCGTAGTGTTTCGTCTATCGTTTTTTGCATACTGTCGGTCATTTTATCGGCATAAAATATTACCAACCCATCTACATTACGGGCCGCCCTGCCTGCCGTTTGTGTAAGGCTACGTTCGTTTCGTAAAAACCCTTCTTTATCAGCATCTAATATAGCCACCAAACTTACTTCGGGCAAGTCCAACCCTTCTCGTAATAAATTTACACCAACCAATACATCAATTATTCCAAGCCTAAGTTCTCTTAAAATTTCAACTCTTTCTAACGCATCTATTTCACTGTGTATGTATTTACTTTTTATATTAATGCGTTTTAAATATTTATCCATTTCCTCGGCCATGCGTTTAGTAAGGGTAGTTACCAATACTCTATCGCCTTTTACAATTCGTTTATCAATTTCTTCTAACAAGTCATCAATTTGATTTATGGATGGGCGAACCTCAATTGGCGGATCCAATAAACCTGTGGGGCGTACTACTTGCTCTACTACAATACCCTCGGTTTTAGCCAGCTCATAATCGCTTGGTGTTGCACTTACATATATACTTTGATTTAGTAAATTTTCGAACTCATAAAAATTTAAGGGTCTGTTATCTAATGCACTGGGTAAACGAAAACCATAATCTACCAACACCATTTTTCTACTTCTATCACCGCCATACATTCCACTTACTTGTGGTATGGTTTGATGGCTTTCGTCTATCATACAAATAAAATCTTTAGGGAAATAATCTAACAAACAAAAGGGTCTTGTGCCAGGTAATCGTCTGTCAAAAAAACGACTATAATTTTCTATTCCATTACAATAACCTAACTCTCTTATCATTTCCAAATCGTAATTAACTCTTTCGCTTATACGCTGTGATTCAATATATTTTCCGCTGTTTTTAAAGTATGTTTCTTGCTTTAACGCTTCGTCTTGTATTTCGTGTATTACTTTTATTAATTGCTCTTTAGGAGCTACATATAATGTTGCCGGAAAAATAGCTGCGTTATCTACCTCACTTATACGCTTACCCGAAGAAAGCTCAAGTGTTTCAATAGTTTCAATTTCATCGCCAAAAAAAGTTATTCTATAGCCAAAGTCTACATACGGTAAATTAATATCTACTGTATCGCCTTTTACCCTAAAAGTTCCTCTATTAAAATCGCCTTCGCTACGGCTGTACAAACTATTTACCAATGCATGTAAAAAACCTTGTCGGCTAATTATTTGTCCTTGTTTAATGCGTATAATCCCATTTTCATAATCAACAGGGTTGCCCATACCATAAATACAACTTACACTGGCTACAATAATGATATCTCTACGGCCGCTAAGCAATTGTGCGGTGGCTTGTAAGCGTAGTTTATCTAACTCTTCATTTATGCTTAAGTCTTTTTCAATGTACGTACCGCTTACAGGCATATACGCCTCTGGCTGATAATAATCGTAATAGCTTACAAAATACCCTACTGCATTATCCGGAAAAAACTGTTTAAACTCACCATACAATTGTGCTACTAGGGTTTTGTTATGTGTAAGTACAAGGGTTGGCCGCTGTGTATTTTGTATAACATTGGCCATGGTAAATGTTTTACCGCTACCCGTTACACCTAATAAAGTTTGAAATTTTTCTCCATCAATAATTCCTTGGGTTAATTGCTCAATAGCTTGTGGCTGATCGCCTGCTGGGGAATATGGAGATTGTAAATTAAATTGCATGATGTGAAATGCAATTTACAAAATGAATTGTAGTTACCATTGTTTTTTATACAAAAGAAACTTCGGAAAAGAGTTTAAAAAGTAACTGTTTGTGCCGCCCCATTATTTTTTAAAAAGACGAGTTGTTTTTTTTCTTTTAAATAAATCATCTTACGAACTTCTCCTTTAATTTTTAAGCCCGAGGTTACATAATCAACTGCATTAAATTTTCCGTTACTGCTCCCTTTAAGTAAAAGTGCAGCTGTAGCATCGTAATTGCCTGTACTTACATCTGCATCATTATTATTTCCGCAAACCAACATATCTTTTATCCCATCTTTATCAAAATCCTCTACAACAATATCGTTTATGGTAGATAGTTGTGCCCGTTCTGGTAAGGCCTCAAAAGCAAAGCGATTGTTTCCGTTATTAATTAATATACCCGATTCAAAACAATTGGCTACAAATTGTTGCATGCCTTGTTTTTGCTCTGCAGTAAAAATTTCATCCATTGTTTTGCCTGCGTACATATAGTATCGAGTATATTTTTTTCTGAACATAGGCATTTGATCGATTAGCGCATCTCTACTATACATAGGGTAACATTTACCAAAAATATAGTACCCTAAAACAGCATCGTAACTTCCATTTCCATCAAAATCTTTTGCATAAATAGTAGTAGGCTCGTTTATGTTGCATTGTATTTTTGAGTTAGTGCCTCTGTTACCAACAATTAAATCCATGTCTCCATCATTATCTACATCTTCTGCTTTAATAGTATTCCACCAACCAGTTAGTGCATCTAATTGCACAACAGAATCTTTTTGTATCCCATTACTTTTAAAATTGATAGCGACAGCAGGTTGTTGTTTTATAAATTTAGTTTGTTGGTATGTATAAATAGTTGTGGGCATCCACTCGCCTGTTACTATTAATTCGTTTATTTTATCTCCATCAATATCAGCCCAGGTTGCAGCGTTTATTATACTTGTACTTAATAGTTCGGGGGCAATAGTTGATGTAACGTTGGTAAATACGCCTTTGTTATTTTGTAATAATATAGCACCATCTGCTTGTGGAAATTTACCAGGCATTACTCCAGCACCTACAAATAAATCGGTATCACCATCTGCATCAAAATCTAACGCTATTACACAACTTCCATTAGATGTTTCGGTTGGTAATGCATTTATAGTTTTTGTAAAGTTGCCTTTTCCATTATTAGTGTACAATCTATCTTGATAATTGGTTGAGCCTTTTTCAAACTCTGCTCCACCACTTACAACATATAAATCCATATCGCCGTCGCTATCTGCATCAAAAAATAACACCCCATTATCTTCAAAAGCTTTATCCTTTTCAAAAACAAGTTGTTTACTTTCTGTAAAATTTCCGGTAGTAGTTTGTAAAAATAATTTTCCACTTGTACCTACCGAGCCTCCAATAAAAATATCTTCTAGCTTATCGCCATTAACATCTGCTTTTGTTGTGTATGGCCCTTTTCGACTGCATTTGTAGGGTATTAAGGGCTCTCTCTTAAAATCGATATAATCGTTTTCGGTATGAGTATAATTAAATTTTGTAGGGGAAATAATTTCTGTAAAAACAGTTGGTTGTTTTATAGCACTACGTGTGGTAGGGTTTGCATCATCTTCATAAAAAATTATGGTTTGGTTAGCCGCAACATTATTTTGTATAATTTTTTTGCCGGATGGAAATTCAACTTCTACCTTAGCAATTGTTTTATTTACTCCTAATCCAAAATGTACTTGATGCTCTACGGTGCTTAAAAAGCCACGTTGTGGATCGTAATGTTGTACTTGCAATTGCCCATCGGCAAATGTTAATTTTATTTTACTACCGTAAATTTCTTGTTGTAGGTTTTTTGATTTATAAAATTTACAGTTAATATAATTTGAAATTAAATCTTGCTCACTATTGTTTTTAAAAATAAAAGCCTCGTCATCTACATTATTTACAATTAAATCTAAATCACCATCATTATCTAAATCTGCATAAGCTGCTCCGCTACTAAAAGAAGGTGGCTCCTCCATCCATTGTTCTGTAGCATTTTCAAATTTTAAAGATCCGGTATTTCTATATAAATAATTTTTTACCCTCACCTCTGGTATACCACTTAGCCATTTATTTAAGTCTACACTTTGACCTTTATTCATGGTATTAATTATAGAGTCTAACATAAAAACTTTATAATCCCAGTCGGTCATATCTTTTTTTAATCCGTTGGCAATATAAATATCTTTCCATCCATCATTATTATAATCTGCAATTAAGGGAGCCCAGCTCCACTCTGTTTCTGCAATTCCACTGTGGTAGGCTATTTGGCTAAATGTACCATTACCATTATTAATCTGCAACATGTTATGTGGATACTGATAAAATAAATTAAATCTTAACAGCAAATTAAACTTGTCGTAGTTTTGATTTACAGCAAATAATTGTTTTTGCCTTTTGGGCTCTTCTATCGCCATATCTACTACAAACAAATCTTCGTGGCCATCATTATTTATATCATTAACATCGCTACCCATACTACTAAAACTTACTTTGCTTAAATAGTCAGTTAGTTGATTAGTAAATGTTCCGTTTTTATTATTTATGTAAATAGCATCGGGCTTATTAAAATCGTTGGCCAAATAAATATCGGGGTAGTTATCATTATTAAAATCAAAAATAGATGCACTTAAGCCAAAGGCGTGATTTATTAAACCTGCTCTCTTTGTAACATCAACAAATTTATTTCCTTTATTTTCATAAAGCCTATCGCTTACATAAACGGTACTTGTGTCTTCTACATAAACTAGTTGGCCTTTTACCATTGTTGCTGGTATATGCATACTTTTACTAAAATCAATGGGGTGGTTTACAAAGTACACATCTTTATCGCCATCGTTATCAAAATCAAAAAAATACGATTGAATGGAATAGCTTGCATCATCTAATCCATACTCTTTAGCCTTATCCGTAAATGTTGAGTTTTTATTATTAATGTATAGGTTTTTTTTTCGAAGTTTTGCATCTTTGTATCCCGACTTGCAAATTAAAATATCCAAATATCCATCTTCATTTACATCAACCATATTTACGCCGGTTTTTATTCCTTTGTTACCTTGTAAACCTGCCGTGGCTGTTATATCTTTAAATTTAAAATTGCCTAGGTTTAGGTATAATTTATTTTCGCCTCTGGTACTATTAAAAAAAATATCTTGTTGGCCATCATTATTAATATCGCCAACACTAACGCCTGCCCCTAAATACAAATACTCATATATATAATAAAACATGGTTGCATCTTCAATAATATCGTTTCTAAAACTAACGCCAGATTCTGAAGAAGGTACTAGTGTAAATTTTTTTTGTTGAGCAAATGTGTTGCCTATTAGTAAACAAAAAACAAAAAAAATACTATTCTTTACCATCATCTTTTTATTTTTTTATAAATTAATATACTAATTTATCCAAAACATTTTTGCCAATTGCCTTTCCTTGTTCTATGCTTATTTTGGCTGTTTCGGGGTAGTGAATACCTCCGTAAACCCTACTCATTGAAGACTCCAACGAGGCTGCGTTAAAAGAGGAAAACTTACGTGTGCCTTGCCCAAAGGGAATTTCGGTTTTATCTTCAAAAGAAAAATTATCGCCTAATAAAGCAGTAAGCACTGTAGCTGCTGCATTAGAGGTAACCGAATGTCCACTTGTAAATTCTGGAAAGGGTGGTGTTTGAATGTATGGCTGCCAGTTTTTATCTACATCTCTATTAAGTATTGTAATGGGGCGTATTAAATTTGTTTTATATTTTTCATGCCAACAACTAATAAACCCATCAAAAATAGCAATGGCTGTTAACGTATATGCTTGTGCTGTTTTTTGTATAGATATATTTTTTTGTTCGCAAGCTTGTTTTGTAATCATAATCCAATGCCCTCCCGGGGAAATTTTATGTATAAAATAATTAAGGTGACCAATATTATTTGAAACATTAGGGTTATCATCCCAATACAGTGCTATACTTTTTTGAATAGAGTCTAAGTTTTTTCCTATTCGATAGGTTTGCATCATTGTTTTATAAAACACCGATTTTTTTGATTTGCTATACACCAGTTTTTGCTTTGGTGAGCATTGAGATGGCGAAGAAAGTGTTAGTGGACGAATGGTATTCCAATTGGGCTCTAACCCCTGAGCATAATCAAGCGGTGTAGGCTGCCAATCGCCAGGTTTATTGGTGATGATGTAACGCATTAAGCCTCGGCTTTTTAAATAATTATCTGTTTTGCTATAAGCAAGTATACTGTCGGCAATTTGTTTACCATAATTAAACGAATTAATCCAAATAGCACTATCTAAAAGCAGCTTTGTGGTTTTGGTATATTCATTTCGCCAATCTTCAAACTTATTTTCTGTGGCTACTAAGGCTTGTGCAGTGTAACAAAAAGAAATGCAAGCTGCAATTTCGTTATCTATTTCATTTGTGGGTTTGGGCAAAGGTTTTAATCCGTTAAGCTTACCCGATAAAGATTGTAATTGGGTTTTGTTGGTTGCTATACATTCGTAAAATGCAATGTTGGGGTATACATAAATGCGGCTAGCTACAGGAGGGTTAAACAAATCTTGCATTACTGTATTTATCAACAAACTATTTAACTCATGTAGTTTACTAGCCTGGTTTTGTGCAAGTGTATTGCTATAAATAATAACAGTAAGTAGAAAAATGGTTAGTTTTTTCATTTTTTTATCGGTAATAGTTTCCTCAAACTTACATTAAATTAATAGTTTATTTCTTTAGTGGCTCAAGCAAGCCTTCTAAGCCATTTATTTTTATTTCGTACAACGTTTCTAATAGTACACCCAATTTACTTTTTGGAAACCCTTTGTTTTTAAACCACTCTAAATAAGTTACAGGAATATTGCTAAGCACCGTGCCCTTATATTTTCCAAAAGGCATTTTCATTTTTACTAACTCAATCAATAGTGCTGCATTGGGTTGGTTATGCATATTATCTTCCATTTTATCCACTTATTAATTTATAACAAGTTAATATGAATTTTATAAACCATACTTTTTATACTTTTAATCGATAATTTTTATGTTTATTAAACCTTTTCAGTTTATTTCATTCTATTGGTAATGCCAACAAATAAAACTATTAAAACAAAAGCTGTTGTTAGCAATCATATTTTTGCTATAAGGTATCAAGATGTTGATTTTAAGCAAAATAGTTTACACAGCTCAACGTCATTTAAAAAGGGGGAGGTAATATGCAATTTTACGGCAGGTGTTACCCAGAGCTATGCCACTTATTTAACGGTACAGATAGGTATAAGTAAACACATAACACTACAACCTGAGTTTTTACAATACATAAATCATAGTTGTGTGCCCACTGTTTTTTTTGATACCACAGCAATGCAATTAATTGCCTTGCAAGATTTGACTAAGGGAGATGAGCTTACTTTTTTTTACCCTAGTACCGAGTGGGATATGGCAAAACCTTTTGTGTGTAATTGTGGTAATGCTACTTGTTTACAATTAATAAACGGAGCCTCATACCTAAACAATTCTACCTTAAACAACTACCAATTAACTAACTTTATACAGCAACAAGTACAAGGTAAAAAACAAGCCGTATAATTTTTTATGTTTTCAACGCTGGGTATACCAAAAAATAAAATTAAAGTATGGGTACTAGCGCCTTATTTACAAACCAGCGATGCTACTATTGACTACTATTACGATTTTAGTCAAAGCATAGAAGAATATACCAAAACATTTGCTGAGATTGGTTTTCAATGGCAATGGCAACCTGTTACCATGCAAACGTATGAACAAGTAATTGAAAAAATTGCTGAGGAAAAAAATACACAACTTAATTTTCCTATTGTACTAAATATTTGTGATGGAGATGAGGTAAATGGCACGCCGGGCATTTCGGTAATAAAACTTTTACAACAAAAAAAAATATTGTTCACAGGTGCGGATGAATATTTTTATACCATAACCACTTCTAAAATACCTATGAAGGTTGCTTTTGATACCGCAGAAGTACCTACACCAAAATGGGAAGCTATTTTAACTGTTTCTAAAAGCACTGAAAACATCTTTGAAGAATTGGGCACACCCATAATTATTAAGCCTTGTGTAAGTGGCGGAAGTATGGGAGTGGGTATAAAAAATGTAGTAGAAAATGAAGCAGAACTAAAAGAACAAATAGCTAAAATGTTTGAAGGATATAGAGGTTGGAATTTGGCTAGCGATGGATTAATTGCAGAGGAGTTTATTGCAGGACCAGAATATACAGTCTTTATATCGGGAAGTTATAACAACCCCACACAAGCTAAAATTTACACCCCTGTTGAGCGTATTTTTCATGCCTCATTACCCACAAAAGAAAAGTTTTTAAGTTTTGATCGTTTATGGGAAATTTATGAGGATGAAGAGGCTATGCCTAATAATGAAAACTTTTATGAGTACGCTTTACCCAATAAAGATATAATAGATGAAATAAAAAAAATTAGTTGGGATGCTTATGTTGCTTGCAAGGGTGTTGGATACACAAGAGTAGATGTTAGGCAAGATGCAGTTACAAATAAACTTTATGTTTTAGAGGTAAATGCACAATGCGGTTTAAGCGAAGATGAAAATTATACTAGCATTGGTGCTATATTGCGGTTTAGTAATGCATCGTTTAGTAATTTAATAAATGATATTTTAGAAGATGCGGTGAGTAGGTTTTCGCCACAGATTACACAAATTGCCACAAATTAAAAATGAGTTCACATTCTAATCAATCTTCGCCACAATCTTTGCAAGCTCCTCCTTTGGGCGGCGGAGAGGGTTTACGTATTTGTGTACTTCAACCCGATTATTCAACTTCATCGGTAGATTATCAAAACTATGATCCTCCAAGAGAGTTGAGTCATTTAATGCCTAATGCTCTTTTTACAAATGTCTTTTTAAATAAACTTACCACCTACAAACAACTTAAAGAATTAAGCAAACAAAAATTTGATATATATGTAAACCTTTGTGAAGGTTATTTAGAATGGGGGGTGCCTAGTATAGATGTTATTTATTGTTTAGAGCTTTTAAACCTTCCATTTACTGGGCCTACAAGTTTATTATACGATCCACCAAAGGAGTTAATGAAATATGTTGCCTACACCGAAGGTATAAAAACACCTAATTATGCGTTGATTACATTGGATAGTGTAATTGAGGAGGAATGTAAACATTTACACTTTCCGCTTTTTGTAAAGCCAGCAAAAGCTGGAGATAGTTTAGGAGTAGATGATAAAAGTTTAGTAAACACTACCGCTGAACTTAAAGAAAAAATTACTGCAATAATGGAAGAATATGCGCCATTATTAGTAGAAGAATTTATTGAGGGTAGAGAGTTTACCGTTATGCTTGTTGCTAATGATGATGGTAAAACGGTTACGGTTTTTAAACCTGTTGAGTATATTTTTCCGCAAGGAAATACGTTTAAAACCTATGCGTTAAAAACAAGTGAGCTACACCCAAATGCAAATATTCCGTGTAACAATAAAGAAATTGAAGCTGAGTTAAAACAAGCTGCAGCCAAAATTTTTAAATGCTTTGGCGGTGTTGGATATGCTCGTTTAGATTTTAGAGTAAACGATAAAAACGAAATCTTCTTTTTAGAAATAAATTTTACTTGCTCTGTTTTTTATACCGATGGGTACCAAGGAAGTGCCGATTACATATTAAACTACGATGGCTACGGACAATCCGCTTTTTTGCAACATATAATAAAAGAAGGTATATATAGGCATAGCCTTAAACAAAAAAAATACACCCTGAAAGGCAATGCAATTGCTGGCTATGGCATTTACGCTACTCAAAACATTGCCGTTGGAGAAGTTATTTTTAAAGGCGAGGAAATGGCACAACGTATTGTTAGTAAGCGTTTTGTAGACAACAATTGGGGTGTTAATGAAAAATTAATATTTGCAAAGTATGCTTACCCAGTAAGTAAAGAGGTATATTTGCTGTGGGACAACAACCCGGCAGAGTGGGCTCCACAAAACCATAGCTGCAATGCCAATACTGGCTACAAAGGTTTAAATGTACTTGCCTTATTACCCATTAAAAAAGGCTACGAGCTTACCTTAAACTATGCATCTTTTTTAGATGAAACGATGGAGCCTTTTAACTGCCAGTGTGGTAGTCCTAATTGTAGTGGCTTAATTACTGGAATAAAAAACAATTCCGTAACCGAAAGAGAAAATAAAGCTACCAATTAAACTAACCCCCATTCTTTCGGTCTTACTAACAACCTATTAAATTCTAAAGAGTTTATCATTTCCACGATTGGGGTCTCTATTTGACATATATAGATTCTTCGTTCAAAGGATGATAAGAAAAAATTAATGAACCAGTAGATAAATTTTTATGAGTCGTTTTCAAATTTTAAGGAGTTTAATGAATATGCATCGTAGGCAATTATTATTGACCTATTTTTTATTTTCATTAGAAATGTTAGGGGCTTTATTGCGTCCTTTGTTTTTAGGTTTAGCTATTAATGATTTATTAAAAGGTAGTTACGAAGGCTTAATTATTTTATCGGTATCACATATTATATGGTTGTGTATAGGTACGGTTAGGCATATGTATGATACTAGAACGTATAGTGCTATTTATGTGTCATTAGTTAGCAAGTTTTTAGGCAGAAAAAAATCGCAGCAAGATGTTAGTAAATTAAGTGCCCATAGCACCTTAGCCAGGGAGTTTGTAGATTTTTTAGAATTTGATTTAGTTTATGTAATTGAAGCTGGATATAATTTAATAGGCTCGTTAATTTTATTATTTTTTTACGAAAGTAGTGTAGTGTTGATGTGTTTAGCGGTATTAATTCCGGTGGTTTTAATAAGTAGGATTTACGGTAAACGTATGCAAAACCTTACCAAAAAGAAAAACGATGAGTTAGAAAATCAAGTAGATATAATTACTAACGCCGATCATAAAACGCTTACGAGGCATTATAATAAGTTACGTACGTTGCAAATAAAAATGAGTGACCAAGAGGCTTTTAATTTTGGCTTTATGGAGTTAATGGTAATGATTGTTTTAGGTGTAAGTTTATTACTTACCTACCAAACCTCGGGCACAGCTATTTTAGCAGGTAATATAGTTGGTATTTTTCTTTATGTTACCAACTTTGCAAAAGGATTAGAAACCATACCTTATACTATTCAACGCCTTACTTCATTAACAGATATTACTAGAAGAATAGAATTACAGCAAGATGATTTTGGCGAAGACACAAGCCAACCCTTATCAAGAAAAATTAGTACTAAAAAGAAAACTTGGGCTAGGTTGCAGGGGTAGTAAACTTAAAAACTAACTTTCTGCCAATTTAAAAATATCTTTGAAAAATGATTACGGTTGTTTAGTAATTCCATTTTACCTACCCATATATACCATCAATATTTGAACATCACTTGGATTTACGCCACTTATACGACTTGCTTGCCCAAGCGTACGAGGTTTAATTTTTGTAAACTTTTGTTTGGCTTCGTTACTCAACGAGTTTAGCTTTTCGTAATTAAAACTTTCGGGTATTAGTAAGTCTTCTAGCTGGCCCATTTTTAAGGCTAATTCTTTTTCTTTTTCAATATAACTATTGTACTTCAGTTGTATTTCTGCTTGCTCTAATACCTCGGTATCAAAAGTAGCTAAAGCGTTTTGTACAGTGGGTAATTGTTGTTGCATTTGTTGCAAATTAATATTAGGGCGTAAAATTAATTGTGCTGCTTTTTGTCTTACATCTAACGTAGATGATTGTACGCTTTCTAAATAACTATTTACTTCTTCTGGTTCAACAGATAAGGTTTGTAAAACAGTTTTTACTTCTTCTACCTTTTCTATTTTTTCTTTTACTCTTTCCATGCGTTGCTGACTAGCCAACCCTAAGCGATAGCTTTTTTCGGTAAGGCGTATATCAGCATTATCTTGTCGCAAAAGTGTTCTAAACTCAGCACGGCTTGTAAACATTCTATACGGCTCATCTGTTCCTTTATTAATTAAATCATCAATTAACACACCAATATATGCTTCACTTCTACTTAAAATAAAAGGCTCTTGATTGGTTGCTTTTTGGTGTGCATTTATACCGGCCATTAACCCTTGGCAAGCCGCCTCTTCATAACCTGTTGTACCATTTATTTGCCCTGCAAAAAACAAGTTTTCTATCAATTTTGTTTCTAAGTTAAATTTTAACTGTGTTGGTTGAAAATAATCGTACTCAATAGCATAACCTGGTCTAAACATTTTACAGTTTTCGAACCCAGGAACTTTTTTAAGTGCTTGATACTGAACTTCTTCTGGTAAAGACGAAGAAAATCCGTTAACATAAATCTCTACGGTATTAAAGCCTTCTGGCTCTACAAACAATTGATGCCTATCTCTCTCTGCAAATCGGTTTATTTTATCTTCTATACTTGGGCAATACCTTGGCCCTGTGCCTTGTATTCTTCCTTGAAACATAGGACTTTGCTCAAAGCCTGTTTTTAAAATTTCGTGTACTTCTGTGTTGGTATAGGTTATCCAACAGCTTTTTTGCTGTGCCGTTGTTATTTTTTTAGTATCGGTATAACTAAAGCCAACTATTTCCTCATCGCCACACTGTTCTTCCATTTTGCTGTAGTCCAAACTTCTACCATCAATACGTGGGGGTGTACCAGTTTTTAGCCTATCGCTTATAAAACCAAGACTTACCAACTGTTCTGTAATACCAGTGGCTGCTTTTTCAGCCATTCTTCCACCGCCAAGTTGTTTTTCGCCAATATGTATAATGCCGTTTAAAAAAGTACCGTTTGTTAAAACAACAGATTTTGCCGTTATTTTATGCCCCAATCCGCTTACAACACCGTAAACTCGACCATCTTTTACCAAAAGTTCATTCACCATATCTTGATAAAAATCTACGTTTGGCGTCTGCTCCAGCATCTCTCTCCATTTGGTAGCAAACAACATTCTGTCGCTTTGGGCCCTTGGGCTCCACATGGCTGGACCTTTACTTCTATTTAGCATTCTAAACTGAATCATACTTTCGTCGGTAACAATTCCACTATATCCGCCCAAAGCATCTATTTCTCGTACAATTTGCCCTTTTGCAATCCCGCCCATTGCCGGATTACAACTCATTTGGGCAATAGTTTGCATATTCATAGTAATTAGCAACACTTTGCTGCCTAAGTTAGCTGCGGCTGCAGCGGCCTCGCAGCCTGCATGCCCTGCACCTACAACAATAACATCATATTCTGGAAACATAGTGCAAAGATACTTACACCGCGTAAATGGATTACACGAATATAGGAAATATGCTGATTTTGCTACACAAATCGTTGCTATAGTAAATCATCAAACTGTTTTAATTGATTTTTTTGCTCAAGCACATCCTCTATTTTATCGCCTTGGTTAAGTTGTGTAAATTCATAAGTGCCAAAAGCTGACACTGTTTCTAAATACGTTTTATTCTCTAGCAAAAAAATTTGCTGTTTTTGGCTTGCGGTTAATTCCAACACATCTAGCTTGTTTAGCTTATCAATCATTAATAAACATAGTGGAAAGCGGGTTTTCTGGTGCAGTTTTTCAAAATAACGCTTGATTTCGTTCATATCCGCCCTGTTTGCTTTGGTTTTATTATGCAAAATATATTCCACTCTTATATTAATAAAGCTCCAACAAAGCTTTAGCTCCTCCTCCTCTTTTAAATCAAATAAAGCGATGGGCACTATATGATCAAATTGCCAAGCGGTTGAAAAGTTGTCCCAGTTTAAGCTTTCATCAAACTGTAGTTCTATCCAGTTTCTAAACATATATATTGGTAACCCAAAGTATCGGGCATATTGACTGCTTTTATTTTTTTCTAAAACGTACCTACGTAGGGCAATTTGCCATTTACGCTTTTCATTAAAGTTAAAATCTGCTGTATTGGGTGCTGTTTTAGTTGCCATAAAACAAAATTACTACTTGTTTCGGTACGAAACAGGGATACGTGAAACAAATAAGTAAACATTGTTTCGGTATGAAACTGTTGCTTGTGGAACTATTTAAAATAAGAAGCTAAGTAACTGTCCTCGGCTTTACGCATTTTCTTTACTTGGCTAGGTAGCTTATCATTGTAGCCACATAGGTGTAAAGCGCCATGAAATATTACTCGGTGTAACTCTTCTTTATACGTTGTTTGGTGGGTTTGGGCATTTTCTTTTACCCTATCCATACTTATATATATTTCGCCCTGTATAGGTGCTTTTTTATTAGCTAGGTTAAACGTAATAATATCGGTATAAAAATTATGCTTTAAAAATTGCTTGTTAATACCCAGCAAATAAGCATCGGTACAAAAAATATAGTCCATACTTTCTACCAACGCTCCTTCTTTTTTAAATAAAGAAACTAATTGAGCCTTAAGCCTTTTTTTGTTTTTAAAAGCAGTAGATGAAACATCTAAGTAATTAAAATTGATCGTTATCATTGCTTATTTTCTAATATCGAAATTAGATAAGTATTTTGAAATGGTAACTTTGTGCCAGAAGTTGATGTGAAAAATTTAAACCACAATTGGTTTTAAAAGAATAACACTATTAAGGAAAGAAAAAAATATGAATAAGCGATTATCAGAAATTGAGATTGGGAAAAAAGTAATAATTAAGCATTTTGAAAACGATGAGCTTTTTTTAAAATTAATGGAAATGGGCTTAGTGCCTGGCGAAGTTATTTTAGTAGATCATGTTGCTCCGCTTGGTGATCCTATTTGCATAAAAGTAAGCGGCTACACGTTAAGCTTGCGAATAGATGAAGCAGAGGGCATAATTGTAGAAGAAGAACAACTAATTATGTAATAAATTGATTATTAGATATTTATGAATATTGGATTATATTTTGGCAGTTTTAACCCTATACATATTGGGCATTTAATAATAGCAAATTTTTGTGCCTCCCAAACAGATTTAGAGCAAGTTTGGTTTGTATTATCCCCTCAAAATCCACTGAAAAACCCAGCTAATCTTTTAAATGAATATCAACGCTTGCATATGATAAATGCCGTAATTGAAGATGATGTTAAATTAAAATGCAGTAAAGTAGAGTTTACTTTACCAAAACCATCCTACACAATTGATACACTAACGTATTTAAAAGAACAATATCCGCAACACACGTTTAATATAATTATGGGCAGCGATAGTTTTCAAAACTTACCCAAATGGAAAAACTATGAGCAGCTGATAAAAAATTATAAATTATATATTTATAAGCGCTCGGGGTTTTCAATTGAAAACACCCTTAAAGCTACTATTATAGAATTGCAAGCCCCCCTGCTAGATATATCGAGTACACATATACGTAAGTTAGTAAAAGAAAAAAAATCTATTCGCTTTTTAGTGCCCGATATGGTAGAAAAAGATATTGCAGCAAATAATTATTATAAATAGTTAGGAGAATCGATACGGCAGAATAAGATTTTAATATTAAATAAAATAACCCAACAACATACAAACACCAACAATAATGGGGGGAATAATTTTAGTATAGTTTAATAAAATAAAGGTTCCAATAATTACAACAATCTGTGTACTATTAATAAGGTTAAGCTCTTTAATATGTAGCTCCTTAAGTAAGTAATAGGTGGCAGCTAACATTATACCAACCACTGCAGCGTTAATACCTTCCAATGCTCTATATACGACTACAAACTTTTTTAAGTTTTGCCAAACGGGAAAAAAGAATAACACCAATAAAGCACTGGGTAAAAAAACACCAATAGCACCAATAATACAACCCAGCGTTTGTTGCATTCTTCCTTCCTCTTTTAGAGCCAAGCCACCCGTAAATGCTGCTATAGAAAATACTGGGCCCGGTATTGCCCTTACCATTCCTGCACCAGTTAACAACTCATCTCTCTCTAAGCGAATAACGTTTAAATCATTTTTTTTAAGCATGCGCACACTAGTTGGCCTAGCTACAAACTGATCTAGCATTAAAGGAATCAACACATCTCCACCTCCAAAAACAAAACTTCCAAAACGATAATTATTTTCAAAGAGGTTATACACTTTTCGGTTTTGCCATTGTTGTTTACGAGCCGTTTCGCTTAATGCACCTGCAACAATAAAAAGCAATACAAACAACCAAATATTTGTCCAACGAATTTGTTTAGGCTTAATTTTTTCTATTTCAGAAATACGTTTGTTGCTAAAGTTGGTAGCTATGCCGCCAGTAATAATTAGTACAGGAAAAATAAAGGGGGATTTAAAAAAAAAATAACAAAGTATACAGGCAAATAAAAGGATAAATTTTGTAATGGTGTTTATGATAGAAATAGTAAAGGCCCTATAAGCAGCAAAAGCTAAAAAACCAATTGCCATAGGTGGAATAAATTGAAAAATACTAGTAGCCAATGTTCCTGTTGTGCCAATAGAGCTCACTAAAAAAGATAAAGCCCCCATAAGAATACAGGCAGGCAAAATCCAAACAACTAAGGTAAGTACCGCTAAGGGAATGCCTCCTCGTTTAAAGCCAATAAGTGTAAGTGTTTGTGTGCTGGAGGCGCCAGGTAAAAGCTGGCAAAACGAAATATAGTCCATCAACTCTTCTTTGGTAACATCTCTACGTTTATCAACAAAAGTTTTCATCATCATACCAAAATGCCCTTGTGGCCCACCAAATGCGGTAACACTATGCAAAAGAATAGCTTTTAAAAAAGGGATATGACGCAGCAGTTTCAAGGTTTGAATATACAAAAAAGCCTCCACGTATGGAGGCTATATGTAACAAAATTATTATCTATTTTATTTTTTTAATCCAATTTCTCTTAAGCGTTCATCTAAATATTCTCCTGCGGTAGCATCATCATACACTTTAGGATGAGCATCATTGATACAGGTATCCAGACAACGCAAACTCATGCTACTTTTTGGATGCAAAAAAAACGGTATAGAAAAACGAGACGTATGCCACAGTTCTCTAGTAGGGTTTACTACCCTATGTGTAGTACTACACAACTTGTTATTGGTAAAACGTTGTAACATATCGCCAACGTTTACCACTATTTGATCGGGCAAACTAGTTACACCAACCCACTCGTTTTGTTTAGTTAATATTTGTAACCCATCTGCACTTGCGCCAACAAGTAAGGTAATTAAATTAATATCCTCATGCTGCTCTGCCCGTATAGCACTTTTAGGCTCGTGGGTTATGGGTGGGTAATGTATGGCTCGCAAAATGGAGTTACCATTATATACATAGTCATCAAAATAGTGTTCTTCTAAATTTAAATACAAGGCAATAGCTTGTAATAGCGCCGTACCGCTTTTTTCAAATGCCCGGTAGGCGTCGGTAAAAGTTTTATTAAAAGGCGTTATTTCGTTAACGTTAACATTTGGTGGATACTCTTCTTCCTTATAATTATCTCTTGGGGTTTGCCCATACTGAAAAAATTCTTTTAAATCTGGCGCATCGCTACCTTTTGCATGCTCTTTACCAAAGCTTGTATAGCCACGTTGGCCAGCTAGGCCAGCTATTTCGTAATGCTTTTTTTTATCTAACGGTAGACTAAAAAACTCTTGGACATATCTATATAAATCGGCAATAAGCTCATCGGGTACACCATGGTTTTTTACAGCTACAAACCCAACTTCTTCATAGGCTTTTCCTAAAGATTGTACAAAGGAATTTTTACGTTTTTCTTCTCCCGATAAAAATTCTGCTAAATCAACTGAAGGAATTGCCATAACTAGTATTTATATTTACTCTAAATTAATTGTAATTTTCAAAATGCACAAATCTACTTTATACGTAATCTTTATTATTGCTTGCCTTTTGGTAAGCTGTAGCAACAAAATTATAAACACAACAAATTATAATTTTAAAGCCGATGACAGCAAAGTGTTTTATGCCAATTTAAATTATTGGGCAGCACATCCCTTAAAAAAAGATATGAGCGATAATGTGCCTAAACCATTAGGTAGTTATGACAGTACTCAAAAACAAGTAGATGTATTTTTTATACACCCCACAACTTTATTAAACTATGGCGATGGGCGACTAAATGCAACACTAGATGATATAAACTTAAACAAAAAAACAGACGAAGGCACCATATTATACCAAGCAAGTGTTTTTAACGAAAGTTGTAATGTATATGCTCCGCGGTATAAGCAAGCACATATAAAAACATTTTTTATGCCTGCGGCAGATGTGCAACAAAATTTTGATTTAGCCTATGGCGATATAAAAAAAGCCTTTGAAACCTATTTAGAATTGTATAACAACGGCAAACCTATAATAATAGCAGCACATAGCCAGGGCACGTTACATGCAGCAAGGTTACTAAAAGAGTTTTTTGAAAACAAGCCCTTACAAAATAAACTAGTGTGTGCTTATATTATTGGGTTACCTATTACACAAAACTATTTTAGTGTTTTGCAACCCTGCGGTAATAGTTGGCAAACAGGTTGTTTTGTTGGTTGGCGTACATTTAAAAAGGGCTACGAGGGGCCAGCCTATGTTTTAAAAGAAACGGAAAAGGTTGTAGTAGTAAACCCCTTAACCTGGACAATGGATAGCTTAAAGGTGCCAAAAATAAAAAATAAAGGAGGCGTTCTTAAAAATTTTAATAAAATAATACCCGGGGTGGTAGATGCACAAGTCCATAAAAATATTTTATGGACCAGTAAGCCTAAATTTTTTGGTAATGTATTTTTAACACAAAAAAATTACCATATTGCCGATTATAATTTTTTTTATGTAAACATTAGAGAAAATATAAAAGAAAGAATTGGTGCATTTTGGGTAGTTAATAGACACATTATTGGGTATTGGTAGGTATTGAGTAGGCTTATAGTGGGAGTCAGAAATTAATGGGATTGGTGGGAAGGTGTTTATTTAAGTGTAAATTTATAAAAAACAAGACAATATTTTTATTTTTTGAAACAACACAAAATTACAATCACTAACTAATTATAAATGTATATGTTAGATATTTTGAATAATTGTGGGTTTCGTGTAATTTTATATTTGGCGTCACCTTGTGACACACCATAATTACAAAACAGTTTAAAATAAATACTATGAAGTTTGTAGCATCAAGGCTTTCCGAAGGCAACAAAATTTTTCCTGCTGAAATTCACATTGAAGAAAATGGAATTAAAGTAAAAATCCCTAGCTTCCTAAGTGGGGACACAAGGTTTATTAATTACGAGCATATTACATCGGTTGATATAAGTACACCAATGATTGGATTTTCAAGTATCACTTTTTATAACCAAGGAAATAAGGCTTTTGCACACGGCTTTAAAAAGGAAGAAGTTAAACAAATTAAAGAAGCTATTGACAGAGGGAAAGCAAATGCAAAAGTTACTACTGTAAACCATAATCACAACTATGCAAATCCTGCTAACCAACAGGAACTACAACAGCAGCCTGTAATTCAAAGAGTTGTTGAATCTCAACCTATACCTATTGTAATTCCTACTCACTCAACAAATGACACACAACCTGTTGCCAAAGAAAACGATGGAATGTATAGCGAACAAATAGAAAAGCTTATTGCATTCGCTTTGTCTGATGGAGAACTTACAGAAAAAGAGAAACAAATATTATTCAAAAAAGCAGAAGCCGCAGGCATTGACCTTGATGAATTTGAAATGGTACTTGATGCTAAAATTTTTGAAAGGCAATGTGCGATAGGTCAAAATCAAGCACTTACGGCTGCGCCGAAGTCTGATAAATTTGGGGATGTGAAAAAATGCAATTCTTGCGGAGCAATAGTTCAGTCCTTTTCTACCAGGTGTTCTGATTGTGGAAATGATTTTTCCAATATAGAAGCTAACGCCTCTGTTCAAAAATTATTTAGAATGTTAGATGAAGTAGAAAGCCAAAGAGATGATAAAGTTACGGCAGGGGGTGTAATTGGAGGATTATTTAAAAATTCAATTGGTGGGGGTGCTTTATCAAATGCACTTGGCGGGGGTAGTAAAACAGACAAAAGAAAGAAAGAAATAATTTCTTCTTTCCCAATTCCCAATACAAAAAATGATATTTTAGAATTTTTATCATTAGCATTTCCAAAAGCTACAGCAAAAGGAAATTTTTTAACAAAAAATAATCCAGAGCACATTGAACATAATGAGTTTGTCTCTGTTTGGAAAGCTAAAGCTGAACAAATAATTATGAAAGCAAGATTTGCAATGAAAGACGATAAAAAAACATTGGAAGAAATTAATCATTATGCAAATCAACTTGGCATTAAATAAACATCAAATAAAAAAATAATGGGACTATTTAGTAACAAAAACGAAGGTGGTTTAATGGATGTAATCCGTTGTGATGAACAGGAATATCTTGTTCATAAATGGACACCAACGGGTGGTGCAAACTCAACCAAAAAAGAAAACTCTATTCGTTATGGTAGCAGTTTGCGAGTAAAAGATGGTGAACTTGCAGTTTTTGTTTATCAACAAAAAGATGGTTCGCTACACGATTACATAACAGGCCCTTATGACCAAACCATTAAATCTGCAAACTTTCCAATTCTTACAAACATTGTTGGGTTAGCATTTGGCGGTAGTTCGCCATTTCAAGCAGAAATATATTTTATCAATCTTTCGGGCAACGTGCAAATTAAGTTTGGTATTCCTTACTTTGATATATATGACCCACGTTTTATGGATTTAGGTGTGCCTTGCACAGTTCGAGGAACAATTACTTTTAATGTTATTGATTATAAAAACTTTATCAAACTAAATCGTTTAATCAACTTCGAGTTAGATGATTTCAAAAATCAGATTAAAGACTTTTTCATTCGCAAAACAAAATCAGTAGTCTTAAATATTCCACAAGACAACAATATTCCTGTGATGCAAATAGAAAGAAAAATTGATGAAATTAGCGAAATTATTCAGTCAAGAATTAAGGAAACAATGCAAGATGATTTTGGAGTTAATCTAAAAAGAGTTGACATTTCTACAATTGAATTAGAAAAAGAACATCCACATTATCAACAACTTAAAAAATCGACAGCGGACCAACAAACAAGAACTATAGAAGCTCAAACAGGCATTAATATCACTAATCTTTCAGAGAGTATGCGTATTCAACGAAAAGATACAGAAATGCAAGTTGAAGGTAAAAATTTTGCTGTTCATCAGCTTAATCAAAAAGCAGATGTTCTTAAAACAGCAGCAGAAAGTTTAGGAGAAATGGGAAATATTGGAGGGGGGGGAATAAACCCTGCAGGAATGATGACAGGAATGATGCTTGGTGGAGTAATGGCAAATCAAATGGGTGGAATGATGAATAAAATAAATCAAACTCCACCACCACCAGCGCCTATAATTTTATACCACATTGCTTTGAATGGACAACAAGGTGGCTCACATTCTTTTGAACAATTACAACAACTTGCAAGAAGTGGACAATTTACAAAAGCACATCATATTTGGAAAGAAGGAATGGCAGCGTGGGATTTAGCAAGTAATGTTACAGAACTTTCACAAGTTTTTACAGTTGTTCCACCTCCACCACCAGCACCCTAAATAAAAAAACATGAAACTTAATTTTATTTTAACAATCGTTACAATTTGCATTTGCTCATTAATTGCTTATGCTTTTTACAGTTATTCTCCAACAGAAACAAAAATGATTTATACAGTTGGTTCATTTATATTTTTGCTTGTTTCAGGTGTTGGACTAATGGCACTTTCATTTAAACAACCAAGAACAACAATAAATATTAAGACCGTTTCAGGAATTTTCTTTTTACTTAGTTTTATTCTTAATATTTTAAGTAGCATCTTTAAATTTCAAGAGCCAACTTACATTATTACATTCGGACTTTTATTTTTGGTTTACGTTTTAATAAGCTACTCAATTGCAAGACAACAACAGTAATTAAACGCTATAGAAAGGTAAACGAAGGAAGGTGAATGTTTAATTATCTCTTCTTAAAATTGGTTGTCTATAAAATAACAGGATAGGTATTAAAAATCAATTTATTCAGAAATATATTAACACTGTAACTTATAATTAATCCAAATAGCTCACTTAGCTCTATTATTTTATCAATTTTTTTTTACAGCTAAGTGTAAATTTTCTTCTATTGTAATTTTAGGTAGTTCTTATTTAAGGTATAAATAAGGCTTTTCTAGCGTATTTAATTTTATATAAGGGTAATCGTTACATATATAGGTGTTTGTTGGCGGAGAAGGTATAAATGTTTTACCTGGGCTATTCTTTTACACTTAGTATAATATACCTGTGTTATATCTAAAAAGTCAGCTATAATTAAATTTAGTTTTATGGTGTTAATATCTACCATAATATGTATTAATACTATTTATTTATATAATCATCTATTACTATTAGGGCTGTTAATAAGTGGATAGATTATTTTTTAAAAGTAATGAAATTGTAATTTTTTGTTTATTAACAGTAACTCACTTTTAATTAACATATATATATATTAAAAACCCTACTGTTATATTGATTGTATAAACTATTTTTATTAGTTATAAACAACGGGGTATAAAATTTAGTGTGTATAATAATT
>CAILUU010000042.1 GCA_903837525.1 uncultured Bacteroidota bacterium | reverse complement strand
CAGCCAACAAAGGAAAACCTTTGTATGTGCTGCTGTCGCCAAACTGCACCTAACAGCGAGCATGAATAATTTTTTGTGTGTTAACGCTCAAATGTATAAATTTGAATTACAAAAAACTATACATGCTCGCAAAACGTTATGCGTCATGCTAAAAACTAACAACGAAAAAAGACAATGAAAAAATTAGACTATGTTGATGCATTAAGAGGATTAGCAATTTTAGGTGTTATAATGGTACATACAGCTCAATACGGTCATTTTAATGTGCCTAAAATAATTGCCAATATTATTGGGGAGGGAGCTAGAGGTGTTCAGTTATTTTATCTTGCAAGTGCATTTACTTTATTCCTTTCTTTTAAAAACAGATTAACGAAAGAAAAAGCACCAATTAGAAATTTTTTTCTGAGGAGATTTTTTAGAATTGCCCCCATGTATTACATAGGAATTTGCTATTATTTGTTACAAGACGGATTAGGGCCAAGATATTGGCTTGGTGACCAGACTCATATTACTGTTCTAAACATTATTTCAAATTTTACATTCTTACACGGTTTTAATCCGTATTGGATAACTAGCTTAGTTCCTGGTGGCTGGTCAATTGGTGTTGAAATGACATTTTATGCTGTCTTACCACTTTTGTTTTCAAGAGTGAAAAATTTAAATCAAGCCTTTAATTTTTTTATTTTTAGCATAATAGTACGCGTTTTACTTAAATTGTTTTTTATGAAATTTCAGTTAATTAGTGACGATAGCTTATGGAGTAATTATCTATTTTTATATTTCCCTAGTCAATTACCTGTTTTTTGCTTAGGTATATTGTTGTACTTTATAATCATAGAGAATGAAAGTATTAGAAAAATTTCAGGGAAATCAATTTTAGTGTTTAGCGGACTATTACTTGCTCAATTTGGGACTGGAATTCAATTATTCTTTCCAAATCACGTACTTTTTGGTATCGGATTTCTAATTTTGGGATTAGGACTTAGCACATTCCAATTTACGCTTATAGTAAATCCAATTGTAAGCTACATTGGCAAAATTAGTTTTAGTATGTATTTAGTACATTTTGCCGTCTTACATTGGCTGACACGTTTAAATTTTATCGACTATTTAGACAATGGGACATTAAATTATATTGCAAGATTTTCTGTTGTTTCTGTTTTGACTATTTTAGTATCAACTATACTTTATAAGACTGTAGAAGTTCCATTTCAAGAGATAGGTAAAAAAATAATAAATAGACTTGAAAAAAGCACGAACGCATAACAGCACCTACCCAAAAGGCGGGGTTTCTTGTTCCAAAGACAGTTTTGTGGTTAATGAAAGTTTAGTTTTTCAAATCAAGTTTTGTGGTAAAAGTCCCGCCCTTCGGGTAGCTGCAAAACGTTATGCGTCACCCATGCAGACATTAACGACAACATGAAAGCTTTAAAAAATGACATAATAAAAATGGTTGGAAAGAATCCAGAATATCTGGAGGACGTTTTGAGCCATTTTGTAAAAGTAAAGTTGAAGAGAGATGAAT
>CAILUU010000041.1 GCA_903837525.1 uncultured Bacteroidota bacterium | reverse complement strand
TGTTAATGCGTTTACTATTTTTTTATTTTAACGTTTACGATCTTATAATAAAGTAAGATTAAAAAACAATATCATGAAAAATATTAAATTAGTTACAAAGTTCTTTTCCGTTTTATTAATTATGTTTTTAGTCGCTTGCACAAAATCAAATGATTCGCCAAATATCATTGCTAATAATAAAGATATAGCAAATGAAATGGCCGCAACTGAATCATTTGTTTCTCTTAATGATGCCATTACGAAGTTTGATCCGTTCTATTTGCAAGTAATGTATAAAGATACCCGCACTATAGATGAAATTCAAAAACAAAGCACCCGTTTAATTACAGAGATTAATAAAAATCCCAATAATTTAGCTGCGCAAAAAGAATTGGCTGATTTTTATCATTTTAAATCGTTCTCTGAACTACAAAAGGCATCTGAATTAATTAGTAGCAGTGCTGAAAAATTTAGATTTAAATATTCTAGCCTTAATAAATTACAGAAACTAAATCAAAATAAAATAATTAGCGATGCAAGAAAGCTTTTTATTAATAATAAAATGGAATTGCTAGAAAAAGCAAGTCAAAAAAGAGCAACAGGCATGTGGAATGATATGGTTGATGGCATTTTAAGAGATTGGGAATACTGGAGATTAGTTCAAAACGAAGAATTAGAAAATGAAGATGGAGGCGAAACGGCAGAATGTAAAGATGCTTGTTGTTTTGAATATCAAGCATGTTTAGCAAAAGCAAGTTCCTCTTATATTAATAATTTTTTAACCCATTGTTTCGATTTATCAATAGCGGGTGCAAGTTATGGAGGAGCTGGCGGCTCTGTAGTTCCAATAGTTGGAACATTTTACGGAGCAATAGGTGGAGGTATTATTGGAGGAGTTACCGGACTTACACAATCAATACGAATTTACTTATTAGACAAACAGGCCTGTGTATATACTTATAAAGCATGTATCATTCGCAAAAATGAAAAATAAAGATTAATATGAAAAAAATTGAGATTTTATTAAAAACAATTGAAAAAAAGAAGGTTTTATTTTTAGTTTTATTCATAATATCAATTTCTAGTTATATTAATTTACTAACAAAAGATAAGTTAGAAAACGGCTATGAATTTTTCTTATCTTTTATTTTAGTACTTTTTAAAATTTATAGTTGTATTTTTCTTATGCTTGTCTTCTTAGCACAAGAGGAAAAAAAACCTAAGATACCTTTTCGCTTTTTTTCTTCAAACTTTATTGAGCAGAGAAAATCTAAAGATCCTTTTTATTTAATGAGGTATTTAGGTTATCTACTTTTAACCCTTTTTGCTATAGCACCATTTATATATTTATGGAGTATGCAAGATGTAATTATGCATCTAAATTGGCATAAGCCATTTAGTAGATAAAATTGAAAATAGTTATAAGCATAGGTTGGGTTAGGTATTCTTAGTCCAACCTATGCTTTTTTAAAAAAATATAGATTGAAATTAATTATAATTGATCGTAGTATAAACCAGCAGCACCTAGAATTCCTGCGTTCTCTAAATCGGATAATTCTATTTTTAAATTAGCTACTGAATGCCCATAGGCAAAAGTATTTATGCGTGCCCACATGTTTTGTTCAAAATAAGCATAGGCATGTCTTACGGAACCTCCAAGTACAATAAATGAAGCATCATAAGTATACATGATGGTTTTTATAGCATTGCCTAAATGCGTGCCCAGTTCTGCATAATACTGCTGGGCTTGCTTATCTCCTGCTTTAGCGCGTTCAAATACTTCTTCTCCCTTTAAATTATAGATATGAGAAAAATATTGACCACTTGCATAGTATTCATAATTGTGGTCTAAGTAGTCTACCATACCAAACTCACCCGCCCCACAATTAGGACCAGCAAATAAATGTTTATTGACAATAGCACCACCACCTAAACCAGTGCCAATAGAAAGTCCAATCATATCAGTTTTACCTCGGCCCTTTCCAAAATGAAATTCACCTAAGGCAAAACAGTTAGCATCATTGTTTACATAAACTGGAAGTTTATATTTTTTTTCTAAAATTTCTTTTAAGGGTACTTCTTTCCAAGAAGGTATATGTTGCACATCATATACAATACCTTTTGCTAAGTCCACTACACTTGGAACCCCTATTCCAATAGCAACTACTTCTTTATCTAATAGCGCATCAATTAATAAATAAAAATCGGCCAATACTTCTTCTACTGTGCCTTCACTTTTAATACGTTTGCTTTGAATATTATGTATACTGCTCTCATACACTAAACCTGCTCGAATATTCGTAGCCCCTAAATCAATTCCAATAACTCTTGTTTCACTCATAAAATAATTTATGCAATACTGTCCTCTTTCTTTTTAAATAAAGAAATAGTTTTATTAGTAATAATAGGTTTGGCCCAAAATCCAATACTAAATATAAAGCCAAGTGTTAAAAATAAAAAGCACATGCCTAAGCGTAAG